>NZ_NHON01000017.1 GCF_002195995.1 Inquilinus limosus
GCCCAGCCGCCGCCGGCGGCTGGGCCGGGACCGGCGCGGTGGCGGCCGGCGGAGCGACGGTGGCGGAGTAGCGCTGCACCAGCCCCTTCAGGTCGGCGATGAAGTCCGGACTGGCCGCCTTGTCGCGCTCGGCCTGGCTGACCATCCGCGACAGCTCGTCGAGCATCGCCTTGGTCTGGTCCTGCCCCGGCGGCTGCCAGGGAGCGTAGCGCTGGGTGTTCTGGGCCAGGGCCGGCACCGCCAGGACCGTGGTGGACAGGAGGGCGGCGGCGAGGACGGGCAGAAGGGCTCGGACGGGTTTCATCGACAGGCTCCGCTTCCAGGTCGCGACGGCGATGCGCCGTTCTGACGTGCCGGGCGGCAAGGCTCAAGCCCTTCCGACCGGCGCCCCGGAAAAACCCTTCGGCGGCGCCCCGGTTCCGCCCCTGTGGCCATCGGGCAACTTCCCGAAAGCCCCGATGCCCGGTCCTGATGTTTCCCGAAAGAACCATGGTGACAAAGCCGGGATCGCAGCTTATATGCAGGACATGACCTTCGTTCGCGCCACCTATTTCTGGTACTTTAGCTTCCCGCCTCCGGCGGCGGAGCGAGGGTGCGCGTGATCTGAACGATCAACAGCCGACCCGAGAGCCGCCAGACCTCCTGGCGGCTTTTTTGTTGCCGCCGGCGGGGTGAACCAGGAGCCCAAGCCGTGTTGAAGACCACCGACGACCTGCGCATCCGCGAGATCAAGGAGCTGAGCACACCCGAGGAGGTGATGCGCGAGTTCCCGCGCGACGCCGTCGCCACCCGCACCGTGACCGATTCCCGCCGCGCCCTGCACGGCATCCTGCACGGGGCGGACGACCGCCTGGCCGTGGTGATCGGCCCCTGCTCGATCCACGACCCCGCGGCGGCGCTGGACTATGCCCGCCGGCTGCAGCCGCTGCGCCAGCGCCTGGGCGGCGAGCTGGAGATCGTCATGCGGGTCTATTTCGAGAAGCCGCGCACCACGGTCGGCTGGAAGGGGCTGATCAACGACCCCGACCTCGACGGCAGCTTCCAGATCGACAAGGGGCTGCGGCGGGCGCGCAGCGTGCTGCTGGAGGTCAACCGGCTGGGGCTGCCGGCGGCCTGCGAGTTCCTGGACATGACCACGCCGCAATACATCGCCGACCTGGTCGGCTGGGGCGCGATCGGCGCCCGCACCACCGAGAGCCAGATCCATCGCGAGATGGCGTCCGGCCTGTCCTGCCCGGTCGGCTTCAAGAACGGCACCGACGGCAACGTCAAGATCGCGGTCGACGCCGTCTCCTCCGCCTCCCAGCCGCATCATTTCATGGCGGTGACCAAGACCGGCCGGTCGGCCATCGCCTCGACCGCCGGCAATGACGACGCCCACATCATCCTGCGCGGCGGCAAGGCGCCGAACTACGACGCCGCCAGCGTCGCGGCCGCCTGCGCCGAGCTGGCCAAGGCCGGGCTGCGGCCGGCGGTGATGATCGACGCCAGCCACGCCAACAGCAGCAAGAAGCCGGAGAACCAGCCGAAGGTGGTCGACGACGTGGCGCGCCAGATCGAGGCCGGCGACGGCCGCATCATCGGCGTCATGGTCGAGAGCCACCTGGTGGCCGGGCGGCAGGAGCTGGTCCCGGGCACGCCGCTGGTCTACGGCCAGAGCATCACCGATGGCTGCATCGGCTGGGACGATTCGGTGGCGGTGCTGGAGCGGCTGGCCGCCGCGGTCGCGGCGCGTCGGACAGCTGTAACACCACAGTCGTTGACGGCGACCGCCTGAGTCGGGATCATCACACCATGACCCGCTTCTTCCGAGCTACCACCGCCAGCAAACGACGTCGTCCCATGACGACGGCGGCGCTGCGGTGCGCCGGGAGAGGCGGGGGAGCCGCCGGGACCCGTCCCGGCTGATCCCAACCGGATCCCGACCACCGCAACCCGCCGTCCCCGACCGGCGGGTTTTTTCTTGCCGGTCACCGCCGTCCCCGAAGGACCCGACCATGAGCCACCTGCTGATCCGCCGCGCCACCGCCGACGACGCCGCCGCCGTCCGCGCGCTGACCCGCGCCGCCTATGCCAAATGGGTGCCGGTGATCGGCCGCGAGCCGACGCCGATGAAGGCCGATTACGACCAGGCGGTGCGCGAGCACCGGATCGACCTGCTGTTCGAGGGCGACGGCCTGGCCGCGCTGATCGAGATCATCGACCGCGGCGACCATCTGCTGATCGAGAACCTGGCGGTGGCGCCGGATGCCCAGCGCCGCGGCCACGGCCGCCGCCTGCTGGCCCATGCCGAGGCGCTGGCGGCCGAGCTGGGGCGGCCGCTGCTGCGCCTCTACACCAATCCGCGCTTCGCCGGGAATGTCGACCTCTATGCCCGCGCCGGCTTCGCCGTGGACCGGGAGGAGCCGTTCCTGGAGGGCACCACCGTCTATATGAGCAAGCCGGTGCCGCTGGACCGGCCCGGACTCTCCGGCTGAAGGAAAGGGCCCCAGCCTGAACCCCGATGAAAAATGCGGGGACGATGAAATGCCTGCTATGGGCTCAAGCTGGGACTTGATTCTTATATTCGATTACTTAGAGGTGCAAGACGAATCCTCTTATCCGACTTAAGCGTGCATTCAATGCATCAATAAATTGGATAAAATTTGAAGATCCCGCTCGAAAAGGACCGATGCGCCGCCCCGACAGGCCCGGGGCGGCGCGGGCGCGTCAGTCGGGCCGCGCCATATAGGCGGCGAAATCGTCCTTGTGGTCGCGATGCCAGCGCGACAGGGCCGGACGGTTGCGGATGATGTCGTCCGCCGCCCAGCGGATGCGCTTCTCGTCCATCGCCCGGGTGACGTCGTTGTCGGGGCAGAGGATGTAGAAGTCGCCCCGGCCGAGGCTGCCGAGCATGAACTCGACCACCTGCTCCGCGCTCCAGGCCGCCGCCGGCTTCTCGGTGGCGCCCCGCGCCGTGATGCCGGTGAAGGTGTAGCCCGGGATCAGCAGATGCGCGGTGACGCGGCAGCCCTCGGTCTCGCGCAGCGCATGCGCCAGCCCCTCGGTCAGCGCCTTCACCCCGGCCTTGGAGACATTGTAGGCGGTGTCGCCCGGCGGGGTGGTGATGCCCTGCTTCGACCCGGTGTTGACGATCAGCCCGTCAGCGCCCTGGGCGATCATCGCCGGGGCGAAGGCCTGCACGCCGTGGATCACGCCGTACAGGTTGACGTCCAGCACCCGGCGCCAACGGTCGACATTCTCCCACGGGCCGCCGCCATTGCCGATGCCGGCATTGTTCATCAGCACCCCGACCTCGCCGAAGGCCGACAGGGCGGCGTCGCGCAGCGCCTCGACCTGGCCGATCTGGGACACGTCGGTCGGCACGGCGCGGACATCCGGCGCGCCGCCGGCGGCGATCTCCGACACCTCGCTTGCGGCGCGGTCCAGCGCCTCGCCGGCCAGGTCGGCCAGCACGATCTTGAGGCCGATCGAGGCAAAGCGTTTCGCGGCGGCCAGGCCGATGCCGCCGGCGGCGCCGGTGATGACGGCGACCCGGCCGGCCCGGATCGCGGGATGGATGGGCATGGGAAGCTCCTCGGAGATGTCTGCGGCGATGCCGGTCGGCCGCCCCGCCGGGGACGGCCCCAGGGGTCTGGGCCCCAGAGATCTGGTCCGGCCGGGGCTGGCCGGCAAGGCCAAGCGGACCGATATGATCGGCGATGCGCCGCCGGATCCTGCTCCTCTCCGTGTTGCCTCTCCCGCTTGCGGGAGAGGTCGGAGACGCGAAGCGGCTCCGGGTGAGGGCGTTGCGGCGGCGACACTAGACTCACGGCTTCAGGACAGGACGGATCGAGCGCTTGCTCACGGCAAAGTCCGTGCGCCTGGCGAGACCGCTGGCCCTCACCCGGACATCCTTCGGATGTCCGACCTCTCCCGCAAGCGGGAGAGGCAATCTGTGCGTAGGCCGGCCGTTCGCCACCGCACGCGATGTGCAGATGCCGTAGTCGGGGAGAGAAGGGTGAGTGTCAGCCTAACCCCGCACGCCGTCGCGGATGGCCTCGTGGTGGCGGATCACCTCGGCGACGATGAAGGCCAGGAACTTCTCGGCGAAGTCCGGGTCGAGATGCGATTCCTCGGCCAGCCGGCGCAGCCGTGCGATCTGCGCCGCCTCGCGCCCCGGATCGGCCGGGGGCAGGCCGACCGTCGCCTTCAGCCGCCCGACCGTCTGCGTGCATTTGAAGCGCTCGGCCAGCAGGTGGACGAGGGCCGCGTCGATGTTGTCGATACTGCTGCGCAGCGCCGCCAGCTCGGGCGGGATGGCGGGCTTCTGGGCTTGCTGGTCCATCAGGTCACCTGGGATCGGAAAGGTCCGACCATACGGCACCTCTTCCGCCGGGCCAAGCCGGGGAGCCCAGGCTGCGGCAAAGGGTGGATTCCGCTTGCGCAGGCCGCCGCGGTCACGGAGACAGGCCGGATGCCCGATGCGCCCTCCCCTGCCCCGGCGCCGCTGGACCGCAGCGCCTTCACGGCGGATGTCGTCTCCGTCGCCCGCGCCCTGATCGGCACCACCCTGCTGGTCGACGGCGTCGGCGGCGTGGTGGTCGAGACCGAGGCCTATGACCCGACCGACCCGGCGTCACACAGCTTCGCCGGGCCGACCCCGCGCAACGCCCCGATGTTCGGGCCGGTCGGCCACGCCTATGTCTACCGGTCCTACGGGCTGCACTGGTGCCTGAACCTGGTGTGCGACGCCGCCCGCCCGGGCAGCGCCGTGCTGATCCGGGCGATCGCGCCGACCGAGGGGATCGAGATCATGCGCGCGCGGCGCGGCCTGGAGGCGCCGCGCCTCTTGTGCGCCGGCCCCGGCCGGCTGGCCCAGGCGCTGGGCGTCACCGGGGCAATGACCGGCCTGCCGCTGGACGCGCCGCCCTTCCGGCTGCTGCCGCGGACCGAGGCCGAGCCGGCGATCGCGGTCGGGCCGCGCATCGGCCTGACCCGCGGCGTCGCCACGCCCTGGCGCTTCGGCCTGGCCGGATCGCCCTATCTCAGCAGGCCGCTCCGCTGAAGGGCCGGGGCGGGCGAACCCTGCCCCGGCCGCCCCGCTCAGAGGTGGAAGTCGAGGTGGCCGAACAGGCCGCCCAGGACGCTGCCCAGCGCGTCGCCGACGCCGTCCGCCACATGGCCGACCGCCTCGCCCACGCCGCCGACCACATCGCCGACGGCCGACTGGGCGCCATCGAGCACCGCGCCGACGGCGTGAGTGGCGCCACCGACCACGTCGCCGACCGCGTCGCCGACGACCGCGCCGACTTCGCCCACCACGCCGCCGACGATCTCGCCGGTCTCACCCACCGCCGTGCCGACGGTGCTGCCGACGCCAGCGACCGCGCCGCCCAGCACGTCACCGGCATCGTGCAGCAGGCCGCCGAGAAGGCCGGTCAGATCAAGAATGCCGCTCATGAACTTCTCCTGTGTGTCGCAAGGATTCGGATCCGCGCCGGGCCGGGCCGCCTTGATCGGGCCGTTTCAGAAGAAAGCACCGCGAGAGATATTCTTTCCCGACCGAGAAAAGAATATATCCAGCGGACTCGCCACCTCCCGGGCGCCAGATCGGCCGAAGCGCAGAAATCGGCCGACGGAAGCCATTCCTATCATTCCATGTCTTCAAATATACCTGATATGTTATGCAGATTGACTGGACTTGTCGGCCCTCAGATCGAGTCATCTCCGCGCCAGAACGGGCCTCGGACGGATCAATCCGCGCAAACATCCCCGTGGCGGCTTGTCGCAGGCCGGCCTTCCATACCACCTTATGCGAATCTTTCTTGGCGAGAAGCGCCAATAGAAATAGGATGAGGATTGCCGAAGTGACTGTAATGTGACACGGCATAACTAAAATAATGCATAAAATTAAAATAACTGGGGGGATAACAAACAAGAAAGCACGATGCGGCGAGGATCAAAGATGGATCAAATTTTTCGGGATTTCATCCTATACCTACCAACGGTCCACAGCCGGCAGGCGATCCACGACCTGCTGGAGCGGACGATTCACGGATATGGCCTGAGACACTACGCCTACGTCAGCTTCCCGTCGGGGGAGGCCGACAGGCCGCTGATGCTGACCACCTATCCGGACAGCTGGGTCGAGCGCTATGGCGAGCAGCGCTACGACCGCGTCGACCCGGTGATCGCCCGCGCGGTCGGCACCATGCTGCCCTTCGCCTGGACGCTCGACACGCTGGCCCAGCCGTCGACCCGCCGGCTGAAGGCGTTCCTCGACGACGCGGCCGAGGCCGGCATCCGCCGCGGCGTCACCATCCCGATCCATGACCGCCAGGGCCGCGCCTCCAGCCTGACGCTGGCCGAATTCGGCCTGGAGCCGGACTTCCAGCGCTGCATCGACCGGCACCAGCACGCCCTGCACCTGGTCGCGCTGCATCTTCACGCCCGGCTGCGCCAGGACGAGCGGCCCGAGCCGCAGGCGCGGCCGACGCTGACGCCGCGCGAGATCGACTGCCTGCAATGGGCGGCCAAGGGCAAGAGCGCGTCGGATATCGCCGAGATCATGCGGATCAGCCGCCGGACGGTGGTGTTCCACACCGAGAATGCGAAACAGAAATTCGGGGTGGCGACCCTGTCACAGGCGATCGCCAGAGGATTGATGCATGACATCATCATCTGCGCGTGATCGAAACCTGTAAACCTATACAGCTCACAACAGCTTTCGATTCCCACCACAGTCCGCGCGATTAGGACTCATTGGGGCTGCTGGTTCCGGAACGGCGCGCCTGCCCCGCGCTGTCCGGCCCAGCGAAGCGAGGCGATGTGCGGATCGCGATGGCTCGAGGCACCGCCGCCGGGCGGCGAAAGCTTCCAACGCGAATCCTCTTCGACAATTTGCGCCAGCCCCTGGCAGCGCCGCGTCGCGGCGCCGCCGGCATGGCTGCGCGCCGGCATGGTGGAGCGTGACGTGACCAGCGTTTTCGACAATCCGGAAGGCCGTTTCCACGTCCTCATCAACGGCGAAGGGCAGCATTCGCTGTGGCCGGCCTTCATCCCGGTCCCGGACGGCTGGACCCCGGTGCTGCGCGATGCCGCCCGCCCCGACTGCCAGCACCATATCGACACCCATTGGACCGATCTGCGCCCGAAATCGCTGGCTGGTTGCTGACGACGGCAGCCGGGCGCCCCTCCATTATCCTGCGAGCGAGTTGAGCCATGGACAGCATCGATTTCGGCAGCGCCGCGCTGCCCCTGACGACCGCCCAGACCGGCATGTGGCTGGCGCAGAAGTTCATGCCCGAGATCGAGTTCAACCTGGCCGAGGCGATCGAGATCCACGGTCCGCTCGACACCGGCCTGATGCAGGCGGCGCTGTGGCAGCTGACACGGGAGGCCGAGGCGCTGCGCGTCCGCTTCGTCGAGGGCGACGAAGGCCCGCGGCAGGTGATCCGGCACGAATACGGCGGCGACATCCCCTTCATCGACTTCAGCGCCGAGCCGGCCCCGCGCGAGGCCGCCGGCCGCTGGATGAAGGCGGATTACGACCGCCCGCTGAACCCGCTGACCGAGGAGCTGTGGTTCTCCGCCATCCTGAAGATCGCGGACGGATCCTTCATCTGGTACCACCGCGTCCACCATCTGCTGATGGACGGCCTGTCCGGGGGCCTGTGCACCCGCCGCGTGGCGGAGCTGTACACCGCGCTGGTCGAGGGCCGCGCCCCGACCGACGACACCGCCTTCGGCAGCCTGGCGGAGATCCTGGAGGAGGAGACGGGCTACCGCGCCTCCAACCGGTTCCTGCGCGACCGCGAATACTGGATGGAGCGCTTCGCCGACACGCCGTCGCCGATCACCCTGTCGCACCGCCGGCAGGCGGCCGGCAGCCTGGTGCGCGACCGATCCTTCATGGACCCCGAACTGGTGGCCTCCCTGCGCGCCCTGGCGCAGTCCACGGGCGCCAGCCTGCCGCAGATCCTGATCGCCCTGACCAACGCCTATCTCTACCGCGTGACCGGGGCCGAGGACCTGATCGTCGGCCTGACCGTCACCGCGCGGGCCAATGCCCGGATGCGGCGCACCCCGTCGATGCTGGCCAACGCCGTGCCGCTGCGGCTGCGCATGAACCCGGGCCTGAGCATGCAGGACGTGATCCGCCAGGTCGGCACCGAGGTGCGCCAGTGCCTGCGGCACCAGCAGTACCGCTACGAGGACATGCGGCGCGACCTGAACCTGCTGCCGAACAACCAGCAGCTGTTCACCATGCTGGTGAACATCGAGCCCTTCGACTACGACCTGCGCTTCGGCGGCCTGCCGATGACGCCGCAGAACCTGTCGAACGGCTCGACCAACAATCTCGGCGTGTTCATCTACGACCGCGGCGACGACAAGGGCCTGTGCATCGACTTCGACGCCAACTCGGCCCTGTACACGGCCGGGGAGCTGGTCACGCATCGCGAGCAGCTGCTGCGCCTGGCGCGGGCGATGCTGGCCGATCCCGCCCAGGCGATCGGCGCGATCGACATCCTGGCCCCGGCGGACCGGCAGCGGATCCTGGCGGACTGGAACCGCACCGACCATCCGGTGGCGGCGGAGACGCTGACGGCGCTGCTGAACGCCCAGGCCCGGGCCACGCCGGACGCGACCGCGCTGGTGTTCGGGCCGGAGACGCTGAGCTATGCCGAGCTGGACGGCCGCGCCAACCGGCTGGCCCGGCTGCTGGCCGCGCGCGGCGCCGGGCCAGAGCGGATCGTCGCCGTGGCGCTGCCGCGGTCGGTCGGGCTGGTGGTCGGCCTGCTGGCGATCTTGAAGACCGGCGCCGCCTATCTGCCGCTCGACCCCGACTATCCGCTGGACCGCATCGCCTTCATGCTGGGCGACGCCCGGCCGGTAGCCGTGGTGACCGACCGCGACACCGCCTGGGTGGTGCCGGACGATGCCGACCGGCTGGTGCTCGACGCGGCGGAGACGGAGGCCGAGCTGGCCGCGGCCGAGCCGACCAGCCTCGCGGCCGATGCGCCGGACCCGCTGGACACCGCCTATGTGATCTACACCTCCGGCTCGACCGGCCGGCCGAAGGGCGTGGCCGTCTCGCATGGCGCCATCGTCAACCGGCTGCGCTGGATGCAGGGCGAATATGGCCTCGCCGCCGATGACCGGGTGCTGCAGAAGACGCCGTCCGGCTTCGACGTCTCGGTCTGGGAGTTCTTCTGGCCGCTGATCCAGGGCGCCACCCTGGTGGTGGCCAAGCCCGGCGGGCACCGCGACCCGGCCTATCTGGCCGAGATCATCCGCGACGAGCGGATCACCACCCTGCACTTCGTGCCGTCGATGCTGCACGCCTTCCTGCAGGAGCCGGAAGCGGCGGCCTGCACCGGGCTTCGGCGCGTCTTCTGCAGCGGTGAGGCCCTGCCCGAGGATCTGGCGGCGAGGTTCCATGCCACCCTGCCGGCGGTGCCGCTGCACAACCTGTACGGCCCGACCGAGGCCGCGGTCGACGTCACCTATTGGGAGTGCCGCCAGAGCGCCGAGGGGCCGGTGCCGCTGGGCCGGCCGATCTGGAACACCCAGCTCTACGTGCTCGATCCCGGGCTGCAGCCGGTTCCCGCCGGCGTCAATGGCGAGCTGTACCTGGCCGGCGCCAACCTGGCCCGCGGCTACATCAACCGCGCCACGCTGACGGCCGAACGCTTCGTCGCCAACCCCTATGGCGCGCCCGGCAGCCGGATGTACCGCACCGGCGACCTGGTGCGCTGGCGCGCCGACGGCACGCTCGACTTCCTCGGCCGCATCGACCACCAGGTGAAGCTGCGCGGCTTCCGCATCGAGCTGGGCGAGATCGAGGCGGCACTGGTGCGCAGCGAGACCGTCCTGCAGGCCGCGGTGATCGACCGCACGGACAAGTCGGGCGACCGCTACCTGGCCGCCTATGTGGTGCTGGAGGCCGGCGCGGCGCTGGACCCGGCGGCGCTGCGGCAGGCGCTGGGACGGCACCTGCCCGACTACATGGTGCCGGCGACCTTCACGGCGCTGGACGCCCTGCCGCTGACCCCGAGCGGCAAGCTGGACCGCAAGGCGCTGCCGGAACCCGAGCGCCAGGCCTCCGCCGGCTTCGTCGCGCCGCGGACGCCGACCGAGGAGGCCCTGGCAGCGATCTGGGCCGAGACCTTCGGGCTGGAGCGCGTCGGCGTCGAGGACAACTTCTTCGAGCTCGGCGGCCATTCCATGCTGGTGGCGCAGCTGGTCGGCCGGATGAAGGCGACCTTCGACGTCGACCTGCCGCTGGCCGTGCTGTTCGAGGTCTCGACCATCGCCGGCCTGGCGGAGAAGGTCGACCAGGCGCGCGGCGGCTTCGCCGGCGCCTCGCTGAACCTGGCCGCCGACGCGCAATTGGCCGACGACATCCGGCCCCAGGCGAAGCTGCCGCCGGTCGCGTTCGACGAGGTGTTCCTGACCGGCGCCACCGGCTTCGTCGGCAGCCAGATCCTGGCCACGCTGCTGCGCGACACCAATGCCCGCATCTTCTGCCTGGTGCGGGCGATGAGCGCCGGCGCCGCCCGCACCCGGCTGCGCCGCGCCCTGACGGAGCGGCAACTGATCGGGCTGTGGGACGAGAACCGCGTCAAGATCCTGGTCGGCGACCTGGCCGAGCCGGATCTCGGCCTCGACCCGAAGGGCGTCGCCATCGTCCGCGACCAGTGCGACGCCATCTTCCATTGCGGCGCGATGGTCGACTTCCTGCAGTCCTATGCCGCGCTGAAGCCGTCGAATGTCGAGGCGGTGCACACGCTGATCGGCTGGACCGCTTCCGGCCGGCCGAAGGCGCTGCACTATGTCTCGACCCTGTCGGTGATCGACCCGTCCACCGGGCCGGAGCTGATCACCGAGGCGTCGGGGCTGGAGAGCTGGCAGGGCCTGATCGGCGGCTATGCCCAGAGCAAATGGGCCGGCGACACGCTGGCGCGCCGGGCCCAGGCGCGCGGCCTGCCGGTGTCGGTGTACCGGCTGGGCACCATCACCGGCGACCGGGCGCAGGGAATCTGCAACGAAGCCGACATGATCTGGCGGGTGGTGCGGGCCTCGGCCAGCATCGGCGCCATCCCGGACATCCACATGGCGATGACCCCGGCCGACGACATCGCCGACGCGATGCTGCGGCTGGCGCGCAGCGACAGGCCCTGGGGCGGCGTCTACCACCTGGTCAGCCAGGGCGCGATCTACCTGCGCGACATGGTGCCGATGTTCCAGCGCCTGGGCCTGCCGCTCGAGCCGCTCGGGCTGCTGCCCTGGCTGGAGCGGGCGAAGCAGAGCCTGGTCGACAGCCAGGACCACTACCTGGCCACCGTGCTCTCGATCCTCAACCAGTATGACACGTCGATCACCCCGCCGACCCTGTCCTGCGACGCCACCCATGCGCGGATGGACGAGATTGGCGGCGCGATCCCGCCGGTCGGGCCGGACCTGATCGAGCGCTACCTGCGCAACCTGAAGATCCTGGACTCGGTCGAGGCGGCCGAGGCCTGGGCGCCGGAGCCGACCCCCGTCGCCGCCGAGTGATTGCAGCAAGGCCGGGCGGCGGCAGCGCCGCCCGGCGGAAGGACCCAGCATGGCCCGTTACATCCTCGCCGCGACCGCCCTGCCCGGGCATGTCTCGCCGCTTCTCGCCATCGCCCAGCACCTCGTCCGCCAGGGCCACGAGGTCGTCTTCAACACCGCCAGCCTGTTCCGCGAGAAGGCGGAGGCGACCGGGGCGCGCTTCGTCCCCTTCCCGGCCGAGATCGACTTCGACTACCGCCGGATCAGCGAGCTGTTCCCCGACTATCACGAGGCGGAGCGCGGGCCGCTGAAGCTGATGCTGGGCCTGCGATACCTGTGCCGCACCATGCTGGGCCAGAAGGCGGGGCTGGACGGGATCCTGAGCGGGTTCCCGGCCGACGCCATCCTGGTCGACACGGTCTTCGCCGGCACCGTGCCGATGTTGCTGGGCCCGCGCGAGGCCCGGCCGCCGGTGATCACCATCGGCATCACCGCCCTGGCCGCCACCAGCGTCGACACGCCGTTCTTCGGCTCCGGCATGACGCCGTCCGGGACGTCGGAGGGGCGGGCCCGCAACATCGCCATGCACCGCAACATGCAGGCGCAATGCGCCGGCATGCAGCAGGAGTTCGACGAGACGCTGGCATCGATCGGCTGCCCGCCGCTGCCGGAGTTCATGTTCGACGCCTTCGTCAGCCTGCCCGACCTGTACCTGCAGCTGACCGGCGAATCCTTCGAATATCCGCGCAGCGACCTGCCGGAGACGGTGCGCTTCGTCGGCCCGCTGCTGGCGCCGCCGACCAAGAGCTTCACCCCGCCCGCCTGGTGGCCCGAGCTGGACGGCGGCAAGCCGGTGGTGGTGGCGACCCAGGGCACCTTCGCCAATGAGGATTTCGGCCAGCTGATCGGCCCGACCCTGACCGCGCTGAAGGACGAGGACATGCTGATGGTCGCCACCACCGGCGGCCCCCCGGTCGAGGAGATCCCGGTGCCGATCCCGGCCAACACGCGCGCCACGCCCTTCGTGGCCTATGATCGGCTGTTGCCGAAGGTCGATGTGTTCGTCACCAATGGCGGCTATGGCTCGGTCAACCACGCCCTCAGCCTCGGCGTCCCGATCGTGGTGGCGGGCGACACCGAGGAGAAGCCGGAGATCGCGGCCCGCGTCGCCTGGGCCGGGGCCGGGATCAATCTCGGCACCGGCCATCCGCGGCCGGAGCAGATCCGCGACGCGGTGCGCACCGTGCTGTCCGACCCGCGCTACCGGCGCCGGGCGCAGGCGGTGCAGGCCGATTTCGCGCGGCATGACGCCCGCCGGGAAATCGCCACGATCCTGGATGATCTGGTCTCCGGCCAAGGGCAGCGCCGCGCCACGGCCTGAGCGAGAGGTTCCGCGATGAGAGTCATCCGTTCCCGCCGGCTCGGGTTCCTGGCCCTGGCGGTGGTCGGCCTTTCGGTGGTGGCCGGTGGCTGGCGCATCCTGGCCTCCGACCGGGTCGGGCCTGCGGGCGATCCCGCCGCCCCCGTCCCCGTCACAACCCTCGCCCGGGCGGAGATGCACGAGGTGGTCGAGACCCTGGCGGTCACCGGCACGCTCGCCGCACGCGAGGAGGTGCTGGTCGGCGCCGAGGTCGACGGGCTGCGCCTGGTCAGCTTCGATGTCGATGTCGGCGACCATGTCACCGCCGGCCAGGTGCTGGCCCGGCTGGACCACGCCCAGCTGGACACCCAGCTGGCGCAGAGCGACGCCAGCATCGCCAAGGCCGAGGCCGCGGCCCAGCAGGCCCAGGCCTCGATCGACGAGGCCGAGGCCTCCGCCATCCAGTCCCAGGCGTCGCTGGAGCGGACCCAGGCCCTGCGGACCAACGGCAACGCCTCGGCCGAGCAGCTGCTGGCGCGGCAGACCGAGGTCAAGGTCGCTGCGGCCCGCATCGCCTCGGCCCGGGAGACGGCGCGCTCGGCCCTGGCCGACAAGGCGCTGGCCCAGGCGCAGCGCGACGACGTGGCGCTGCGCATCGCCCGGTCGGAGATCAAGGCCCCGGTGGCCGGCGTGGTGTCGGAGCGGCAGGCGCGGATCGGCGCCGTGGTTGGCATGTCGAGCGCGCCCCTGTTCCGGCTGATCCGCGACGGCGAGGTCGAGTTCCGGGCCGAGGTGACCGAGACCGGCATGCCGCGCGTCGCCATCGGCCAGCCGGTGGAGCTGCAGCTGACCGGCTTCGCCCGGCCGGTGCGCGGCACGGTGCGGCTGGTCGACCCGACGGTCGACCCCACCAGCCGCCTGGGCCGCGTCGCCGTCACCCTGCCGGCCGAGCCCGGGCTGCGCCCCGGCGTGTTCGCCGAGGGCACGATCGAGACCGGCCGCCGCCGGGCCCTGACTGTCCCCCTGTCCGCCGTGTTCTTCAGCGCCGACGGCGCTTATGTCCAGGCGGTGCACGACGCCGTGGTCGACCGCCGGCCGGTCGAGACCGGCTTCGTCGGCGACGGAAGGGTGGAGATCCGCCGCGGCCTGGCCGAGGGCGAGGCGGTGGTGCTGCGCGCCGGCAGCTTCCTGCGCAGCGGCGACCGCATCGCCCCGGCGCAGCCGCCGGTCGCCGCCGCGGACAAGGCGGGCTGAGCCGAGTGATGAAGACGGCAGCCTCCTCTCTCGCTCGGCGCCATCACACATCTTTGGGCGTCGTCCGCGTTGCCTCTCCCGCTTGCGGGAGAGGTCGGAGACGCGAAGCGGCTCCGGGTGAGGGCTTCCGTCCTTGGCCCCGGGGATCAGCGCTTCAGGATAAGGCGGATCGCGCGCTCGCGCCTGGCGAGGTCGATGAGGAAGGCAGCGCCGCTGGCCCTCACCCGGACATCCTTCGGATGTCCGACCTCTCCCGCAAGCGGGAGAGGCAACGCGCTCCAGCGCCTTTAGACGCTCGCGACGACGGATCAACCATTGCCACCGTGTGCGTGACATGGCCCTGAACATCTCCGCCTGGTCGATCCGCAAGCCGATTCCGCCGCTGGTCATGTTCGCGGTGCTGATCGTCATCGGCTTCGTCAGCTTCCGGTCACTGCCCGTCACCCAGATGCCGAACATCGACGTGCCGGTGGTGACCGTCACCATCGCCCAGGCCGGCGCGGCGCCGACCGAGCTGGAGACCCAGGTGGCCCGGCCGGTCGAGGACGCCGTGGCCGGGCTGACCGGGGTCAAGCACGTCACCTCCGCCCTCTCCGACGGCGCCGCCGTCACCATGATCGAGTTCGTGCTGGAGACGCCGACCGACCGGGCGGTGAACGATGTCCGCGACGCCATCTCCAAGATCCGCTCCACCCTGCCGCAGAGCATCGAGGAGCCGGTGATCCAGCGCATCGACGTGGCCGGGCTGCCGATCCTGACCTATGCCGCGTCGATCCCCGGCATGAGCGTCGACCAGCTGTCCTGGTTCGTCGACGACACGGTGGTGCGGGCGATGCAGGGCGTGCCGGGCATCGCCCAGGTCAAGCGCATCGGCGGCGTCGACCGCGAGATCCGGGTCGAGCTGAGGCCCGACCGGCTGGCCGCGCTGGGCATCACCGCGTCGGAGGTCAACGACCAGCTGCGCGCCAGCAACATCGACCTAGCCGGCGGCCGCGGCACGGTCGGCGTGCAGGAGCAGTCGATCCGCACCCTGGCCGGAGCGGCGACGGTGGAGCAGCTGGCGCAGCGCCGCATCAGCCTGCCCGGCGGCCGCCAGGCGCTGCTGCAGGACCTGGCCACCGTGACCGATGGCGGGGCCGAGCCGCGCACCTTCGCCCGGGTCGACGGCAAGCCCGTGGTCGCCTTCAGCCTGTACCGGGCCAAGGGCTTCTCCGACGTCGTCGTCGCCGATGCCGCCCAGGCCCGGCTGCAGCAGCTGGCGGTCGAGCATCCGGAGCTGCAGATCGGCGAAATCGACAACCTGGTGCATTACACCCGCGCCGATTACGACATGACCATGGAGACGCTGATCGAAGGCGCCATCCTGGCCGTGATCGTCGTCTTCCTGTTCCTGCGCGACTTCCGCGCCACGATCATCTCCGCCGTCGCCATCCCGCTGTCGGTGCTGCCGACCTTCGCGGTGATGGAGGCGCTGGGCTTCTCGCTGAACTCGATCAGCCTGCTGGCGATCACCCTGGCCACCGGCATCCTGGTCGACGACGCCATCGTCGAGATCGAGAACATCGTCCGCCACATGCGCATGGGCAAGTCGGCCTATCGCGCCGCGATCCAGGCGGCGGACGAGATCGGCCTGGCCGTGGTCGCCACCACCATGACCATCGTCGCGGTGTTCCTGCCGGTCAGCTTCATGGGCGGCATCGCCGGCCAGTACTTCAAGCAGTTCGGCATCACCGTGGCGGTCGCCGTCACCTTCTCGCTGCTGGTGGCGCGGCTGGTGACGCCGCTGATGGCCGCCTATCTGATGCGCGACCACGGGCATCACGAGGAGCGCGACGGCGCGGCGATGCGCTTCTATCTGCGGCTGCTGGACTGGTCGATCCGGCATCGCGGCCGCACCATCGCCGCCGGCTTGGGCATCTTCGTCGCCTCCGCCGCCCTGGCCAGCCTGTTCCCGACCGGCCTCTTGCCGAACAACGACATCTCCCGCTCCTCCCTGTCGATCGAGCTGCCGCCCGGGTCGACGCTGGAGGACACCCAGGCCGTGGCCGACCGGCTGTCGACCTTGTTCCGCGCCCAGCCGGAGGTGAAGAGCGTCTATGCCGTCCTCGGCGGCGACGGCGTGAACCCGCTCGACATCGCCGGCGGCGAGGTGCGCAAGGCCACCATCGTCGCCACCCTGGTGCCGCGGGCCGACCGCGGCCTGGACCAGAAGGCGTGGGAGAGTTCGATGCGGCCGAAGGTGGCCGCCGAGCCCGATCTGCGCTTCAGCTTCAGCGGCGGCGGCGCGCGGGAATACACGCTGCTGCTCTCCGGCAATGATTCCGAGGAGCTGGTGCGGACGTCGCTGGCGATCGAGCGCGAGATCCGCGAGCGCGTGCCGGTGCTGGCCAATGTCGTGTCCACCGCCGCGATCGACCGGCCGGAGATCCGCATCGTGCCGCGCCTGGCCGAGGCCGCAGCGCTGGGCGTGTCGGTGGCGCAGATCGCCGAGACGGTGCGGATCGCGACGCTGGGCGACATCTCCGCCAACCTGGCCAAGTTCTCCGCCGGCGACCGGCAGGTGCCGATCCGGGTGCAGATTGCCGAGAACGCCCGCGGCAAGCTGGCCACCTTCGAGACGCTGCGGGTGCCGACCGCGACCGGCGGCAAGGTGCCGCTGACCTCGGTCGCCCATATCGCCTTCGGCGAGGGCGCCACCACCATCGACCGCTACGACCGCCAGCGCCGCGTCTCGATCGAGGGCGACCTGGTCGGCAAGACCCCGCTGGGCCAGGCGATGGACGCGGTGCTGGCGCTGCCCTCAGTACGCAACCTGCCGCCCGGCGTCAGCATCCGGCCCTTCGGCGACGCCGAGATCATGCAGGAGGTGTTCTCGGGCTTCACCCTGGCGATGGGCGCCGGCGTGCTGCTGGTGCTGGCCGTGCTGGTGCTGCTGTTCGCCGACATCGCCCAACCGGTCACCATCCTGGTGTCGCTGCCGCTGTCGATCGGCGGCGCCTTCCTGGCGCTGCTGGTGACCGGCTATCCGATCAGCCTGCCGGTGGTGATCGGCATCCTGATGCTGCTGGGCATCGTCACCAAGAACGCGATCCTGCTGGTGGATTTCGCGATCGAGGCCATCGCCGCCGGCGCCGAACGCACCGAGGCGCTGATGGAGGCCGGTCGCAAGCGGGCCCGGCCGGTGGTGATGACCACCCTGGCGATGATCGCCGGCATGGTGCCCTCGGCCATCGGCTGGGGCGAGGGCGGGGCCTTCCGCTCGCCCATGGCCTCGGTGGTGATCGGCGGGCTGATCACCTCGACCGTGCTGAGCCTGGTGTTCGTGCCGGCGGTGTTCACCGTGCTGGACGATCTGAACCGGCTGTTCGGCCGGGTCTTCGGCCGCTTCGTCGGCGCCCGCGACGAGCCGGAGCCGGCCGCGCCGGCGGAATAGGTCAATTCGAGGATCGGAGCGCCGGGTCGGCTGCATACGAACACGGTGAGGCCCAATGACAGCCCTTGGAGCGGTGGTCGTCCTGTTTCATCCGACGGCGGAGCAGATCGGGCGGATCGTCGAGCTGCGCCGGCGCTGCGACAGCCTCGCGGTCGTCGACAACACGCCGCAGCCCGATGACCGCCTGGCGGCCCTGCTTGAGGGACACGACATCGTCCTGATCCACGAAGGGAACAGGAACGGCATCGCCGGAGCCCATAATCGCGGGCTGGCGAACCAGTTCGATCGCGGCATGGACGCTGTCGTCCTGATCGACCAGGACTCGGTCGTGCCGGACCACTATTTTCCGGCCATGCGCGAAATCTGCGCGGATCTGGCCGCGCAGCCCTTCCTGGTCGGGCCGCGGATCTTCGACGAGGTCGTCCAGCAGTATCTCCCGGTGCTGCAAAGCAATGGCGTCACCGCACGACGCGTCGACATGCGCGATGACTCCGGCCTGCAGCGTTGCGCGGTCCTGACCTCCTCCGGCTGCATGATCTCGCGCGCCGCCTTCGCGACGCTCGGCCCGTTCGACGAAAAGCTGTTCATCGACCATGTCGACACCGAATACTGCTTCAGGGCCTGGGCATCCGACGTCCCGCTCTACGTGACCCCGTCATTGACGCTGTCGCACCGGATCGGGGACCGGCGCAGCCACAAGCTCGGCCCGTTCGAGCTGACCACGATGAACCACCCCTGGCACCGGCGCTATTACAGCGCCCGCAACGGCGTCCAGCTCGCCTTGCGATACGGCAGGCGATATCCCGTCGTCATCATGGCCAACCTGTTCACCGTGTGGGAGGTCTTCCACATTGCGCTGCTCGAGGATGCCAAGCTCGCCAAGCTCGCCGGCATCGTGACCGGGCTTGTCGACGGGCTGGCCGGGCGCCTCGGGCCGGTCGAGCAGGCACGCCCGCGCCTGGCCCTGCGCTTTGCGCAAGGCGTCGCGGAACGCCGGGCTAGCCGCTAGAGACCATCGGGGCCGGTTCATTGTTGGGAGAAATGCAGATGTCCTGCCCGCCTCCGCGCCCACCGGGCCGGGCCGCCGTCGCCTTCGTCTGCGTGACCATCCTGCTCGACATCCTCGCGGTCGGCCTGATGGTGCCGGTCCTGCCCAGGCTGATCGTCGAGTTCGAGGGCGGCGATGTCGAGCGGGCGGCGGTGATCAGCGGGCTGTTCGGCCTGGCCTGGGCGGCGATGCAGTTCCTGGCCTCGCCGGTGCTGGGCGCGCTGTCCGACCGGTTCGGGCGGCGGCCGGTGCTCCTCCTGTCCAGCCTCGGCCTCGGCCTCGACTACGTGCTGATGGCGCTGGCGCCGAACCTGGCCTGGCTGCTGGTCGGGCGGCTGGTCTCGGGCATCACCTCCGCCAGCGCCCCGACCGCCATCGCCTACATCGCCGACGTGACGCCGCCGGAGCAGCGCGCCGCCAAGTTCGGGCTGCTCGGCGCCGCCTTCGGCCTGGGCTTCATCGCCGGGCCGGCGCTGGGCGGGCTCCTGGCCGGCATCGATCCCCGGCTGCCGTTCTGGGCCGCGGCGGCGCTCAGCCTTGCCAACGCCGCCTACGGCCTGCTGATCCTGCCGGAATCGCTGCCGCCGGAGCGGCGCGCGCGCTTCACCTGGGCGGGCGCCAGCCCCTTCGGCGCCCTGGCGCTGCTGCGCTCATCCCCGGCGCTGCTCGGCCTGGCCGGCGCGACCGCCCTGATCTTCCTGGCGCAGGAATCGCTGCCCAGCCTCTACGTGCTGTATGTCATGCAGCGCTATGGCTGGGACGAGGCGGCGGTCGGGCTGTCGCTGGCGGCGGTCGGCGCCGGGTCGATGGTAGTGTCGGCGGCCCTGATCGGCCCGGCCGTGGCCCGGCTGGGCGAGCGGTGGGCGATGGCCGCGGGGCTGGTCTTCGGCGTGGCCGGCTTCGCCCTGTTCGCCCTGGCCCCGACCGGCCGGCTGATCCTGGCGGCGATCCCGCTGCTGTCGCTGTGGGCCCTGACCGGGCCGGCGCTGCAGGCGCTGATGTCGCGCCGGGTCGGGGCGGAGGAGCAGGGACGGCTGCAGGGCGCGCTGTCGGGGCTGCATGGCATCACCGGCATGATCGGCCCGGTGCTGTTCACCCAGAGCTTCGCGATCGGCATCGCGCCCGCGGCAGGCCTGGACCTGCCCGGCCTGCCCTACGGGCTGGCGTCGGCGCTGCTGGCGATCTCCCTGGTGATGGCCTGGCGGATCACCCGGGCGGAAGGTTCCCAGCCGGATGCGGAGCCGGCCCTGCCGCCGGCGGAATAGCGGCCCGCCGGGATGTTGGGTTCGCCGAGGCGAACCCGACCTGCGATTCACCGCCACAGGATCAGATCGCGCGGATGCGCCTCCCGGGGATGCGGCGGCAACCCGACATCGCGGCGCTCATGGTCGCTCAGCCGCTCGACCTGCAGGGCACGGCTCCGGCGGCGCAGGGTCTCGACCAGGATCGAGAGCTGCAGTCCCAGGCCGAGGCGGATCGGGCGCAGCGGCGGCTGCGTCTCGAATCCGGCCGGCGGCACCAACCGGAGATAGGGCACCCTGTCGGGAGCGGGCGGGCTCATGACCCTGATCCTTTCGTGAGCGAGGCAACAAAAAACCCGCCGGGGAGATCCGCGGCGGGCTGGTGAACGCGAGGGAGAGTCTGGTCGGTGCGGGCCTAGGCCCCCGGGGACATCCCTTCCTCAACGCGCAGCACGCCCGCCGCCGGACGGCGCCGGCGTCGCATGTGCAGCGAGGTGTTGAGGATGGCGTTCATTCCGGAAGGATCGGGGACGATGCCGTCCCCGTCAATGGGCTTCCGCTTCGGTGCGCTCAGTTCCACCGTCCCGGCCGGCGCAGCTCGAACACCAGCGCCTCGGTGATCTGGGTCGCGCTGAAATTGTCGTCGGACAGGATCACCAGGCTCGGGTTGCCGTTGCGCAGCCGCGGGCCCCAGCTCATCGCCTCGAAATTGTCGAGGCGGACGCCGCTCAGCGTGTCGAAGTCGAGCAGCAGCGTCTTGCGCATCGGCCGCCAGCGGGTGCCGGCCAGGGAGTCGATGCGGGAGACGTCGGTCGCCCCGGCGCGGTCGGCGACATAGAGCCGGAGCTTGTTGCCGACCCCGGCGATGAAGGTCCGCTCCAGCACCAGCAGGTCGCCGCCGAAGCCGGGGGCGGACAGGATCTCGGAGACGCCGAAGCTGCCGCCATTGCCCGCCGGCAGCGGGTCGGCGACATAGACATATTCCGCCCCGGCGCGGCCGGTCAGCGTGTCGAAGGCGGTGATGCGGACCGGGCCGGGCGCCGGCGTCGCCGGGATGTCGGCATCCTGGATCAGCGGCGCCTCCATCGAGGCGAACAGCGTGCGGCCGTCCCGGGACAGGGCCAGCCCCTCGAACACCAGGTTGTTGCGCGGGCCGCTCTTGCCGGCGGCCGACGCCTTGAAGCGCTGGGGCAGATCCATGCTGCGGCGGAGGAAGCCGCCCGGCGAGATGACGTTGACCGACGGGTCGATGCCGGCCGAGATGTCGCCCTCGCTGCTCCAGTACAGGACACCGCGCAGCGGGTCGCGCCGGATCGATTCGGGGTCGACCGCGCCGGGGGCGTAGGTCTGCCCGGCCTTGTCGCGCAGCGGCGTCACGCCGGTGACGCGGATGCCGCGCACGGCCAGGGCGTCATAGTCGATCGCCAGGGTGTAGAAGCGCGCCGGGCCGTTGGCCGAGGAGCGGTCGTCGCTGAGCGCCGTCCAGCGGCCGGTGAACGGGTTCCAGTCCAGGCCCGACAGGCCGCCGACAACGGTGCCCTGGAACGGCGGGGCATTCGGCAGCGTCGCCTGGCCGATCAGCCGCAGCTCGCCGATGTCGCCGCCCCCATGGCCCGGCCAGCCCTGCTGCACGGAGTCGGATGCCGGCGTCTGCGCCTGGGCCGGCTGGGCGCCCAGCAGCGCGGCGGCGACCCACAGGGCGGCCGCAACGGAACGAATCATCATCCCCCATCTCCATCGGATTGGATCTTCCGGGGACGGATCAAGCACAGTCCGGATTCTGGCAGAAAGTTAATTTATTGTGACGAGATCATTGTTTTATTTGTAGCATTCGATGCCTTGTTTTTACGGACTGCCAGCCCTGCTTCGACCGAGACTGCGGACATGACCATCTACTTCACCAGCGACACCCATTTCGGCGACCGGCGCGTGCTGGGGATCGACCGGCGCCCCTTCGCCAGCCTGGCGGAGCATGACGCGGCGCTGGTCGCGCGATGGAACGAGACCGTGCGGCCGGAGGACGAGGTCTGGCACCTGGGCGACGTCGCGCTCGGGCCGCCGCCGGAGGCGGTGGCGGCGCTGCTGGCCCGGCTGCACGGCCGCAAGCACCTGGTCACCGGCAACAATGACGGGCCGGGGACGCTGGCGGTGCCGGGCTGGGAGTCGGTGCAGGCCTATGCCGAGCTGAAGATCGAGGGCCGGCACCTGATCCTGTGCCACTACCCGTTCCGCACCTGGAACCAGATCGGCCGAGGGTCGCTGAACCTGCACGGCCATTCGCACGGCATGCTCGCGCCGATGACGCGGCAATACGATGTCGGGGTCGATGTGCAGGAGCTGCGGCCGGCGACGCTGGATCAGATCATCGCGCGCAAGCGCCGGCGGAAACCGTTGGCTGGAAAGAAGACTCCGGAAGAGGGGTGATCAGACCTCGGGGTCCGGCAGCGGCCGGCGGCACCGGTTCGGGCCGCGATTGGCCTTGCGCAGCGCGGCATGCAACTCGCGCTCATGCCCGTCGTCGTCGCCCATGGCGGCTGCCAGAAGCCGCATCCAGTTCAACACCCGTCGCATCGGCTGGCTCCCCTTCCAAGGAAGTCTGACACCTATGTGACGACGTTACGGGAATTATGTCAAATACAAGCCGGGGACAATTTTGTTACGGAGCGTTGCCGGACCGGTTCAGCCCAGGCGACGCAAGGCCTCGGCGGTGGCGGCGTCGGCCGGGAAGAAGGATTCCACCGCCAGCTCCGACAGGGTGACGTCGACCGGCGTGCCGAACACGGTGGTGGTGGACAGGAAGGACAGCACGCCGGAGTCGGTGGCCAGGCGGAACGGCACCACCACGTCGGGATGCGCCTCCTCCGGCGGGGCCAGCACGGCAAGGGTCGCGGGCGGGGCCGGATAGGCCTGCAGCTCCGCCAGCAGTTCGACCAGCACCGGGTCGCCGGCCGTCTCGACCTGGCGCTGCAGCCGCTCCAGCAGATGGCCGCGCCACTCGGCATAGTTCACGATCCGCGGCGCCAGCCCGTCCGGATGCAGGCCCAGCCGCAGCACATTCACGGGCGGCTGCAGCAGATCCTGCGATACCCCGCCCAGCAGCAGCGGCACCGCGGCGTTGGCGGCCACCAGCCGCCAGTGCCGGTCGACCGCCAGGGCCGGGTTCGGCGCATGTGCCTCGATCACCCGCTCCACCGCCCGCCGGGCCAGGGCCAGCGCCGGGTCGTCCAGCGGCCGCACCGGATAGGCCGGGGCGAAGCCGGCGGCGACCAGCAGCGTGTTGCGCTCACGCAGCGGCACCTCCAGCCGCTCGGCCAGGTGCAGCACCATCTCGCGGCTCGGCCGCGACCGCCCGGTCTCGATGAAGGAGAGGTGGCGGGTGGAGATGTCAGCCTCGCAGGCGAGGTCGAGCTGGCTGAGGCGGCGGCGCCGGCGCCAGTCGCGCAGATGGTCGCCGAAGCTGGGAGCGGTGTGGGCCATGCCCGACGATAGCCGGCGGAGGGCGGCGCATCCATGACCTGGCAGGTAATCGCTTTCGCCGTACGGGCCGGACAGGATCCGGCCATCGCAACCACCGATGGAGAGCCGAGATGACCGCCACCGACCTGGTCGACCGCTACATCGCGATCTGGAACGAGACCGATGCCGGCCGCCGGCGCGCTTTGATCGACGCCACCTGGACCGAGGGCGCCTTCTATCTCGACCCGATGATGCGGGGCGACGGCCGGGCCGGCATCGACGCCATGATCGCCGCGGTGCAGGAGCGGTTCCCCGGCCACCGCTTCCGCCGCGTCGGCCCGGTCGACGAGCACAATGGGAAGGTGCGCTTCCGCTGGGAGCTGGGACCGGACGGCGCGCCGCCGCTGGTCGCCGGCACCGATTTCGGCGAAATCGCCGGCGGCCTGCTGTCCGGCATCACCGGCTTCCTCGACCAGGCCCCGGCGATGGCGGCGTGACGGGACGGGGCGGACCGGGAAGGCCCGCCCCTGCCCTTTCATTCAGCCGGCAGGCGCAGCGCCAGTCCGGTGACGACCAGCGCCGCCGCGGCGCAGAACCCGGCCAGCGCCAGCCCGGCCGGCAGCACCAGCACCGCCAGCGTGCCGGCGGCGCCGACGATCAGCCCTTCCAGGCAGGCATAGAGCGCGGTGGCGGTGCCGGCGACATGGCCGAAGCCCCGCAGCGCCCCGTTGGCGGTGACGGCGCAGGTGACCGAGATGCCGGCCGAGATCACCCAGACCGGCCCCAGGAAGGCCCACAGCGACGGGCCTGTCACGACCTGCCCCAGCGCCAGCAGCACCGCCCCGGCCAGCAGCAGCGCCATGCCGCGGGTCAGGCAGCCGCGCCGGCCCCAGCGCGCGGTGAAGCGGCCGGCGAAGCGCGCGGTCGCGATCATCACCAGGGCCGCGGTGCCGAAGGCCAGGCTGAAGCCGATCGGGTCGAGGCCCAGCCCGCCGATCAGCACCGCGGGCGCGGTCGAGAAATAGACGAAGAACGCGCCCATCGCCGCGCTGAAGCCCAGCGTGTAGGTCCAGAACGGCCCGCTGCCGAGGATGGCGCCGACATGGCGCAGCCGCACGCCGTCGCCATCCTCCGGCCGCGTCTCCGGCCAGCGCCAGAGCGCCTGCAGCCCGGCCAGGACGCCGAGCCCGGCCAGCAGCCAGAAGATGGCGCGCCAGCCGAAGCCATGGTCGACCGCGGCGCCGAGCAGCGGCCCGAAGGCCGGCACGAAGGCCAGCATCGAGCCGAGCAGGCTGTAGATCACCGCGCCCTCACGCCGGGTCGCATAGACGTCGCGCACCGTGGCGAAGGTGGCGACCAGCATGGCCGCCGCGCCGGCCGCCTGGGCCAGGCGCAGCGCCAGGAACAGGCCGGCCGAGGCGGTCAGCGCCAGCCCGGCCGAGGCCAGGGTGAACAGGAGCGCACCGCCCAGCAGCACCGGCCGCCGGCCGATGCGGTCGGACAGCGGCCCGAACAGCAGCTGGCCGCAGCCGAGCAGCAGCAGATAGAGGCTGAGGGTCAGCTGGACCAGCGCCGGCGTCGCCGCCAGGGCCACCGGCATTTCCGGCACCACCGGCAGGTAGACATCCATGCCGAGCGAGGCGATCAGGTCGAAGGGGGACAAGAGCAGCAGCGTGGCTGCCAGGGAATAGGGCCATGGCCTGGGTGCAGGCATGGGAAGACCTCCGCGGAAAGGGGATTTCGGCGGCGGTCCGCATCAGGACTGGGAAGGCCGTGATCGGGCGCGCCGCAACAACCGGACGGGTTGGTGCGGCTCAGCGGGTTGCGGTGGAGTCGGTCCTCATCGCAGGTCTCCGGATAACGGCGGGATTGGCTGTAGCCGGTGCGGGACGGGGCGTCAACCGAGCGACACCACTCCACCAACCGTCATTGCGAGCGTAGCGAAGCAATCCAGGGCGGTTTGGCGTAGCCCCTGGATTGCTTCGTCGGCTTCGCCCCCTCGCAATGACGGTATGGGGTTTGACGATACGTGATCCTTGGCCCGATCCAGGCTAGGCTGCGCCTCCCCTTTCCTGCGCAACGGGCGGCACGATGGTCTCCTTCCTCAAATCCCTGTTCGGCGGCGGCAAGCGCGAGGAGGCCTCGCCCGGCGAGGCCCCGGCCGGGCCGGCGGTCGAGTACAAGGGCTTCCGCATCCGCCCGGCCCCGTTCCAGGCCGGCGGCCAGTACCAGACCGCGGGCCTGATCGAGAAGGACTTCCCGGAGGGCACCAAGACCCACCACTTCATCCGCGCCGACAAGCACGCCAGCAAGGACGACGCCACCGCCTTCTCGGTGACCAAGGCGCAGCAGATCATCGACGAGCAGGGCGACCGCGTGTTCGCGGACTGACGCCGTCCGCCATTACCTGCGAGGGTATTGGTTCCGTTCCCGGCCGCGGCGATCCTCGGGGCATCTGCAAGCCCCGAGGACGAGATGCCGGTCTCCACCACCGCCCGCCCCGGCGACACCGCCGTCGCCATCATCGTCACCCTGCATGTGAAGCCGGGCCGCGAGGCCGAGTTCCTGGGCCTGCTGACGCCGGTGCTGGACGCGATGCGGCACGAGCCGGGCTTCATCAACGCCGTGCTGCACCGGTCGCCGGACGACCCGACGCTGTTCATGATCTATGAGACCTGGGCCGACCTCGATGAGCTGGTGCAGGTGCAGATCCCCCGCGCCTACCGCCAGGCCTATATCGCGGCGCTGCCGGACATCCTGCGGCAGGAACGCGGCATCGCCATCTGGCAGCCGATGCGTGGCGATTTCGCGACGGCTATCAGCTGAAGAGGAACGCGCACCCAATGCCGTCATGGCGAGCCCCGAAGGGGCGTGGCCATCCAGGGGCCAGTGCGAGCGGCCCTGGATGGCCACGTCGCTACGCTCCTCGCCATGACGGCATAGGATAAGCTCACCGGCTCTTAGACGGCTTGTCCCGCAGACCACCCCGACGACCACGCCCACTGGAAGTTGTAGCCGCCGAGCCAGCCGGTGACGTCCACCACCTCGCCGATGAAATAGAGGCCGGGCACCGCCTTCGCCTCCATCGTCCGCGAATCGAGGCCGACGGTGTCGACCCCGCCCAGCGTCACCTCGGCGGTGCGGTAGCCCTCGGACCCGGCCGGCCGCACCCGCCAGCCATTCACCGCCTCCGCCACCCGGCGCAGCACCTTGTCGGACAGGTCGGCGAGGTTGCCGGCCGCGCCCTCGGCGTCGGCGATCGCCTGGGCCAGCCGCTTCGGCAGCGCCTCGGCCAGCACCGTGTGCAGGGCCCGGCGGCCACTGGCGGCGCGGGCGCCGCGCAGCCACTCGAACACGTCGGTGCCCGGCAGCATCGACACCTCGATCTCCTGCCCCTCGCGCCAATAGGAGGAGATCTGCAGAATCGACGGGCCGCTGAGGCCGCGATGGGTGAACAGCATCGCCTCGCGGAACCGGGTGCGGCCGCTGCCGATCTCAGCGGCGTCGACGGCGATGCCGGCCAGCGGCTTCAGCCGCTCCAGCAGCGCCGGCTCGAAGGTCAGCGGCACCAGCGCCGGCCGGGTCTCGGTGACCTTGAGGCCGAAGCGGGCGGCGAGGTCGTAGCCGAAGCCGGTGGCCCCCATCTTCGGGATCGACCGGCCGCCGGTGGCGACCACCAGGGACTGGCAGCGCACCGGCCCCGTCGCCTCGCCCGCCAGCGCCAGGACGAAGCCGTCGGCGTCGCGTTCGACCGAGTCGACCCGGGTGGACAGGCGCAGCGTCACGCCGGCCCGGCCCATCTCGGCCAGCAGCATGTCGATGATCTGGCGGGAGGAGCCGTCGCAGAACAGCTGGCCCAGCGTCTTCTCCTGCCAGGCGATGCCGTGGCGGTCGACCAGGGCGATGACATCGCGCTGGGTGTAGCGGCGCAGCGCCGAGATGCAGAAATGCGGGTTGGCGGAGATGAAGTTGGCCGGCGCCGCGTGCAGGTTGGTGAAGTTGCAACGCCCGCCGCCGGAGATGCGGATCTTCTCGCCCGGCGCGGCGGCATGGTCGAGCACGAGCACCGACCGGCCGCGCCGGCCGGCCTCGGCCGCGCACATCATCCCGGCGGCCCCAGCGCCGATCACCACCACGTCGAAGGACTGCACCGGGTCTCCGTTCCGGCCGGATCACGCCCAATCTTGCGCGCAACCTCTCCCGCCTGGCGGGAGAGGTCGGGCTCGCGTCAGCGAGACCGGGTGAGGGCTGGTCCCGGCCTCGACAAAATCCCCTCACCCGGAGCCGCTTCGCGTCTCCGACCTCTCCCGCAAGCGGGAGAGGCAATACATTGCCGCCCTCAGGCCACCAGCGGCGCCACCTTGGCCTTCAGCGCCGCCTGCAGGTCCTGCGGCCTGAGGCGGATCTGCAGCCCGCGCTGGCCGCCATTGACGAAGATCTCGGCCTCGGCCATCGCCGCTTCCTCGATCGCGGTCGGTACCGGCCGCTTCTGGCCCAGCGGGCTGATGCCGCCGACATGGTAGCCGGTGACGCGCTCGGCATCGGCCGGGCGCATCATCTGCGCCGATTTGGCGCCGAAGGCCGCGGCCAGCTTCTTCATGCCGACCTCGCGGTCGGACGGCACGACGACGCAGACCGGCTTGCCGTCGGCCTCCGCCATCAGCGTCTTCAGCACGATCCGCGGCGGCACGCCCATGGCCTCGGCCGCCTGCATCCCGATTCGGTCGGCGCCGGGGTCGTAGTCATAGGTCGCGACGGCGAAGCCGATGCCGGCGCGTTCCAGCGCCTGGGTGGCGCGGGTGGTCTTCGACATGACGGCCCGCGCCTCTCAGGTCAGCGCTTGACGCGCGCCTTGCGGGCGGCATAGCGGGCGTCGCGCTCGGCCTTCTGCTCGGCCAGGAGGGCGACCATCCGCTCGGCCTCCTCGCGCCGGGCCCGGGCCTCGGCCTCGGTGGCCTCGGCCTTCAGCCGCGCCTCTTCCTGCGCCCGCGCCTCCGCCTCGGCTTTCAGCCGTGCTTCCTCGGCTTCCCGCGCCGCACGTCGCTCGGCCTCGCGCTTCTCGCGCGCCTCGGCGACGGCCTGCCGCTCCGCTCGCTGCCGGGCCAGCTCCGGATTGTCCGGAGAGACCTTGGCACGGAACCGCTCCAGCGCCGCCTTCTTTGCATTCTGAGCGCTGCTCAGCCGGTCCCCGAACCCCTTTTCCTTATACCCGCTCATCGTTCCGTCGACTCGTTGCATGTATCCCCGATTCACCGGCGGGGGATGAATGCCTCCCGCGCGGACGCCCTAGATATGCTTCCTCACCGGCGGTGCCAACTGCCGTTCCGGCATGCCGGTCACGCGGCCGGGCCGGCCCTGCCGGCTCGCGAGGGATGAATCCGCTCGCCGCGTGCCAGCATGGCGACGAAATCGGCGATTCGGCGGGCACGGGTCTCGGGCTTCCTGGCGGTCTGCACACGATACAGCACGGCGTACCGGTTGCGCGAGTCGAGCGTGGCGAAAAATGCCGCTGCCACGGGATTGTCATCGAGCGCCGCCTGCAGGTCGTCCGGCACGCCGCGATGGCGGCTGAGGCCGTAGGCCGCCTGCCATCGCCCGTCGCGCCGCGCCGCCTCGACCGCCGCCAGCCCGGCCGGCGCCATCCGCCCGGCGGCGATCAGCGCCTCGGCCTTCTCGCAGTTGCGCTGCGACCAGGCGCTGCGCGGCCCGCGCGGGGTGAATTTCTGCCGCCAGGCGACGGCATCGCCACCCTGCTTGCGGCCGTCAATCCAGCCCTGGCAGAGGGCGAGGTCCAGCGCCTGCTCATAGCTCACCGACGCCGCGCCCGAGCCGGCCCGGGCGATGGCCAGCCAGACGCCGGGAGAGGTCGCGTGATTCGCCGCCAGCCAGGCCGCCCAGGACTCGGCGTCGGCGCAGCGCAGCAGCGGCAGGCCCTGGTGCTCGCCCAACTGTTCGGGGCCGGTCATGCCGCCTCACCGCCGCTGGAACAGCTTCTCGATGTCGGACAGCTTCAGCTCGACATAGGTCGGCCGGCCGTGGTTGCACTGGCCGGCATTGGGCGTGACCTCCATGCTGCGCAGCAGCGCGTCCATCTCCGCCGCGTTCAGGCGGCGGCCGGCGCGGACGCTGCCATGGCAGGCCATGGTGGCGCAGACATGGGCCAGGCGTTCGGTCAACGGCCTGGCATCGTCCCATTCCGCCAGGGCGTCGGCCAGGTCCTGCACCAGGCCGGGCACGTCGGACTGGCCCAGCAGGGCCGGCACGCCGCGCACCACCACGGCGCCGGGGCCGAAGGGCTCGAGCTCCAGCCCCAGCTCGCCCAGCTCCGCCTGGCGGGCGGCGAGGCGGTCGACCGAGGCCTCGTTCAGCTCCACCACCTCCGGCAGCAGCAGGCCCTGGCTCCGGACCGTGCCGGACAGCAGCTCGGCCTTCATCCGCTCATAGACGATGCGCTCATGCGCCGCGTGCTGGTCGACGATCACCAGCCCATCGGCGGTCTGGGTGACGATGTAGGTGGCATGGACCTGCGCCCGGGCGGCGCCGAGCGGATGGTCCGGCGCCGGCTCCTCCACTGCGACCTCAGCGCGGGCCGAGGGACGGGCGAGGTCGGACGCGATCGGGGCCTGCCAGGCGGCCGCCGATTCGGCCAGGCCGGCGGGCGGCCGCGCCGGGCCGCGGGTCTGGAACCAGGAGGTCTGGCCGCTGAACCGGGACAGCGGGGCCTGCATCGGCGCGGGGCCGTCAGGCGCGCCCCCGCCCTGGGTGACGAACGCCGCCAGCGTGTCGGCGCCGACGCTGGTCGAGGCGCGGTGGCCGGCGGCGGCGATGGCGTGGCGCAGGGCGCTGACGATCAGCCCGCGCACCAGCGCCGGGTCGCGGAACCTTACCTCGGCCTTGGTCGGGTGGACGTTGACATCGACCTCCTCCGGCGGCAACTCGAGATAGAGGGCCAGCACCGGGTGGCGGTCGCGCGGCAGCACATCGGCATAGGCGCCGCGGATGGCGCCGAGCAGCAGCCGGTCGCGCACCGGCCGGCCGTTGACGAACAGGTACTGCGCCTGGGCGGTGGCGCGGTTCAGCGTCGGCAGCGCGGCATGGCCGGTCAGGCGCACGCCCTCGCGCACCGCGTCGATCGGCAAGGCGTTCTCGGCGAAGTCGCCGCCCAGCACGGCGCCGACGCGGGCCAGCCTGGCGTCGAACAGCTCGCCCTGCGCCGCCTCCAGCCGCAGCAGGGTACGGGCGGCGTCGGATACCGTGAAGCTGAGGGTCGGGTGGGCCATGGCCAGGCGCTCGACCACGTCGACCGTCGCCTGGGTCTCGGCCCGCTCGCCCTTCAGGAACTTCAGCCGTGCCGGGGTAGCGTAGAACAGGTCGCGCACCTCGACCCGGGTGCCGTGGTTCAGCGCCGCCGGCACCGGGGCCGCCACCGCGCCGCCCTCGACCGACAGGCTCCAGCCCTCGGCGGCGTTCCGCGGGCGGCTGGCGATCGACAGGCGCGACACGGCGCCGATCGAGGGCAGCGCCTCGCCGCGGAAGCCGAGGGTCGAGATCCGCACCAGATCGTCGTCCGGCAGCTTGGAGGTGGCGTGGCGCTCGATCGCCAGCACCAGCTCCTCCGAGTCCATGCCGGCGCCGTCATCGACCACGGCGATCAGGCTGCGGCCGCCGTCGCGCAGCGACACGTCGATGCGGCGGGCGCCGGCGTCGATCGCGTTCTCCACCAGCTCCTTCACCGCCGCGGCCGGGCGTTCGATCACCTCGCCGGCGGCGATCTGGTTCACCAGGGTCGGCGGCAGGCGGCGGATGGTGCGCAGGGACTCGATGGTCATGCCGCCGATTCTAGAGCCGGATCGCGCCGGAGGGAATCGGTCAGGACAGCCCGATCAGGACGGGTCGTCGATCAGCGTGCCGGAATAGACGACCGGCCCGGTCGGGGCGCCGGTGGGGGAGCCGCCGGCCGGCTCGACGCTGACCGCCAGCGTGCCGCCCTCGAGGGCGGAGCCGCGCAGTGCCTCCGGGATCGCCAGGCGCTTGCGGCCGCCGGTGTCGATCAGGCCGAGCGAGCGCGGCGCGGCGCCGGCGGCGACGAACCACAATTCGAGGCTGCGGTCGGCCGGCACCTCGGCCCGCACCGGCCGGACCTGGACCACGCCGGCGCGGGTGTCGACCCGGACGATCAGCGCCGGCAGGTCGCCGCCGCGATTGACCACCGCGACATAGCTGTCCGGGCGGGCGGGCAGCTCGCCCCGCGGCAGCAGGATGAAGGCGGCGAGGCCGGCGGCCAGCGCCCCGGCCGCCAGGGCGGCGCTGCGCCACCAGGCGCGCGACCGGCGCAGGCGCGCCTCGGCGGAGAGCGTCAGCACCGCGGGGTCCGCGGCGGCGGGCGGCGCCTCGGGACCGATCGCCCGCTCCAGCGCCGCCCAGACCCGAGGATCCGGCTGGACCGGCGGCACCTGCGCCGCCAGCCCGGCCAGGCGCCGCTCCCAGGCCGCGACCTCGGCCCTGAGCGCCGGGTCGGCCGCCAGTTCGCGCTCGAACACCGCCCGCTCCTCCGCCGGCAGGGTGCCGAGGACGTATTCGGCGATCCGGCCCTCCTGCTCCTCGGTCATGGTCCGGCTCCGTCCATGCAGTCCCGCAGGGCGGCCAGGCCGCGATGCAGCCAGGTCTTGATGGTGTTGACCGGCCGGTCGAAGCGGGCCGCCAGCTCCTCGCGCGAATAGCCTTCATAATAGGCCAGCAGCACGCAGCTGCGGTGGCTGTCCTCCAGCAGGCCCAGGCAATGGCCGAGCTGACGCAGGGCGACGAAGCCCGGCCCCTCGGCGCGCGGATCGGGGATCGCCTCCAGCCAGTCGCGGCCGTCCTCGTCCGGCTCGACCAGCACCTCGCGCCGCTGCCGGGCGACGTCGATCGCGCGGTTGCGGGCGATCGCCGCCATCCAGCCCAACGGCGTGCCGGTTCCCGGCGAGAAGGCGGCGGCGTTGCGCCAGATGCGGAGATAGGCATCCTGCAGCACCTCCTCCGCCGTCGCCCGGTTGCGCAGGATGCGCAGCACGATGCCGAACAGCAGCGGCGCGGTGCGATCGTACAGCGCCTTGAAGGCGCGCCGGTCCCCGCGGCCGGCCGCCTGCAGCATCCGGGTCAAGTCGTCGTCCTCGGCCGGCATCGCTTCCCGCCTCAAGGGTGCCGGGACTCTAGCAGCAGAGCCCCGGCACGCCGTCGGGAAATCGTCCAGGCTCTCGGCGGCCACTACGGCATCAGCACGGTGTCGACGACATGGATCACGCCGTTCGACTGCAGCACGTCGGGGATGGTCACCCAGGCAGTGCCGCCCTTGGCGTCGACCACCTCCAGCCGCTCATGCTTCCACTCGACGGTCAGGGGCTCGCCCTCGACCGTCTTCAGCATGGCCTTGCCGTGGCCGGCCTTGACCGCCTTCTGCAGCTCGGCCGCGGTCAGCCGGCCGGGCACGACGTGATAGGTCAGGATCTGGGTCAGCATCGCCTTGTTCTCGGGCATCACCAGAGTGTCGACCGTGCCCTTGGGCAGCTTGCCGAAGGCGGCGTTGGTCGGGGCGAAGACGGTGAAGGGGCCGGCGCCGTTCAGGGTGTCGACCAGCCCGGCGGCCTTGACCGCAGCGACCAGGGTGGTGTGGTCCTTCGAGTTGACCGCGTTCTCGACGATGGTCTTGCTCGGGTACATGGCGGCGCCGCCGACCATGACGGTGGCTTCCGCGAAGACCGGGCTGGCGGAGGCGAGGAACAGGCAGGCGCCGACGGCGCTGGAGACGATACGAACGGCACGCATCTCGGTTTCTCCCATTGGGTTGCGTCGCCGGATGACCGGGACGGGGAGGCTTTACGGAATGCGTGCCGCGAAAGTTTCAGGACCGGCGGGAAAAAGCGGTTACCAGGGAAAAGTGCCGAGCTCCGGCTCGCCGTAGAAGACCTGCCGGTCCGGCCGGATGCGGTCGACCCAGCCGGCCAGCCGCGCCGCCGCCTCCGGCGCCTCCAGATCCGCGTCGGCGCTGGCCATCTTCGTGCGGATCCGGCCGGGATGGACGGCGTAGACGGCGAGGCCGCGCGGCCCGAACTCCCGGGCCAGGCAGGCGGTCAGCATGTTCTGCGCCGCCTTGGAGATTCGGGTGGCGTAGGCGATACCGAGATGGTCGAAATCGCCAGCCGCGACCCGGCCGATCGAGCCGAGCCGGCTGCTGACATTGACGATGGCCGGCTTTTCCGCCGCCAGCAGCGCGTCGATCGCCGCCTGGCTGATGCGCAGCGCCGCCAGGCAGTGGACATCGAGCGCCTGCTGCACATCCTCGACCCGGATGCCGGCCAGCTGGGCGCCGCGGCCGGACATGCCGGCGTTGTTGTAGAGGAGGTCGACCGCCGGCGCCCGCTCCGCCAGCACCCGGCGCAGCGCGTCGGCGCAGGCCTGGTCGGTGACGTCGCCCTTCACGAGGATGCCCGCCGGCCCGGCCGCCGCGGTGAAATCGGCCGCCGCCGCGTCGCTGCGGGCGACGCCGACCACGGTGTCGCCGCGCGTCGCGTACCATCGTGTCAATTCCAGCCCCAGCCCCGCCCCGGCGCCGGTGATCACGATCCTGCGGGCCATGCCTCTTCCCCTTATGTCCGATCTGGCGGGGCAGGATGCGGCGAAGCGGCCGGCGGGGCAAGCAAGCCGCCGGTTGCCCGGCAGGTGTGGGTTTCATGATGGTGGCGGAGCGCCGATCAGGGCCGTCAGGGGCCTGATCCGGCCCGGGGCTGCCACACCTCGACACCCGCGACGACGTCGTCGACGACCTCCTGCAGTTCCGCCGGCGTGGCGCCGTCCCGCACCTGGATCGAGATTCCCTGCATGATGGCGGCCAGGTGCCGGGCCAGGCGCCCCGCCTTGTCCCCCTCCGTGAACGGCAGCAGCGCCCGCGCGATCCTTTCGCGCATGGCGTCGCGCCGCGCGGCGAGGTCGCGGGCCAGGGATTCGTGCCCCGGATGGCAGGTGATCATCCCGCTGGAGATCATGCAGCCGCGCTCCCGGTCGGGATGGGTGACCGCCCTGACCGCGGCCTCGAGCAGGTGCCGCACGGCCTCCGCCAGCGTGCCGACGGAGCCGGGCGGGTCCATCTTGAGCGCGCCGACGCCGTCCTCGTAGCGGGCCAGCGCCTCCCGGTACAGCCCGGCTTTGCTGCCGAAGGCGGCATAGAGGCTGGGCGGCGCGATCCCGATCGCCTTGGTCAGGTCGCCGATCGACACCCCCTCATAGCCGTGCCGCCAGAACAGCCGCATCGCGGTCTCGACCGCCGTGTCGCGGTCGAAGCTCCAGGGCCGCCCGCCGCGCGATTTCGCATCCGGTTCCATAGCAGCCACTAAACAACAGCTTGACAGGCACCGTCAAGTTCGTTGAATAGCGATCACTAAACAACAGGATGATGCACATGGATCGCTCACGACGCGGGTTCCTGGCCGGTGCCGCCGGCCTCGCTTTCCTGGCCAGCCGGGCCAGGGTCTCTCATGCCGCGGGGTCACCCTCCGGCCCGGCCCCGACCGAAGGCGCCGGGCGCGGGCCGTTCTCCGTGCGCTCGGCCGACGGCACGATGCTGGCGGGCGAGGCGCAGGGCGACCCCCGGGCGCCCGAGATCCTGTTCATCCACGGCCTGCGCCAGAGCCGGCTGAGCTGGGACAGGCAGTTCGCCGATCCGGCGCTGGCGGGCTTCCGCCTGGTCCGCTTCGACCTTCGCGGCCACGGCGATTCGGACAAGCCCGACTCCCCGGACGCCTATGCCGACGCCGACCGGTGGGCGGATGACGTCGCCGCCGTGATCGCCGGCGCGGGGCTGCGCCGCCCGGTGCTGGTGGGCTGGTCGCTCGGCGGCTTCGTGGCCGGTGCCTATCTGCGGAAATACGGCGGCGCGCAGATCGCGGGGATCAACCTGGTCGACGCCGTCACCAAGCTGTCGCCGGACCTGCTGACACCGCTGGCCGGCGATTTCGCCCGGACCGCGATCTCGCGCGACCTGGCGGAACGGACCGCGGCGACGGCGGAGTTCCTTGCCGCCTGCTTCCACCAGCCGCCGGCGGGGGTGGAGCTGCAGCGCATGCTGGTCGTCAACGGCATGACGGCGCGTGCCGTGAACGAAGGCTTCGTGAAGACCGCGACGCCCGATCTCGAGCCCGTCTTCCGGGCCTATGCCGGCCCGGTCCTGCTGACGCACGGGGCCCATGACCGGCTGGTCCGGCTGGCCATGTCGGAGCGGATCAAGGCGCTGCACCCGGACAGCCGCCTGTCGGTCTATGCGGAGAGCGGCCACAGCCCCTTCTACGAGGAACCGGCCCGGTTCGGACGGGAGCTCGCCGCCTTCACCACCGCCGCGGCCGGCGGCTGAGCCGCCCGGATCCGCGCGCCCGGGGCCGGCCGGTTCAGCCGCCCCGGATCGCCCGGATGTAGCGATCGGCGGAGCGCAGCACGGCGCCGCGGGCATCGGCCTTGACCTGCCGGCCGACGAAGGCGCCGTACAGCCGGTCGAATTCGTAGGGCGCCACCGCGTCGGCGATGCCCTGCACCGCCGCGGCCGGCAGCGGGATCAGGTTGGGGTAGCTGTACATGAAGGAGACCCAGCCCCGGTCCGGCACGCCCTGGATGGTGTCGCCGCTGAGCAGCACGCCGCGCCCTTCCGCCCCCGCCGCCCAGTGCAGCACCGCGGCGCCGGCGAAATGGCCGCCGCAGCGGATCGCGGTCAGGCCGTCGCCCAGATCCAGGGTCCCGCCGGTCCAGAAGGACAGCGCCGGGTCCGGGCGCTGTACCCATTCCCGGTCATCGGCATGGAGATGGACCGGGCAGTCGAAGCGGTGCGCCCAATCCACCATCGTCGTGTAGTAGTGCGGGTGCGAGATGGCGATGGCACGCAGGCCCCCCATCCCCCGGATCGCCGCCTCGGTGGCGTCGTCGAGCAGCGCCAGGCAGTCCCACATCACCACGCCGCCGCCGGGCAGCCCGATCAGGAAGGCGCGTTCGCCGATCGCGAATTCCGGCTCGACCAGCAGCTGCTGCAGGCCGGGTTCGACCGGGGTGAAGGTGACGCGGTGATCCCGCCGCAGCTCCTCCGCCGTCAGCCAGGCCTGGCCGGATTCGGGCACGTATTGCCGGTCGTCCTCGCAGATCGGGCAGGCGGCCGGCGGCGCCGGGCTGTCGGGATATTGGGTGCCGCAGGTGCGGCAGAGATAGAGAGTCATGCCGCGATCCTGTCACGGGATCGCGGCAGCCTCAATGGCGGCCACTGCTGCCCGCGCCGAGGGAGCTGCGGCCGGCATTCGGCGAGTACGGCTTGACCTCGATGCCTTCGCAGGCGGCGAGCAGCAGCAGCAGGCTGAGCAGCGACCCGATCGCGGCGAGGTGGGGGATCGACATGGCAGGCTCCGTCGTCATGGCCCTCCCCGCCATGTGGGGACCCGCCCCACCGCCGGAAAGGCCCGCGTCTAGCGCGGGCGGCGGGCGACGAAGAACAGCCGCGGGAAGGCCAGCAGCAGCTTGCCATCCGCCTTCGGCCGGTAGGCCCCGGCGATACGGCCGGTGTAGTCCGCCAGGAAGCCGGCGCGCTGCTCGCCGCTCAGCGGGTCGATGAAGGGCCGCAACCCGGTGCCGCGCACCCAGTCGACGATCGCCTCCGGCGAGGCCATCGGATGCTGGTAGGCGGTGCGCCAGACATCGGTCTCGGCCGCCAGCGGCGCCAGCAGGTCGTAGTAGGCGTCGAGCGGCAGGATCTTCGTCCGCACCAGCGCGGCCTCGCCGATCGTCTCCTTCCAGGGGCCCTCTCCCGCCACCGCGCGCATCAGCCGGTGCGTCGGCTCCTCCCGGTTGTCGGGCATCTGCACCGCCAGCACGCCGCCGGGGGCCAAGAGCCCGAACAGCCGCGGCACCAGGATCTCGTGCCCCGGCAGCCATTGCAGCGTGGCGTTGGCGTAGATCAGGTCCGGCGCGTCCTCCGGCTGCCACTCGGCGACGTCGTGCCGCTCGAAGCCGCAGCCCGGCAGGCGGGCGCGGGCATCGGCCAGCATCGCCTCGGAGCTGTCGATGCCGGTGACCCGGGCCCCCGGGAACCGCTCGACCAGCAGCTCGGTCGAATTGCCCGGGCCGCAGCCGAGGTCGTAGACCACCAGCGGCCGGCCATTCGCCGGCGGATCGAGATCGACACGGGCCAGCAGGTCGCGGGCCGGGCGCGTGCGCTCGTCCTCGTAGCGGCGGTAGAGGGCGGGGTTCCAGTCCTTGGTCATGGCGTGTCCTCGGCTCGCGGGCGGCTCGCGGGACGCGCTGGTCCCGGACACCCTAGAGATGAGCCGGGGCAGCCATCATGTCCAATAGTGTGATTCCGGCCGATCCATATGCAATCGATATGGATCGGCCGGCAAAGCTTCAGGACCAGTCGCGGATCGCGGCGAGCAGGCCGAGGGTCGAGCTGTCATGCGCGCCCGGCGCCTTTTCGCCCAGGAGCTCGGGCAGGATGGCCTTGGCCAGCTGCTTGCCCAGCTCCACCCCCCACTGGTCGAAGGAGTAGATGTTCCAGATGATGCCCTGGACGAAGATCTTGTGCTCGTACAGCGCGACCAGCAGGCCGAGGGTGTAGGGGTCGATCGTCCGCACCAGGACGGTGTTCGACGGGTGGTTGCCCTCGAACACCTTGAACGGCAGCAGCGCCTCCAGCGCCGCGCCGGACATCCCCGCCTTGGTCAGCTCCGCCCGCACCTGGTCCGGCGTCTTGCCGACCATCAGCGCCTCGGTCTGCGCCAGCACATTGGACAAGAGGATCGGGTGGTGGTCGTCGATCGGGTTGTGGCTCTCCACCGGCGCGATGAAGTCGGCGGGGATGATCTTCGTCCCCTGGTGAATCAACTGGTAGAAGGAGTGCTGGCCGTTGGTGCCGGGCTCGCCGAAGATCACCGGGCCGGTCTGGTAATCGACGCGATGGCCCTGGCGGTCGACCGACTTGCCGTTCGACTCCATGTCCGCCTGCTGCAGATAGGCCGGCAGCCGGTGCAGGTACTGGTCGTAGGGCAGCACCGCATGGGTCTGCGCGTCCCAGAAATTGACGTACCAGACGCCGAGGATGCCCATCACCGCCGGCAGGTTCTGCTCCAGCGGGGCGGAGCGGAAATGCGCATCCATGGCGCGGCCGCCGGCCAGGAACCGCTCGAAGGCGTCGGCGCCGATGCCGATCATCACCGGCAGGCCGATCGCCGACCACACCGAGTAGCGGCCGCCGACCCAGTCCCAGAAGCCGAACATGTTGGCGGTGTCGATGCCGAACTTCGACACCTCGGCCGCATTGGTCGACAGGGCGGCGAAATGCTTGGCGATCGCCGCCTCCGGCGCGCCGGAATGCAGGAACCAGCGCCGGGCGGTGTGGGCGTTGGTCAGCGTCTCCTGCGTCGTGAAGGTCTTCGACGCGATCAGGAACAGGCTGGTCTCGGGGTCGATCCGCTTCAGCGTCTCGGCGATGTGGGTGCCGTCGACATTGGAGACGAAGTGCAGCTTGATGCGTGGGTGCTGATAGGGCACCAGCGCCTCGGACACCATCACCGGGCCGAGGTCGGAGCCGCCGATGCCGATGTTGATGACGTCGGTGATCGGCTTGCCGGTATAGCCGGTCCAGCTGCCGTCGCGCACCGCGTCGGAGAATTCGCGCATATGCTTCAGCACGGCCGCCACCTCGGGCAGCACGTTCTGGCCGTCGACCGTGACCGAGCCGGTCAGCTCGGCCCTGAGCGCGGTGTGCAGCACGGCGCGGTGCTCGGTGCCGTTGATCAGGTCGCCAGCGAACATGCGGTCGCGCCAGCTTTCGACGCCCTGCTGGCGGGCGAGGGCGAAGAGGAGGCCCAGCGTCTCCTCGGTCACCCGGTTCTTGGAATAGTCGAGCAGGACATCGCCGAGGCGCAGCGAGAAGCGGTCGAAGCGCTTCGGGTCGGCGGCGAAGAGGTCGCGCATCTGCACGCCCTCCATCGTCTTGCGGTGCGCGTCGAGCGCGGTCCAGGCGGGCGAGCGGGTCAGATCGGACATGGGCAGGCGCCTCCGGTGCGGCAGCGTGTCGGATCAAGAAAAACGGGCCGGCATGGGCCGGCCCGCGGAACTCTACCTTCAGAAGGTCGGGACGAGCCCTTCCAGCGGCGCCGGCCGCTTGCGGATGATGATCGGCGTGTCGCCGGTCGTCAGCGGCTTGCCGGCCTCGGCATTGGTGTTCAAGCGCGCCGATTCCTTGTAGGGATCGACCACGGTGCCGGGCAGCGGCTTGGAGTTCCAGAACATCAGGCGGTCGATGAAGCCGTCGTCGCTGGCCGCCCGCTGCGTCGTCTCCTGGTCCACCGTGCCGCGGATGTCCTGGTCCGCCTGCCCGGCCTTGGCCAGGATGGCGGAGGCGCCGGCCCCGGTCGCGGCGGGAGCCGCGGCGGCGGGCGTCACCTTCTGGCCCTGGCCGAACAGGATGGCTTCCGCCTGCTCGCGCGGCTGGGCCTCCTGCGGCCGCGGGGCGCCGGGCGTCGGCGGCGGCAACTCGTCCATCGAGGTCGGCATGGCCAGCGGCGCGCGCGGCATCACCGCGAATTCGTCGGGGGTCGACCGGTCGTAGCCGATCATCTCCTGCACCGTCTGGTTCCCGCCGCAGCCGGCGACGGCGAGGGTGGCGACGACCAGGCCGGCCAGCGTGACCAGCCTGCCCCGCCGCGCCCGCACGGGCTGGGACAGGGAGGTGGACTGGAGAAAACGAGACTGCCCGCTCACATTCGATCCCTCTGCTGCGCCGTCACCGGGTGCGTGCGCCGGCCGAACAGGCTGTCCGCGATCAGCAGCATCACCCCGATGCTGATCGCGCTGTCGGCCACGTTGAACACCCAGAAGGAATACTCCCCGGCGTGAAAATGCAAGAAGTCGGCGACGGCGCCGAAGCGCAGCCGGTCGATCACGTTGCCGATCGCCCCGCCGATGATCAGCCCGACGCCGAGGGCGACGAGGCCCCGGTCGTTGCGCCACAGCCACGCCACCAGCCCGGCGACGACGGCGGCCGCGACGGCCGACAGGCCCCAGCGCGCCAGCGGCGTATCGCCGGCGAGGAGACCGAAGCTGATTCCATAGTTCCAGACCATGGCGAAATCGAGGAAGCCGGTGATCCGGATCGGCGGCGCCCAGCTGGCGGTGGTGATCGGGTCGGGCAGGCCGAACAGGCTCTTCAGCACCCACCATTTGCTGATCTGGTCGGCGACCAGGATCACGACGGCGATGACGATGCCGCGCCGGAACAGCCGCGGATCGCTCATGCCGGAGCCCCGATGCCGATGGCGTCCACGGCATCGGCACAGCGGACGCACAGGTCCGGATGGGCCGCCACCGTGCCGACCTCCGGCAGGACCTTCCAGCAGCGCTCGCAGCGATGGCCCTCGGCCGAGGCGACGACCACGCCCACGCCCGGCACGTCGGGCAGGGTGAAGGCGCCGTCCGGTGCCGCGCCAGTCTCGACCGTCAGGCCGGAGGTGATGCACACCTCGGCGAAGTCGAGGCTGCGCAGCAGCTCCGCCTCCTCCGCCCCGGCATGCAGCACCGGATGGGCCTGCAGGGACGAGCCGATGCGCTTGGCCGCGCGCTCCAGCTCCAGCGCGCCGGTGACCACGCGGCGCAGGTCGCGCAGCCGGGCCCAACGCGCCGCCAGCGCGTCGTCGCGCCACGCCTCCGGCACCTCCGGGAAGATCTGCAGATGGACGCTGCTGTCGGCCCCGTCGCCGTGCCGGGCCAGCCACGCCTCCTCCGCCGTGAAGCAGAGGATCGGCGCCAGCCAGACCGTCAGGTGGTCGAACAGGATGTCGAGCACGGTGCGCACCGCGCGGCGGCGTGGATCGTCCGGCCGGTCGCAGTACAGCGAGTCCTTGCGGATGTCGAAATAGAAGGCCGACAGGTCCACGGCGCAGAAATTGTGCAGCGCCGTCGACAGCGCGTGGAAGTCATAGGCCTCGATCGCCCGGCGGACCGTGCCGTCCAGCTCCTGCAGCCGGTGCAGCACCCAGCGCTCCAGCTCCGGCAGCTCCGCGGCCGGCAGCCGCTCGGCCTTCTGGAAGCCGTCGAGGGCGCCCAGCAGGTAGCGCAGCGTGTTGCGCAGCCGGCGATAGGCGTCTGCCTGGTACTTCAAGATCTCCTTGCCGACGCGCATATCCTCGGAATAGTCGGTCGAGACCACCCAGAGGCGCAGGATGTCGGCGCCGGACTGGTCGACCACCGTCTGCGGCGCGACGACGTTGCCGAGCGACTTCGACATCTTCCGGCCCTGCTCGTCGAGCGTGAAGCCGTGCGTCAGCACCGCGTCATACGGCGCCCGGCCGCGCGTGCCGCAGCTTTCCAGCAGCGAGGAGTGGAACCAGCCGCGATGCTGGTCCGAGCCCTCGAGATACAGGTCGGCCGGCCATTTCAGGTCGGGCCGCTGCTCCAGCACGAAGGCGTGGGTCGAGCCGGATTCGAACCAGACGTCGACGATGTCGAAGATCTGCTCGTAATCCTCGGCCTTGAAGGTCTCGCCGAGGAAGAACTGGGCGTCGTGCTTGTACCAGGCGTCCGAGCCTTCGAGCTCGAAGGCCGCGGCGACGCGCTGGCACACCGCCGGGTCGCGCAGCGGCTCGCCGGTCACCTTGTCGACGAAGATCGCGATCGGCACGCCCCAGGCGCGCTGGCGGCTGATCACCCAGTCCGGCCGGCTCTCGATCATCGAGAACAGGCGGTTGTAGCCCTGCTCCGGCACGAAGCGGGTGTGGCGCAGCGCCTCCAGCGCCGTCTCGCGCAGCCCGTTCGTCTCCATCGAGATGAACCATTGCGGCGTGGCGCGGAAGATCAGCGGCGCCTTGGAGCGCCAGCTGTGCGGGTAGGAATGGCGGATCTGTCCCTTGGCCAGCAGGCCGCCGGCGGCCTCGACCGCCGCGGTGACGACCTTGTTGGCGTCGCCCTTCTTGCCGTCCGGCCGGTAGATCACATGGCCGGCGAACAGCGGCACGCTGACATGGTAGCGGCCGTCCTCGGTCACCGTCTCGCTGGCCGGGATGCCATGGGCGCGGCCGAGGTCGAAGTCGTCGGCACCGTGGCTGGGCGCGGTGTGGACCAGGCCGGTGCCGGCATCGACCGTGACATGGCCGCCGGGCAGGAACGGCACCTCGAAGTCGTAGCCCTGCCCCGCCAGCGGGTGGCGGGCCACGGTGCCGGCAAGCTCGGCCCCCGCGAACTTGTCGATCGCGGTCCAGCCGGTGACGGCGAGGTCCTTGGCCACCGCATCGGCCAGCGCCGTGGCCAGCAGCAGCGTCTCCCCGACCTTGGCCAGGCTACCCTCGGCCACGGCGTCGACCCTGTAGACGCCGTATTCGAAATCCGGGCCGTAGGCGATGGCGCGGTTGGCCGGCAGGGTCCAGGGCGTGGTCGTCCAGGCCACCGCCGCCGCGCCGTCGAGCGACGGCCGCGACGCCTTGGTGACGGGGAAGCGCACCCAGACCATGTCGGAGGTCAGGTCCTGGTACTCGACCTCGGCCTCGGCCAGGGCGGTCTTCTCGACCACCGACCACAGCACCGGCTTCAGCCCGCGATACAGGCCGCCATTGAGCAGGAACTTGTGGATCTCGCGGACGATCTGCGCCTCGGCCGCGTCGGTCATGGTCAGGTACGGATCGGCCCAGTCGCCCATCACGCCGAGGCGCTGGAACTGCTCCGACTGCACCCCGACCCAGTGCCGGGCGAAGGCGCGGCATTCCTCGCGGAACTGCAGCACCGGCACCGCGTCCTTGTCCTGGCCGGCCTTGCGGTACTTCTCCTCGATCTTCCACTCGATCGGCAGGCCGTGGCAGTCCCAGCCCGGGACATAGACGGAATCCCGGCCCAGCATCTGCCGGGTGCGGACGACGATGTCCTTCAGGATCTTGTTGACGGCGTGGCCGATATGGATGTCGCCATTGGCGTAGGGCGGGCCGTCATGCAGCACGAACTTCTCCCGCCCCTTGGATGCGGCGCGGATCCGGCCCAGCAGGTCGGTCTCCGCCCAGCGGGCCAGCAGTTCCGGCTCCTTCTGGGGCAAACCGCCACGCATCGGGAAATCCGTCTTCGGCAGGAAGACGGTGGATCGGTAGTCGGAAGCAGCCGGGGCGGCGCCCGGTGTCTCGGCAGGCTGGGCGGTCATGACATGAAGGCTCGTGGATCCACGCGGGGCTCAATACCCGCTTTGACGCTCGGATGCCAGCCGGACGACCCGATCGGGCCGGCGGGGCGGCATGTGGAGGGGCGCGCGCGGCGCGGTGACCCGACCCCCGTCAGAGGGCCGGGCGGATAATTCGGAACAGGGCGGCCGGCTTGCGCATGGGTCTCATCGTACCGGAAGGGCGCCCGGGGTCAAGGCGCGCCACTGACCTGGAGAGCACGGCAATAGCGTGCTAGGTTGTGTACAAGTCAACACAGGGTTTGTGCGATGGGCGCCAGCACCACCATGACGATCCGGATCAGGCCCGATGTAAAAGAGAAGCTCGAACGGATTGCGGTCGGCACACGGCGGAGCAAGTCGTTCCTCGCCGGCGAAGCGGTTGCGGCCTATGTCGATCGCGAGCTTGAAATCATTGAAGGCATCAAGCGTGGCGTGGCCGACGCGGAGTCGGGACGGATCGTGCCGCACGATGAGGCCATGGCCGAGATCTATGCCGCCATCGAGGCGGCCGAAGCGAAGCGTTCAGACAAGTCGTGAAGCGGCCTGTCGGCTGGTCGCGCGAAGCTTTGGACGACATCAAAGGTCAGGTTGCGTTCATCGCGCGGGATAATCCCCTGGCCGCAAGGCGGATCGCCGATCGCCTTCGAGATGCGGGCGAAGCTCTTGGCAACCTCGCCACGGGCCGGCCTGGCCGGGTGACCGGCACCTACGAGAAATCGGTAAGCCGCCTCCCCTATGTCATCGCCTACGAACTGCGATCGATCGCCGGCCGGGAAAGCGTCGTCATTCTGCGCGTCATCCACACAGCTCGGGGCTGGCCGGCGGAGGAATGGCCGAATTGACCTGGCAGCGGCCTATCGCGCCAGCACCTGCCTGGCGGCCTCGCAGTCGCGGTCGATCTGGGCGACCAGCGCCTCGAGGGAGTCGAATTTCTCCTCGCCGCGCAGCCATTCCACCAGCTGCACCCGCAGGTGGCGGTGATAGAGGTCGCCGGAGAAGTCGAACAGATAGGCCTCGAGCAGCGGCGCCTCGGTGCGCCACATCGGCCGGATGCCGAGATTGGCGACGCCGTCGTGCCAGGCCAGCGGCCCGCCTTCGTCGACCGCGCAGCGCACGGCGTAGATGCCGTAGGCCGGGCGCAGGAAATCGCCCAGCTCGACATTGGCGGTGGGAAAGCCGAGCTCACGGCCGCGCTTGTCGCCATGCTCGACCCGGCCCTCGATCTCCCAGGGCCGGCCCAGGATCTCGGCGGCGCCGCGGGTATCACCCTCGGCCAGCAGTTCGCGCGCCCGGCTGGAGGAAAAGAGGCCGCCGGTCTCGTCCGACGCCTGGGTGACGATGGTGACGCCGAAGCCCAGGAGCCGACCGAAGGCGGTCAGCGTCTCCGGCGTGCCGGCGCGGCGATGGCCGAAGCAGAAATCATAGCCGACCACGACATGGCGGGCGCCCAGCGCCCCGACCAGCACGGTCTCGATGAAATCCTCGGCCGAGCGGGCGGCGAAGGCCTGGTCGAAATGCAGCACCACATGCAGGTCGACGCCCAGCGCCTCCAGGAGCCGCGCCTTGATCCGGAACGGCGTCAGGCGGAACGGCGGGTCGTCCGGGCGGAACAGGCTGCGCGGATGCGGCTCGAAGCTGAGCACGCAGAGCGGCACGCCCAGCCGGCGCGCCTCGGCCTGCGCCGCCGCGACCACGGTCTGGTGGCCGCGATGCACGCCGTCGAAATTGCCGATGGCGACCACCGCGCCGCGCGCCGCGGCCGGCAGGTTTTCGGTGTGACGAAAGATCTGCATGCGCCCTATCCCGGCCCGGCCGGTCATGCCGGGTCCGGCAGGATATAGCGGGGACTGCGACCGCCGGCCAGGGGCAGGCCGGCGCGAGGGCCGGGCGCTATGACGGCGTCGCGCCCGTCCGGCGCCGGCCCGGCGCCAGCAGCGCGGTCGGCGCCAGCCGGCGCTGCACCAGATAGATTGGCCCGGCCGGCATGTTGTCGGTGACCACCAGATGCAGCGTCACCGTGCCGCCGGGCGGGATGACGCCGTCCTCGAACACCAGCCCGTCATGCGGCTCGTCGATCACCCGGCCGGAGGCGAAGCCCTCGGCCCAGATCGACCGGTGCACCTGCGGCCCCTGGGCGAAGGACAGGCCGTCATCATAGGTGCTGCCCTCGCCGCGCTTGCGCTCCAGCTCCACCGGGAAGTCGCGCCAGGCCTGGCCGGTGTCGTTGCGCACGATCTTGGTCATGGCGAAGCCGGTCAGATGCGCCGTGGCGATGCGGTTGCCGAAGCCGGCGGTCAGCCCGGTGATGGTCAGCGCTGCCTCGCCGTTGCCGGTGATCCGCTCCACCACCACGAACGGGTCGTCCAGCCGCCCCGTCCCGGTCGCCGATTCCAGCACGAAGCCGCCCTCGGCATCGCTGAACACCAGCCCTTCCGCGGTGATCTCCCCGGCCCGCGCCGCGCCCGGCAGCCCCAGGCACACGAGGCACAGCAGCAGGCCAGCCAGAACCACCTGGCGCAGAACGCCCCTCACGGCCCGGCCCGGGCCACGATGTGCCGCGGCGGCAGGGACGCGGTCGGCTGCAGCCGGCGCTGCACCACATAGAAGCGCGCCGCCGGGGTGTTGTCGGTGATCACGACGCGCAGCACCACCGTGCCGCCCGGCGGCACCGTGCCGTCATGGAACACCACCATGTCGCGTGGCTCGTCATACATCTGGGCCGCGGCGAAGCGGTCGGCGCGGACGCCGCGCTCCCCCTCCGGCGCCTGGGCGAAGGACAGGCCGTCGCCATAGGGGCTCTGGTCGCCGCGCCGCTCCTGCAGCTCGAGCGGGAAGTCGCGCCAGGTGTCCGCCGTGTCGTTGCGCACCACCTTGACCAGGGCGAAGCCGGCCAGATGGGCGGTGCCGACCCGATTGCCGAACGCGGCCGTCAGCCCGGCGACGGTCAGCGCCGCCTCACCCTTGCCGGTGATCCGCTCGACCACCACGAACGGGTCGTCCAGCCGGCCCGCGCCGGTGGCGGATTCAAGCACGAAGCCGCCTTCCGCGTCGCTGAAGGTGATCCCCGCGACCGTCATCTCTGCCGCGTGGGCGGCCACCCCCCATGCCGCCAGGACGATGACGGGGGCGCATGACGCCAAGCGCCTCATGCCGATCAGTGTGGCTGGCCGCCGCCTCGCGGTAAAGCCGTCATCGCGTCCGGCCCGGGTGCCGCCGTCGGATTATTCATTGAATTTTCCTAAAGCTTTATATAAATCCACGGAACGCCGGCCTGCCCGAACCGACGCGAGCATTGATGACCATCGAGCTGACCGCAGCCGCGATCGCCGTCCTCCAGGGCAATGATCGCGGCTCCTATACCGCACCGACCGACGCCGCCCCCGCCGGACTCCAGCGCAACTGGGAGTCCTGCCTGGCCGCGCTGGGCCTCGCCGCGTTCGACGAGGGCCGGGCCTGGACCGAGATCGAGACCCTGCTGGACGGGCAGCGGCCGGACGGCATGGTGCCGCGCATCCTGATCCATTCCGATGGTCCCGGCGAGCCGGAGGAACTGGCGCCGACCCATCCGCCGCTGGCCACCTGCGTCGTGCGCCACCTGTTCGAACGCTACGGCGTGCAGCGGTCGCGCCCCCGCCTGCAGGTGCTGGCCCCGAGGCTGCTGGACTGGCATCGCTGGTTCGCCACGGCGCGGGACTCCGCGGTCACCGGCCTGGCGGAGATCGTCGATCCGCGGGAGAGCGGGCTCGACGACAGCCCCGTCCGCGGCGCCGCCGAGCCCCCGTTCCGGATCGCCGAGATCGGCTTCAACGCCATCCTGCAGCGCGCCAATCGCGACCTGCGCTTCCTCCTCGACATGATCGACGACCGCGCCGGCATGGCCGAGGTCGACCGCATGATCGCCCGGACCCGGACGGCACTGGAATCCTGCTGGGACCCGGCCGGCGGCCTGTATCATTCGCGCGATGCCGCCACCGGCCAGACCATCGGCGGGCCCGGGATCGGCGGGTTCCTGCCGCTTTACGCCGACCCGACCCTGGCGGACCGGCACCCGCAGCTGATCTCCGGGCTGGAGGGCTGGCTGGATCAGGCCGCGGTCGCGGTGCCGAGCGCCGAGCCCGGCCGGCCCGAATTCGACCCCCGGCGCCCCTGGCACGGCGCGGTCTCGCCGGCCCTGAACTGGCTGCTGCATGACGGGCTGCGGCGCGCCGGCCTTCCGGAGCTGGCGGCGCGCATCCGCCGCGACAGCATGGCCGTTGTCGAGCGAAGCGGCTTCCGCGAGTATTTCGACCCGATCACCGGCGAGGGGCTCGGCGGCACCGGCGCCTCCGGCACGGCGGCCGCAGTGCTGCTGTTCGCGGAGATCGAGGACTGATCACAGGATGACGCGCGAATGGCGGATGGCAAACGGGTGGGCATCGTCGAACTGGCCCGATTGCTCGAATTGTCGACCTACACCGTCTCCCGCGCGCTCAACGGCCACAGCGACGTCGCCGACGAGACCCGCAAGCGGGTGCTGGCGACGGCGCGGGAGGTCGGCTACACGCCGAACGCCCTGGCGCGCACCCTGCGCCGCGGCCGGGCCGACGCGGTCGCCTTCCTGCTGACCCCGTCGCCCGCGGGCCTTGTCGACAGCTATTTCCTGCCGCTCCTGACCGGCCTCGACGCGGTGCTGGCGCCGGCGGGCTATGCCCTGCTGGTCGCCGGCGCGGCGCCGGACGAGCACGAGATCGAGACGCTGCGCCGGCTGGTCGAGGGCCGCCGGGTCGACGCGGTGATCCTGACCCGGGTCCGCGTCGACGATCCGCGCGCGGCCTATCTGCGCCGGCAGGGCTTTCCCTTCGCCATGCTCGGCCGCGACGGCGACCGGCCGGAAACACCCTTCGTCGATGCCGACCATCGCGCCAGCGGCCGCATCGCCACCGCCTGGCTGACGGCCCGCGGCCATCGCCGCATCGCCCTGATCAACACGCCGGCGCAGGTCAATGGCAGTCGGCAGCGCCTGCTGGGCTGGCAGGAGGGGATGGCCGAGGCCGGCCTGGCCGCCGACCCGGCCTGGCACCGCTGCGGCGACTACACCGCCGAGAGCGGCTGCGCGGCCACCCGGGCCCTGCTGGCGCTGTCGCCGCGGCCGACCGCGATCCTGTGCGGCAATGACGAGATGGCGTTCGGCGCCGCCGGCGCGGTGCGCAACGCCGGCCTGTCGGTCGGCCGCGACGTCTCGATCATCGGCTGCGACGACATCCCGATCGCGGTGATGGCCACCCCGCCCTTGACCACCTTCCGCACCTCCTTGCGCCCCTTCGGCGAGACTCTGGCCCGGCAGGTGCTGGCGCTGCTGCGCGGCGAGACGCCGCCGTCGCAGCTGGGGGTGCCGGAGCTGGTCGAGCGCGGCTCGGCCGGGCCGGCGCCGGCCGATTAATCCGGGCGCAGATCCCCGCGCCGGGTGACGCCGGAGAGCGGCCCCAGCCGCTGCAGCAGCTCGGCCACGCTGCGACCCTCGACCGGATGGATCCAGCCGGCGGCGACATCGGCGGCCGGTGCCAGGACGAAGCCACGCTCCGCCATGCGCGGATGCGGCACCGCCAGCTCCGGCAGGTCGATGACGCGATCGCCGTACAGCAGCAGGTCGAGATCGATCAGCCGCGGCCCGTTCGGACGGCTCGGCACCCGGCCGATCTCCGCCTCCGCCGCCTTCAGCCGGGCCAGCAGCGCCTCGGCGGCGAGATCGGTGCGCGCGGCGACGCACATGTTGAGGAAGGCGCCCTGGTCGGTGTCGTACATCGGCGCCGTCTCATAGACGGCGGAGACGGCGTCGACCGCGGTCTCGCGCCGCAGCCAGGCGATTGCGCGGCGCAGATTGGCCTCGCGGTCGCCGAGATTGGTGCCGAGCGCGAACAGGACGGGGACCATGGCTCGCTCCGGGGCTTGCTGCGGGCCGGATTCGCGTTGCGCCGCGAATCGGCCGGTCGGTGTCGCGGCCCCAGTGGCGCGGGGCGGCGGCGTTATGGCCTTGTCCGTCGGAAATGTCGAGCCGGGCCGCGCCGCGATGGTGTATGCCGGGCCGGACGCCTGAACGGGACCACGCCATGGCCGAAGCCGCCGCCCTGCTGGGCAAGCCGATCGCGGAGCGGATCCGATCGCGGATCCTGGCGGAGACGCCGCCGGGCCTGCGCCCCTGCCTGGCCGTTGTGGTGGCCAGCGACGACGCCGCGGTCGCCCGCTACGCCGCCGCCAAGCAGCGCACCGCCGACGCGCTGGGCCTGGGCTTCCGGGTCGAGACGGTGGATCCCGCCGGCGGCCAGGCCGCGCTCGATGCCCGCCTCGCCGCGCTGTCGGCCGATCCGGGCGTGCACGGCATCCTGCTGGAGCTGCCGCTGGCCGCCGGGCTGGACGCCGACGTCGCGGTCCGGCAGCTCGACCCGCTGAAGGATGTCGACGGGCTCACGCCGCACAATCTCGGCCTGATCGCCGCCGGGCGCGAGGCCGACGCCCTGCTGCCGGCCACCCCGGACGCCTGCATCCGGCTGGCCGGGACCGCCGCCGACCTGAAGGGCGCCCGCGCGGTGGTGGTCGGCCGAGGCCGCGCCGTCGGCCGGGCCCTGGCGCCGATGCTGGTCAACCGCGACGCCACGGTGACGGTGTGCCACAGCCGCACCCGCGACCTGGCCGCCGCGGTCGCCGCCGCCGACATCGTCTTCGTCGCGACCGGCCGGCCCGGCCTGGTCACGGGGACGATGGCCCGGCCGGGCCAGGTGGTGGTCGATGCCGGCATCTCGGTGGTCGACGGCCGCGTGGTCGGCGATGTCGACGCCGACAGCGTCCGCCCGGTGGTAGCCGCGCTGACGCCGGTGCCGGGCGGGGTCGGCCCCCTGACCGCCACGCTGATCTTCGCCAACCTGCTGCGGGCCATGGAGCTGCAGCGCCGCGCCGGGAGGAATGTGAGATGACCGTCGAGACCGAGGACAGCCTGTGGCGCTGGCCGCTGACCACCTTCCGCGACACGCTGGCCAGCGATTCGCCGACGCCCGGCGGCGGTTCGGCGGCGATGGTCTCGGCGACGCTCGGGCTCGGCCTCGTGGTGATGGCGCTGCGCATCACCGCCAACAAGACGCCCGACCGCGGCTTCCTGGACACGCTGATCCTGTCGGGCGACCGGCTGATCGCCGAGCTGTCGGCCCATGCCGAAGCCGACATCGCCGTGTTCGACGCCTACATGGCGGCGCTGAAGCTGCCCAAGGCGACCGAGGAGGAGAAGGCGGCCCGGCGCACTGCGCTGCGGGAGGCGACGATCGCCGCCACCGAGATCCCGCTGAACGCGGCGCAGTCGGCGCTGGAGGCCCTGGACCTGGCCGGCCAGGCGGCGACGCTGGCGACGACCCAGATCGTCAGCGACGTCGGCGCCGGCGCCGCCACCCTGCGCGGCGCGGTCGAGGCGGTGCTCTACGCCGTCGACGTCAATCTGCGCGGGCTGGACGATGCGGGCCGCCGCCAGGTCTATGCCGACAGCCGCGACCGCCTGCTGGCGGCGGCCGGGCAGCGCGCGGACGGCATTGCCCGGCTGGTGCGCGACCGGCTGCGCTGAGCGCTGATTCTCCGGAATCGGACGGCCCGGCCGGTGGCCATCCGGGCCGGGCCGGACCGTCGGGGATCGTCCGATGCAGGGCCGGAATGACGATCCCGTCGAAGATTTCCGATCCAATTATTTGAATTTATTTGCAAATCCTTGGTTTTGCCGAAATCGAGGCAAACCCCGGCCCTGTCATGGAATTGTTGCATTCACGCCGCCTCATGAAGCCCGGCGCTTTTCCGTTTCCAAAATCCGAACAATCGGTTAACCCGATCTCGAATGGCCGTGCCGGACGGTGGTGCATCGCTGCAACACTGCGCGAAATTCGCAACAGCATGGTCCATTTCAATTGCGGTCTACGCCCGACCATCGTACATCCAAAGGGAGCGGTCTGGTCGCAGCCCTTGAAGGAAGCGGGGGACGAGACCTCGGTTGAACCGTGATCAGCGAGGTATTGGATATGAACAAGAACGTGATGTACGCCGTCGGTGCGGCCGCCCTGCTCGTTGCAGCCCCGGCGATGGCGCAGGAATATCAGGCCACTGGCCTCTATGTCGGTGCCGGCGCTGGCGTGAACATTCGCCAGAATGACAGCTGGAGCGTCAAGAACACCAACATCGACGGCAAGTCGCGCTACGACATCGGCCCGGCCGGCGACATCTACCTCGGTTACGACTGGGGCTCGTTCCGTGCGGACGCCGAAGTCAGCCTGCGCACCAACGATGTCAAGGATGCCAAGGTCAACGGTCAGACCATCTTCAAGAATGGTCATTTCCGGACCATCGGCATCATGGCCAACGGCTACTACGACTTCGACTTCGGCTCGCCGTTCGTGCCGTACATCGGCGGCGGTGTCGGTGTCGCCCTGCTCGACTCCGAGCTGAAGGGCGGCGGCGGCACGTTCAAGGACTTCAACACCCAGTTCGCCTATCAGGGCATCGCGGGTGTGTCGTACAACTTCTCGCCGAACCTGGCTGCGAACCTCGAGTACCGCTACTTCGGCAACACCAAGCCGACCTTCAGCGACCAGGGCGCCAAGCTGAAGTACGACAGCAGCAACAACCACACCATCCTGGTTGGCGTTCGCTACACCTTCGCCCCGGCGCCGGAGCCGGTCCAGGAGGTCGTGCAGACCCAGGGCCGCAGCTACCTGGTGTTCTTCGACTTCGACAGCTCGCGTCTGACCCCGGAAGCCAAGCAGATCGTGGCCTCGGCCGCTGCTGACGCCCTCCAGGGCAAGACCACCCGCATCGACGTCACCGGCCACACCGACCGTTCGGGTTCGGACCGGTACAACCAGGCCCTGTCGGTGCGTCGCGCCGAGTCGGTCCGCCGCGAGCTGGTCGCGGACGGCGTTGCCGACAGCCTGATCGTCACCCGCGGCGTCGGCGAGTCCGATCCGCTGGTCCCGACCGCCGACGGTGTGCGCGAGCCGCAGAACCGCCGCGTCGAGATCGTCATCAACTAAGACGGTCTATAAAGATCCCATCGGGAGATTGGGGCGTCCTTCGGGGCGCCCCTTTCTTCATCCGGGATCCGGCAAGAGCCAAAGCAAAGGGCCGTCCCAGCGCGTGGGACGGCCCTTTGCTTTGGCCGCAGCATCCGGTTCGCGTTGCCTCTCCCGCTGGACGCGGGAGAGGTCGACAGCGCGCAGCGCTGGCGGGTGAGGGCTGGTCCCGGCCTCTCGACGAAATACCCCCTCACCCGGAGCCGCTTCGCGTCTCCGATCTCTCCTGCAAGGGAGACCTTGTCAGAATTCTGAGCACGTCATTGCGAGCGAAGCGAAGCAATCCAGGGGCCAGTACGAACCGGCCCCTGGATTGCTTCGTCGCTACGCTCCTCGCAATGACGGCGAAGGGTGAGGCGTGTTGAAAGGTCTCGCAAGCGGAAGAGGCAACAATTCACCCCTTCGATTGAAACGGCTGAGCTAGCCGGCCGCGGCCCCGCGCGCGACAAAGCCGGCATTGGCGAAGCCCGGCTTGGCATAGGCCAGCGGATGGCCGGACAACGCGTCGTCGATGATGCCGCCGGCGGCGCGCAGCACGGCGTCGGCCGCCGCCGTGTCCCATTCCATGGTCGGGCCGAAGCGGAGATAGAGATCCGCCTCCCCCGCCGCGATCAGCGCGATTTTCAGCGAACTGCCGAGGATCCGGCGCTCGGCCACCGACCGGCCTTCCAGCGCCGCGTCGAGCCGGGGATCGTCGCGATGCGACCGGCTGGTCAGCACCACCATCCCTTCCGCCGGCGGCCGGCGCACGCCGATGCGCCGCGGCGCCTCGTCACCCTGCTGCTGCCAGGCCTCGCCCCCGGCCGCCCAGAAGCGGCGGCCGAAGGCCGGAGCCTCGACCACGCCCAGCACCGGCACGCCGCCGGAGACCAGCCCGATATTGACCGTGAACTCGCCATTGCGGCGCAGGAACTCCTTGGTGCCGTCGACCGGGTCGACCAGCCAGAAGCGGTCGGCCGCGGGCGGGATGCCTTGGGCGGCGCACTGCTCCTCCGCCACCACCGGCACGCCCGGCAGCAGGGCCCGGAGGCCGGGGATGATCAGCGCCTCGGCGGCATGGTCGGCGGCGGTGACCGGGCTGCCATCCTCCTTGCGCAGGGCGGCGCCGTCGAAGCTGTTGTAGATCTCCAGCACCACCCGGCCGGCACGGCGGGCGAGGTCGACGACCGCCTCCACCAGGGGGGCCTCGACCGGGGGAAGGGCGCCGGCGGCCATCACACGGCCTCGCGCAGCGCCGACCAGGTCTCGTCCAGCGCCAGGTCGAAGCGGTGCAGCATCTCGGCCACACCCGCCTCGTCGATCACCATCGGCGGGCAGAAGCCGATGGCATCGCCCGGCAGGGCGCGGGTCAGCAGGCCATGCGCCTGGGCCCGGCGAACCAGCCCGGCGCCGATGCCGCGCCCCTTGTCGAAATTGGTCCGGGCGGCCTTGTCGGCCACCAGCTCGGCCGCCGCGATCAGGCCGAGGCCGCGCACCTCGCCGACCAGCGGGTGATCCGCGTAACGGCGCAGCCCCTCCTGCAGTGACGCGCCGACCCGGCGGACACGGTCGACGATGTCCATCTCGCGATAGATCTTCAGCGTCTCCAGCGCCACCGCGGCGGCCACCGGGTGGCCGCCATAGGTGTTGCCGTGGCCGAACAGCCCATGCTTGTCGCTGCCCGCCACCAGCGCCTCATAGACCGGGCCGGAGACCAGGGTCGCCGCGATCGGCAGGAAGCCGGCCGACAGCTGCTTGGCCACGGTCATGATGTCCGGCCGGATGCCAAAGCTGTCGCAGCCGAACCAGGCGCCGGTGCGGGCGAAGCCGCAGATCACCTCGTCGGCGATGAACAGGATGTCGTGGCGGCGCAGCACCGCCTGCACCTTCTCGAAATAGGTGCGCGGCGGCACGATCACGCCCCCCGCGCCCATCACCGGCTCGGCGATGAAGGCGGCCACCGTCTCCGGCCCCTCGGCCTGGATCGTCGCCTCCAGCTGCTCGGCCAGGCGGGTGGCGTAGTCCTCCTCGCTCTCGCCCGGCGCGGCGCCGTGATAATGGTGCGGCGTGTCGACATGCACCACCCGGCTGACCGGCAGGTCGAAGCCGTCCTGCGCATAGGCCAGCCCGGTCAGGCTGCCCGACATCACGGTGACGCCGTGATAGCCCTTGCGGCGGGCGATGATCTTCTTCTTCTCCGGCCGGCCCAGCGCGTTGTTGACGTACCAGGCGATCTTGACCGCCAGGTCGTTGGCCTCGGAGCCGGAATTGACGAACAGCGCCCGCTCCAGCGGCTTGGGCGCGATCGCCATCAGCGCCTCGGCCAGGTCGACCAGCACGTCCGGCACCTTGCCGCCGAAGGCATGATAGAAGGGCAGCTGCCGCATCTGCCGCGTCGCCGCCTCGACCAGCCGCTCCTGGTCGAAGCCGAGCCCGGCGCACCACAGGCCGGCCAGCCCCTCGATGTATTCGCGCCCCTCCTCGTCATAGACGTGGATGCCCTTGCCGCGGCTGATCACCAGCGGGCCGGCCTCCTGATGGGCGCGGAGATTGGTGTAGGGGTGCAGCAGGTAGGCGACGTCGCGCGCGGCGGTGGAATTCGGGATCACGGGCGGCGCCTCCGGCTGTTTTTCGGTGTCCGCCATCGTTACCGAAAGCCGACGCCCCCGTCCCGGGCGTTTCGCGCATGGCAGGCCCGGAGCCGGGCGCCGCGGGCCGGAAACAACGCTTCGGCGTCATGCCAGACCGACGGGCCGCAGCCTGCTGCTGTGCGCGGCTTCCCTAAGGCGCGCCGCCCGGCGATGCCGCCATGGCCGCCGGAGGCGACGTCCGCAGCGGGACCGGCAACCGCAGCGCCTTGGCCGTCCAGCGGAGCACGGCCGCGGTCGACGAGACGCGGCGCAGTGCCGGCAACTCCACCAGGGTCCAGGAGAGGAAGGCCACCGGCAGGGTTGCCAGCACCATCAGCGGGAACAATTGCGGCCATAACAGGCCGGGCCACAGGCTGACCAGGATCTGTCCGATCGGCCAGTGCCAGATATAGGTCGCGTAGGACAGCTCACCGACCCGGCCGTAGCCGAGAATCCAGCCCTTCGGCACCAGGGCGAGCCAGAGCGCGGCCGTGATGCAGGTCAGGATCGAGGGCAGCTCGGCCCACGGCGTTCCCCGTGCCAGCAGGGTCAGCCCGGCGAACAGCGCCACCAGCCAGAGCGACAGCGGGATCCAGCGGCGGTAGTGGTAGATCGCGACGCCGATGGTGAAGCTGATGCCGAAGCCGACCATGGCATCGACGGGCACGACCAAGCGGAGGCGGGTGCCGAAGGTGATGCCGAGATAGAGAATGGCGATGACGGTCAGTGTCAGCGGCAGCCGCCGGGGCGACAGCCATCCAGCCACCGACAGCAGCACCAGAACAAGGTAGCAGATGATCTCGTAGACCAGCGTCCACAGCGACGGATTGACCGCTTTCGCCCACGGCACCGTCTCGAACATGCCCGGCAGGTCGGGGACGAACAGCCCGCTCGACGCCTTCGGCAGATAGAGCCAGGTGTCCAGCCGGCTGAAATAGTCCCCGACCGGCAGGCTGGTCATCAGCGGGCCGATCAGGAAGACCATGACGGCGGAGAACAGCAGCAGCGGCGGAACGATCCGCGACACCCGGGCCGCCGCGTAAGCGCAAAGCGAAGCCCGCTTGTCCAGGCTCATCGCTACCATGATGCCGCTGAAGGTGAAGAACAGCCGCAGCGCATTCTTGCCCATCAGGACCAGCGCCGACACGAAGTCCGGATCATGCTGATGATAATAGGGCTCCATGCCGCTGATTTCGATCGAGTGTGCGAAGATGATGAACAGCGCACCGATCATGCGGCACAGGTGAAAGTTGTTCCGCCGCGACTCCATCGACTGCTGCAGTGTCCGCAAGCGTCCCTCCATTGCGGCCTGACGTCGCCCCGTGCGCGGCGGGCATCGCGTCGACTCTTTTTGTAAGCGGCACCGCACGCGACCGCAGCGGCGCGGTCGACATGCCCGGCTGCTGATCGAGCATCCGGCAGGACAGGAATATCGATCAAGGCGGCCACAAGGCGGACAAAGCTAGCCGAAGGACGGAGGCAGCCGGGGTCAGCCCTCCTGCGCCTCGTGCCGGCGGCCGAGCGCGACGGCGAGGGTCAGGGCCAGGCAGGGCGTGGCCGAGAGGGAGCGGAAAGCGTCGATCTCGCCCTCATGCACCACAAAGCAGGCATCGGCGATCGGGTAGACGGGGCTGAGGTCGCTGTCGGTGATGGCGACGATCGGCACCCCGGCGGCGCGGGCCCGGCGCGCCACCTCCTGCACGTCCGGGGCGTAGCTGCGGAAGGTGACGACGAACAGCGCGTCGCCCGGCCGGATCGCCCGCGACTGCTCGGCCAGCATGCCGCCGAAATTGTCGAGCAGATGCACCGGCCGGTCGAGCTGGGCCAGCAGGTAGGACAGGTAGACCGCGATCGGGAAGGACCGGCGCTGGGCCGCCAGATGGATGCAGTCGGCCCGCGCCAGGATGTCGACCGCGCGGGCGAACACCGCCGGGTCGACATCGCCGCGCAGCCGCTCCAGCGCGCCGACCGAGATGTCGATGAAGGCGTTGAGCGGGCCGGACGGCGCCTCGGCCCCGCCGAAGCGGGCGTCGAGGGTGCGGATGCGCGCCTCGTAGCTCGGCATCCGCTCGACCAGCTGGGCCCGGAACAGGCGCTGCATCTCGGAGAAGCCGTCGAAGCCCAGCGCCTGGGCGAAGCGGACCAGGGCCGAGGGCTGGACCTCGGCCTTGCCGGCGATCACCGCCACCGTCTCCAGCGCGATCACGTCGGGATGGGCCAGGGCGAATTCGGCGATGGTCTTCAGCCGCTTGCTGAGCGCCGGGTAGCGCGCGGCGATGGCGCCCCGCAGCGCCTCGAAGCTGTCCGGCGCCGGCCCGGCCGCCACCGCTTCCGTCCCTGTCATGGCTCATTCCAAACGTTCCAAGTCTTGGAACAATAATCCCGACATCGCGCGCGGGGAAACGCCATTCGCTGTGGCCCGGCCGCAATGCGAGTGGTATAGACCATCTGGCGCGATGACGCTGCCAGCGCGGCTTGCTAGCGTCCCCGCGCGACAGCATTTCCAGGACCAGGGCATGGCGATCCGCATCCATATCGGCGTCGACGGCGGCGCGACCGGCACCAGGCTCCGCGCCGTCGATCCGGACGGAAGCGTGCTGGGCGAGGGCACGGCCGGCCCGTCCAGCCTGACGCTCGGCGTCGACGGGGCCTGGGCCCAGATCCGCGCCGCCCTGGCCGCCGCCGGCATCGCCGAGGCCGATCATGCCGACGCCGTGATCGCCTGCGGCCTGGCCGGCACCGGCCGGCCGGACAAGCGGGCCGAGTTCCGTGCCAAGGCCCCCGGCTTCGCCCGGCTGCGCCTGTGCTCCGACGCCCATGCCACGACGCTGGGCGCCCATGCCGGCCAGCCCGGCGCCGCGATCGCGCTGGGCACCGGCACGGTCGGCGGCGCGCTCTATGCCGACGGCACCACCCGCCAGGTCGGCGGCTGGGGCTTCCCGGTCGGCGATGAGGGCAGCGGCGCCTGGCTGGGGTTGAAGGCGCTGGGCGAGGCGCTGCAGCTGCTGGACGGCCGCGACGTCGACCCGCCCGGCGGCTCCGCCCTGCACCAGGCGATGTTCGAGACCTGCGGCGCCACCCCGCCCGATCTGCTGGCCTGGACCTACCAGGCGCCGTCGACGAAATACGCCACGCTGGCACCAATCGTGGTGCGGCTGGCCGGCGAGGGCGACCCCGCGGCGGTGCGGCTGATGCGGTGGGCGGGGCATGAGGTCGACCGGCTGGCCCGGTCGCTGGACCCCGAGGGCACCCTGCCCTTCTGCGCCGGCGGCAGCCTGGCCGCGCCGCTGCGCCCCTATATGGACCCGGCGATCGTCGCCCGGCTGCGCCCGCCGATGGGCGACGCCCGCGACGGCGCCGTGCTGCTGGCCCGGTCCCTGGCCCCCGGCGAAGCCTGGAGCGATTCATGACCAAGACCCTGGAAGGCCGCATCCTGACGCCCGGCGGCTGGGTCGCCGGCCGCCTGCGCTTCGACACGCATATCCGGGCGGTCGAGCCGGTCGCGGGGCTGGAGAGCGGCCCGATGATCCTGCCCGGCTTCATCGACCTGCACTGCCATGGCGGCGGCGGCGCCGACGCGATGGAGGGCGAGGCGTCGATCCGCACCCTGGCCCGCACCCATGCCCGACACGGCACCACCGCGCTGCTGGCCACCACCATGACCTCCCCGGTCGAGGAGATCGAGACAGCGCTGGACGGCGCCGGCCGGGTGATCGCCGGGCGGCGCGAGGGCGAGGCGCGGGTACTGGGCGTGCATCTGGAAGGCCCGTTCATCAGCCCGGACCGGCTGGGCGCCCAGCCGCCCTATGCCATCCCGGCCGATCTCGCGCGCATGGCGGATTTCTGCGACCGCGCCGACATCCGGGTCGTCACCTGGGCGCCGGAGGCCGACCCCGACGGCAGCCTGCAGGCCTTCCTGGCGGCGCGCGACATCCGGGTGCAGCTGGGCCATTCCTCCTGCGACTACGAGACCGCGGCCGAGGCCTTCTCGCGCGGGGTCGACGGCGTCACCCACATGTTCAACGCCATGACCGCGCTGCACCACCGCGCCCCCGGCATCGTCGGCGCCGCCCTGGCCCATGCCGAGCATGCCGAGCTGATCCCCGACCTGCTGCATGTCCATCCCGGCGCCATCCGCGCGGCGCTGCGGGCGATCCCGTCGCTCTACGCCGTCACCGACGCCACCGCCGCCAGCGGCATGCCGGATGGCGACTACAGGCTGGGCCGCTACACCGTGCGCAAATGCGGCAACGGCGTGCGGCTGGACGACGGCACGCTGGCCGGCAGCTGCCTGACCATGGATCGCGCCTTCGCCAACTTCGTCGCCATCGGCCTGGCGCCGGAGGAGGCGTCGCGCCGCACCTCCACCTTGGCCTCCGACTATCTCGGCCTGGCCGATCGCGGCCGCCTGGCGCCCGGCGCCTGGGCGGACATCGTCGTTCTCGACGCCGACCTCAAGGTCACGGGCGTCCATGTCGAAGGAGAGTCGATTGACCTCGATCATGCTTGAGGAGGCGCGCGAGGCCCCGGCCCGCATCGCCGACCTGCTGGCCGCCGACGCGGATCTGGTCCGCGACCTGGCCGCCCGGCTGCGCGCCGACCGGCCGCGCTTCGCCGTGACCATCGCCCGCGGCAGCTCCGACCATGCCGCCACCTATGCCGCCTATCTGCTGGGCAGCCGGCTGGGCCTGGTCACCGCGTCGCTGCCGCCGTCGCTGGAGACGCTGGGCCATTCCGACCTGGACCTGAAGGGCAGCCTGGCCATCGCCGTGTCGCAATCCGGCCGCAGCCCGGACCTGGTGACGCCGGTGCGCCGCGCCCGCGAGCGCGGGGCGCTGACCGTCGCGGTGCTGAACTCGACCGACAGCCCGGCCGCCCAGGCCGCGGAGATCGTGCTGGACCAGCATGCCGGGCGCGAGCGCGCCGTGGCCGCGACCAAATCCTACATCGCCAGCCTGGTGGTCGCTGCCCGGCTGGTGGCCGAATGGGCCGAGGATGCGGAGCTGAAGGCCGCGCTGCAGCGCCTGCCCGAGGCGCTGGAAACCGCCGTGCGCGGCGACTGGTCGCCGGCCCTGGAGGCGCTGGTCAAGGCCGACCGGATGATGGTCGCCGGCCGCGGCCTGAACCTGGGCATCGCCCAGGAGAGCGCGCTGAAGTTCAAGGAGACCTGCATCCTGCAGGCCGAGGCGATGAGCGCGGCCGAGATCATGCACGGGCCCAAGGCGCTGGTCGAGGCCGGCTACCCGGTGCTGGCCTATGCCCCGAACGATGGCGGGCGCGAGAGCGTGCTGAAGATGGCGGCGGAGTTCCGCGGCCTGGGCGCCAATGTGCTGCTGGCCGGCGCGCCCGGCGTCAAGGGCGCCACCCTGCCGCTGCCGCCGCCGCTGCACCCGGCGCTGGACCCGATCCTGGCGATCGGCGCGTTCTACCCCTTCGTCGCCGCCCTGTCCGTGGCCCGCGGCCTGTCGCCCGACGCACCGCGCAACCTGAGCAAGGTGACCGAGACGGTCTGAGCCGCCTGGAGGTTCCCAACCAACCATCGTCATGGCGAGGCGCGCAGCGCCGTGGCCATCCAGGGCCGCTCGCATYGGCCCCTGGATGGCCACGCCCCTTCGGGGCTCGCCATGACGGTTTTCTTTGGGAGGTGCCTCGTTCAGCCGGGAGGCCGCTGCGTCTGATTCGGCATAAATCCGACCTATCGGTCGCGGAACGCCCGGCCGGGGATATTTTCCTGACGGAACGCCCCGGCCGGCCGATCGAAACGAAGCCGCTTCGGGCCGAAACGCCGGTTCTGTAACAAACGAATTCACGCCGGGCCTGCAATCGCTTTACCCTCTGCCCAAAGTGCGGGCATCCGGCCCGCCGGGATGAAGAGGGGAGATTCGCATGAGCAGATTCCGCAGCGGAACGATGGCCTCGGCCCTGGCCCTGGCCACCGTCTTCGCCGGATCGGCCGCCTGGGCCGACGTCACCATCGGGGCCGCCTTCGTGCTGAGCGGCGGCAACGCGCCCTACGGGCTGCAGGAGCGGCGCGGCGTCGAGGCGGCGGTCGAGGCGATCAACGCCGCCGGCGGGGTCAATGGCGAGAAGATCGTGGTCGAGTTCGGCGATGACGCCGGCGACCCGCGCCAGGCCGTGCAGGTCGCCAACGACATGGTCAACAAGAAGGTGGTCGCGGTCGTCGGCCACACCCTGTCGGGCGCCACTGTCGCCGCCGCCCCGGTCTATGACGAGGAAGGGATCATCATGATCACCCCCTCGGCCACCGCGGTGGACCTGACCGAGAAGGGCTACAAGACCGTGTTCCGCACCGTCGTCCGCGACGACCAGCAGGGCAAGGTCGCCGGCGCCTATATCGTCGAGCACTTCAAGGACAAGAAGATCGCCTTCGTCCAGGACTCCACCACCTACGGCAAGGGCCTGGCCGACGCCACCAAGGCGGTGGTCAATGCCGGCGGCGTGAAGGAGACGGCGTATGAGACGATCACGCCGGGCGAGCTCGACTACTCGGCCACGATCTCGAAGCTGAAGGCCGACAACATCGACGTCGTCTACTATGGTGGCCTGTACAACGAGGCCGGCCTGCTGCTGCGCCAGATGCGCGACCAGGGGCTGAAGGCGCAGTTCATCTCCGGCGACGGCCTGTACGCCCAGGACTTCTGGTCGATCGTCGGCCGGGCCGGCGAGGGCGTGCTGCTGACCATCGACAACCCGCCCGAGACCAACCCGGCGGCGAAGGACGTGGTCGCGGCGCTGAAGGCCAAGAACATCGACCCGGCCGGCTACACCCTCTACGCCTATGCCGCGGTCCAGGCCTGGGCCGAGGCGGCGAAGAAGGCCAAGTCGACCGATCCGGAGAAGGTGGCGGCGGCGCTGCATGACGGCAGCGACTACAAGACCGTGATCGGCGACATCGCCTATGATTCGAAGGGCGACCGCACCAAGTCGGGCTACGCCCTGTTCAAGCGCACCGGCACGACCTTCGAGCCGGCGAAGTAAGCAGCGATCCGATCGGACCGATGCGAAGGGGCCGGCCCAGCCGGCCCCTTCTGCTATGGTGGCGCCTGGCGCAGCAGCCGCTCATCGACCAGGAAGTCGACGCCGCGCAGCCAAGCCGTGTCGGTGTCGCCGCGGATCTGGCCCGTGACATGGGCGACGTATTGACCGCTGCGCAGGTCGGCGACCCAGAGATCCATGGTCGAGATCAGGGTCGAGACCTTGTGCACCGCAGGCAGCACCGCCAGCTCCGCCCCGCTCTTCCGCGCCACCTCCAGCCAGCAGCCGCCGCAATCATAGCGCGGCGCGGTCGCCGCGACCTCGGCGGCGAGGGGCGAGAGATCGACCGGGCGGTAGCGGCCGGACTGCTCCAGCTTGCGGGCCAGATGGTCGGTGGCCAGCGCGATCCGGGCGTCATGGCTGGAGGACGGCGCGGCCTCGCCGCTGGTGTCGGCCAGCTCGAACGGGAACACCGCGACCGGCGTCTGCGCCGCGGCGGGGCCGGCGGCCAGGACCAGGATCGGAAGCAGCCATCGTGCCGCCATCGCCAGCCTCCGTTGCTGCGTGTCCGTCGAGCCTAGGCCGGCACGGCGTCGGCGGAAACGCGACTTACGGAGGAGCCGGCGCGGCCGGCTATCCCAGCATCCCGTTCACGAACATCCAGTTCTCCAGCCCGACGACACTCTCCGGCTGGACGAGCCGGTAGGTGGATGACCGCTGCAGCGTGCCGGTGGCGGGGTCGTAGGAGACGGGCGGGTCCTGCTGCGGCGGGATCGTGCCCATGCTGTTGCTGATCTTCGGGTCGAAGACCCAGCGCTTCGCCCCGGGGGTCCAGTACATCCGCGTCACCGGGTCTTCCCAGCGCTTGGTCTGGCCGTTGTAGCTGATCACGCTGTAGCGCGAGACGTCGGACTTGGTCGGGTCCATCGGCAGCGCCAAGTAGGACTCGTCGTCCTGGGTCAGCACCGGCTTGCCGTCGGAATCCAGCTTGATGTTCTTGGCGTTGGTGGCCAGCGCCTTGGCCTGGTCCGGCGTCAGCCGCTTCAGCAGCGCGATCATGTCCTGGTTGGACTTGCCCAGCCGGTCGAACACCGCCGTCAGACCCAGCCCCGTGCTGCGGCCGCCCTCGTCGGTGGTCCTGGCATAGGCGATGGTCTGGGCTACGTCCTTCGGCACATTGAGATATTCGAGGTAGCGCTGGTCGGCGGCATCATAGGTGTGGGCGGTGTCGTAGCGGCCCTTGAAGTAGACGATGCCGGACCCGATCAGCATCAGCGCCGCGCCGATCCCGGTCCAGGCCGTCGCCCCGAGGCCGAGGATGAGCCCGCTGCCGCCGATCGCTTCCGACACCGTGGCCGAGGCAGACACCACGAAGGCCGCGTCGCCGAGCACGCTGACCCCGTAGCCGACACCCTTCACCCAGTCGTCGTACTGGAAGAAGTTGGCGACGGAGTTGGCACCGTCGACGAGGATATAGGCGGTATCGGGCACGTTCTTCAGCATCCCGGCCGCGGCGCCACGCAGGAAGGCCTTGGTCCCGTCCGACACGGCCAGCTTGTCGATCCGCCCGAGCGCCGCGTTGTAGCGCTGGTTGAAGGGCGTGTTGGCCAGGCCCTTCGGATCGTTGCTCCAGATCGCTTCCTTCCAGCTGTCGGGCAGGACCGTTGACGCCAGGGCCGACGCCCCCATCGAGGCATGCACCGGAACGTAGAGATAGTCGTTCCACTGCGAGGTCGGATCGTCGGCGAGGGACAGCGCGTTCTTCTCGAACAGATAGGTGCTGAGCCCGCCGGAGAACCTGCTCAGCAGCCGCGGATTGAACCAGTCGCCCCCGCCCGCCTGGCTGACCCGGGCCACCTCCTGCGGGCTGAGGCCGTCGGTGCCGAGCGTGGCGTAGCGGGCGTAGAGGTACTTGTCCTGCGGCAGCACCGCCTTCAGCCCTTCGAGGGTGAAGTGGGTGGTGAAGTTGCGCTCCGACCGCTGGAACCAGATCGAGGGGCTGGGCGTGGTGTCCGGGTTCTTCGGCTCGTCGCCCAACGGCTTCGGCATCGCGTCGGCCGCCTTGATCACGCTCTCCTGCTTCGTCTCGGGCCGGAGCGGCGACCCGTTCTCCACCTTGCGGTCGAAGCCCTCGATGCCGGCGAGGTCCTGCTTATAGGCGTCCACCGTCTGGGTGATGCCCTGGCGGACCTCCACCATCCGGCTGTATTCCGCGGCGGTGGCGTCGTATTTTTTCGCTGCGTCGGGATCGGCCTTCCGCATCGCCGCGATGTCCTGGGCCTGCTGCGCCTTGCTGCGGCCCTGGCCGTAATTGGCCAGCGGATGGGCGAAGAACCCCGCATCCTTGATCAGCTGCTGGCCCTGCTTGTCGAAGCTGCCGCCGAAATCCTCGATGCCCGCCCGGGCCGCGTCGACCGAGGCGTCCCGCAGCGCGTGGTAGAAGTTGTGGTAGTACTTGTCGTCCTTGTGCTTCGTCTGGTCGGTGTCGCCGGCCTTGTCCGCCTGGCCGGCCACGGCCAGGGACAGCGCCACGTCGCCCTTGCCGGCGGCGCGGCGCAGCTCGGTCCCGAAATACTGCGCGTCCGCGAACATGTTGCGCTCGGTGCCGTCGTATTTCGGCTGCGCCGGCACCTTGGACAGGATCTGCGACGCCAGGGCGTCGACCAGGGTCTTGCCTTTGCCCGGCTTGCCGCCATCGGTCGCCGACAGGTTCTGCACGATATGGGCCAGGTTCGGGACCATGTCGTCATACGGCCCGTCGCCGCCCGGCTTCCAATGCGCCATGCGGTCGACCGCCTGGTTCAGCAGGCCCGGCGTCTTCGGATCCTGGCTGAAGATCCGCGGGTCGGACAGGATGTCCTGCACCTGCTGCGGCATCGCATGCTGCGGATCGGTGACCTCGGCCAGCTTCTTCAGCAGGTCCGTGGTCTGCCGCTCGTTCAGCGGCGGCACATCGGTGCCCTTCGGGTCGAGCCCGGCGGCCTTGCGCACCTCCGCGATCGGCCGGTCGACCAGCACCTCCTTGGTCGCTTCCGCCTGGCCCTGGCGGACGGCGTCGAGATAGGCCGATGTCTTCGGGTCAGCGGCGTTGCTGGCGTCGAAGGTCAGGTATACGCCGGCCCGCTTGTCGATCGCCGCCGCCAGCGCCTCCGGCGTCGCCTTGTCGCCCAGCTCGGACTTGGTGGCGTCGGCGATGGCGACCAGCTGGCGCCGGGTCTCCGCAGTGACATCGTCGTATTTCCCGTCCTTGGCGTCGGCGATCAGCCTGCCGATCTGGTCGGGGGTGCGGCCCTCGGTCTTCCAGCGGTTGTCGAAATGGGTCCGCGCCGCGTCCAAGGCCGCCTTGTAGGTCGGGTCGTTCGGCGCCCGCTGCGCCAGCGGCGCCACCAGCGCGTCGAAATCGGGCACCGCCTGCTGGGTCGCGGCGTAGTCGATCTCGCGGATCACGCTGTCCTGCAGCTGCTCGGTCAGCTTGGCCTTGTCGCCCGCGTTCTTCGGGTCCTCGACCTTCGCCAGCAGCCCGCGCTGCTCCTCCAGGGACGCCATGCGGGTCTTGTCGAGGGCCCAGACCATCTGGCCGGGCTGCAGCTCGTATTCGGCATCGGGCGACGCGGCCGGGCGGGTGCCGAAGGCCTTGGGGTCGAGCACGCCGGTCGCGGCCATCTGGCCCCGCAGCGCGGTGTTGTCGGTCGGATCGACGCCGGCATCGGCGAAGATCCGGAACGGCCATTTGAGCGGCGTCACCCCGGCGCCGTAGACGCCGAGAGCCGGGTCGTCAGGCCCGAAGGTGGTGCGGTCGTCCTTGCCGTCGGTGATCGGCTGGCCGACGGGCGGCTGCCTGGCCTTGTCGACCGCGCTGACGAAGATCGGATCCGTCTTCTTGGCCGGAGCCTGCGCCGCAAAGGGCGTCACCCGGCGTACCCTGAGATCGCTGGGCCACATGGCCATCCCCCCTGACAGGGTCCTCGACGATTAGGGAGAACGGATCAAATCTGATTCGGTTCCTATGGAGATAGAGGTTTTTTGACGGTTTCGTGATGATCTGGCGAAGACCACGCATCGATGCACAAGCCTTGAGCCGATCCGGAATAATTTCCAAAAATACCAGGCAATCTCGCGCGATGCCGTCCCGGACCCTGCAAACGAAAAGGGCCGGCGCAGCACGCCGGCCCTTCGTCAATTCCGGTCGACCCGGACGGACGGTCAGCCCTGGGCCTTGTCCTGAGCCTTGCTGTCCTGGGGCTTGTTGTCCCGGCGCTCGGTGATGCGCGCGGCCTTGCCGCGGCGGTCGCGCAGGTAATACAGCTTGGCGCGGCGGACGGCACCGCGGCGGACGACCTCGATCGAGTCGATGCGCGGGCTGTACAGCGGGAAGACGCGCTCGACGCCCTCGCCATAGCTGATCTTGCGGACGGTGAAGTGGCTGTTCAGGCCGGCATTCTTGCGGCCGATGCAGACGCCCTCATAGGCCTGGACGCGCTCGCGCGTGCCTTCGATGACCTTGACGTTCACCTTGACGGTGTCGCCGGGCTGGAAATCGGGGATCTTGCGGTCGGCGGTGAGCTTGTCGACCTGTTCCTGCTCGATCGTCTGAATGATGTTCATGGCTCTCGTCCTTCTTGTTCCTTGGTCACTCTTCGGTCTCGGCCCGGGCGCTTTCGGACGTGGCTCCCGCCGCCTTCCGCCCTTTCGGGGTTCACGGCGAGATATCGCTGCCAGAGGTCCGGGCGTCGCTCCCGGGTGATGCTTTCCGCCTGTTCCAGGCGCCAGCACCGCACCTTCGCATGATCGCCGGAGACCAGGATCTCCGGCACCGCGCGGGGTGCGCCGTCGGCGCCCGTCCACAGGGCCGGCCGGGTATAATGCGGGTACTCCAGGAGACCCGCCCCGAACTCGGCCCCGAAACTCTCCTCCCCGGCGCTCTCCGCGTTGCCCATGACGCCGGGCAGCAAGCGCACCACGGCATCGATCAGGGCCAGCGCGGCAATCTCGCCGCCGGACAGGACGAAATCGCCCAGGCTGACCTCCTCCGCCCCCTGGGCGTCGAGAAGCCGCTGGTCGACCCCTTCGTAGCGGCCGCAGAGCAGGACGATCGCCTGTTCCGCCGCCAGCTCCCGCACCAGCGCCTGATCGAGCAGCCGGCCGCGGGGGCTCAGATAGATCAGCCGCTCCCCCGGGCGGCGGACCGCCTGCACGGCGTCGTCCAGAACCTGGGGAAGCATGACCATGCCGGCGCCGCCCCCGAAGGGGGCGTCGTCGACCGAGCGGTGCTTATCGCGCGCGAAGCCGCGAATGTCCACCGATTCCAGCATCCAGTCGCCGCGCGCCAGCGCCCGGCCGGCCAGGGACTGGCCGAGCGGGCCCGGGAACATCTCCGGGAACAGCGTCAGGATGCGGGCGGTCCAAGGCATCTCAGGCCCCGCCCCCCGCGTCGTCATCCTCGCCTTCCTCGGGCGGACGCTCCGCCGGCTCCAGCAGCCCGGCCGGCGGGTCGACGACGATGCGGCGGCCGGCGATGTCGACCACCGGCACCGCAGCCCGGGTGAAGGGCATCATCACCGCCCCCGCTCCTGGCCGCACGATCTCCAGCATCTCGCCGGCGCCGAAATCGAACACGCCGCGCACCGTGCCGAACACCGATCCGTCCGCCAGCACCGCCGGCAGGCCGATCAGGTCGGCATGGTAGAACTCGTCCTCCTCGGGCTCCGGCAGCGACGCGCGGTCGACATAGAGCCGCAGGCCGCGCAGCGCATCGGCGGCGTCGCGGTCGGCCACGCCCTCGACCTGCACGATCCACTGGTCCTTGGCCCAGGACAGCAGCTTCAGGGCGAGCCGCCGCGCCCCGGCCTCGTCCGAGACCGGGCCATAGGCGGTCAGGTCCTCCGGGGCGGCGGTGAAGGGCTTGACCTTCACCAGGCCGCGGACGCCGTGCGCCCCGGTGATCTGGCCGACGCAGACCTTGGAGGGTGATGCCATCGGAGATGGTCCGGCTGCGGTTCCGCCCCTCTCACAGCCTTCTTGTTGTGTCATGCCCGGGCTTGACCCGGACATCCAGGGGCCGCCGGAGCGGCGTCGGAAGTCTCTGGATCACCGGGTCAAGCCCGGTGATGACAACAAGGGGCAGGCGAGGAGAAGAACCGGGTCGGATCAGGCCTCGGCCGGAGCCTCGGCGGCCTTGGCGGCGGCCTCGGCCGCAGCCTTGGCGCGCTCCTGGGCCTTCGCCTTCGGAGCCGACTTCGACGGGGTCTCGCGGTACTTCGGCATCGGCGCCAGCTCGGCCTGGCCGAGGAACTTGGCGACGCGCTCGGTCGGCTGGGCGCCGACCGACAGCCAATGCTTGATCCGGTCGGCCTTCAGCACCAGGCGCTCCGGATGATCCTTCGCCAGCATCGGGTTGTAGGTGCCGACCTTCTCGACGAAGCGGCCGTCGCGCGGGCTGCGCGTGTCGGCGATCACGATCGAATAGAACGGGCGCTTCTTGGCGCCGCCGCGGGTCAGGCGGATCTTGACGGACATAACGGTACTCTCCTCAGGTCTAACTCAGTAAAACTCACGAAGGACGGCCGAAACCGTCCGTTACATCTTGAAGCCGGGCGGCAGCATGCCGGGCGGCAGCTTGGGCATGCCGCGCATCATCCCGGCCTTCCCCAGCTTCTTCATCCGCTTCATCATGTCGGCCATCTGCTGATGCTGCTTCAGCAGCTTGTTCACGTCCTGCACCGTGCTGCCGGAGCCGGCGGCGATGCGGACCTTGCGCTTGGCGTGGATGATCTTCGGGTTGCGGCGCTCGACCGGCGTCATCGAGGAGATGATCGCCTCCTGCCGCTTGATCATCTTGTCGTCCATGCCGGCCGACTTCATCTGGTCCTTGATCTTGCCGACGCCGGGCAGCATGCCCATCAGCCCCTGCAGGCCGCCCATCTTGCGCATCTGGCGCAGCTGAGAGGCCAGATCCTCCAGGTCGAATTCGCCCTTCTGGATCTTGGCCGCGAGCTTCTCGGCATCCTCCTTCTCAATCGTCGCCGCCGCCTTCTCGACCAGGCTGACGACGTCGCCCATGCCGAGGATGCGGTTGGCGATACGGTCGGGATGGAACAGCTCCAGCGCGTCCATCTTCTCGCCCATGCCGATCAGCTTGATCGGCTGGCCGGTGACGGCGCGCATCGACAGGGCGGCGCCGCCGCGGCTGTCGCCGTCGACGCGGGTCAGGGCGATGCCGGTGACGCCGACCCGCTCATGGAAGGTGCGGGCGACGTTGACCGCGTCCTGGCCGGTCATGGCGTCGGCCACCAGCAGGGTCTCGGTCGGCTTGGTGGCGTCGCGGATCGCCACCACCTCGGCCATCAGCTCCTCGTCGATGGCGAGGCGGCCGGCGGTGTCGAGCAGGACGACGTCGAAGCCCTCGAGCCGGCCGCGCTCCATGGCGCGGCGGGCGATGGCCAGCGGCTCCTGCCCGGCGATGATCGGCAGGGTGGTGACGCCGATCTGCTCGCCGAGGATCTTCAGCTGCTCCTGCGCGGCCGGGCGCCGCGTGTCGAGCGACGCCATCAGGACCTTCTTGTTGTCGCGGTCCTTCAGGCGCAGGGCGAGCTTGCCGGTGGTGGTGGTCTTGCCCGAGCCCTGCAGGCCGACCATCAGCACCGGCACCGGCGGCACGGCGATCAGGTTGATCGGCGTGGCGGCGTTGAGGTCGGGCATCTCGCCGGGCGTGCCGCCCAGCATCTCGATCAGGCAGTCATGGACGATCTTGATGACCTGCTGGCCGGGGGTGACCGACCGCAGCACCTCCGACCCGACCGCGCGCTCGCGCGCCTTGTCGATGAAGTCCTTGACCACCGGCAGGGCGACATCGGCCTCCAGCAGCGCCACGCGCACCTCGCGCATGGCGGCGCCGACATCGGCCTCCGTCAGCGCGCCGCGCTTGCGAAGCCGGTCGAAGATGTCGCCGAGACGGCCGCTCAGACCTTCGAACATGATCGCCCTTCGAATCCCGTCGCCCCAAACGGAAAAGCGCCAGTGCGCGATACTCGCGGACTGGCGGCACCCCATGGGGTCTCGCTGCGGGCCGATCCCGCAACGGCTGGTCTTTTAGGCGGATGGGGGCGAGGAGTCAACCGGAGGGCGGATTGCTGAGATCCCTCGGGTCTCCCGGCTACTCCGCGCCACCGTCCCGGCGCAGCACCAGGATAAAGCCATCCTCGCCCGGCAGGCCGCGGCCGGCCTCGGACGGCACTGCGTCGGCGGCCGGCGGCGGCTCGGTCCGGTTCAGGAAGGATTCCATGGCGGCGACCGGCCAGCGCCAGATCGTCTTGTCCACCGGCCCGGCGCCGATGCCGTCATAGAGCCTGCGGGCCCCGGCATTGTCCGACGCCATCTCCCACCGCACCCGCATCGCCTGGGACACGCCGATATCGGCCAGGGCCCGCATCAGCTGCCGGCCGATGCCGCGGCCGCGCGCCCGGTCGCGGACATAGACGTCGTCGACGCGGATGAAGTCGCCCCCGGTCCAGACCGAATAGTCGATGGTGTAGGTGACATAGCCGACCACGCCGCTGCCATCCTCGGCGATCAGGCCGCGGAAGCGCGGCGGCACCTCGGCCAGCGCCTCGTCGAGATCGGCGCGCTGCGCCGTCATCGCCGCCAGGTCGCCGGTGAACGCCGCCAGCTCCCGCAGCATGTCCAGCAGCATCGGCACATCCGCGGCCCCCAGCGGCCGCACGGTCAGATCGGTCACCACATCATCTCCCGCCTTCGGCAGGGGGTCGCGGGAGGGAGCCGGCGGACAGGCCCTGCCTGCCGTCCGGCGCGCCGCCCGGGGACACCCCGCCCCGTCACACGCACAAATCCGACGGCAGGTCTCCTGGCTCGCGGGTCGCCGCCCCGGGGCGCCCGCCTTCCCGGACTGGTCCGGTGGCTTCGGGCGCGGGCTCGCCGCCTACAGTTGCGGGGGCAGCGCCGGCCTTGCCTCGAGAGGCGCACCGGCTTCCCTTTTCACCCCAGCGGACCGGGGCACCGTCGGTCGCCATGCTAGCCGCCGGCCCTCGCCCTGTCGATCACGCAGGGCTGGGCTCTCGCGCAGCAGGGCCGGTTGATGCCATATGTGGACGGGAGAGACCGGGGAGAGGGCGATGGACGGGCTGCCGTTCTGGAAGATGCACGGGCTGGGCAACGACTTCGTCGTGCTGGACGCGCGCGAGCAGGCGGTCACGGTCCATCCCGACCAGGCCCGCCGCATCGCCGACCGGCACCGCGGCGTCGGCTTCGACCAGTTGCTGGTGATCGAGCCGGCGCAGAGCGCAGGCGCCGACGTGTTCATGCGCATCCTCAACGCCGACGGCACCGAATCAGGCGCCTGCGGCAACGGCACGCGCTGCGTCGCCGCCCTGGTGATGGCCGACACCGGCGCCGAGGCGCTGGTGGTCGAGACCCGCGGTGGGCTGCTGGAGTGCAGCAAGGCCCCGGAAGGCGGCGTCACCGTCGACATGGGCCCGGCCCGGCTGGGCTGGCAGGACATCCCGCTGGCGCACGAGGCCGACACGCTGCACCTGCCGGTCTCCTCCGGCCTGCTGACGGACGGGGTCGGCGTGTCGATGGGCAACCCGCATGCCGTGTTCTTCGTGCCGGAGGCCGAGAAGGTGCAGATCGACGGCGTCGGCCCAGTGCTGGAGCACGACCCGCTGTTCCCCGAGCGCGCCAATATCGGCGTGGTCCAGGTGCTGGGCCGCGACCGGCTGCGCTACCGGGTGTGGGAGCGCGGCGTCGGCGTCACCCAGGCCTGCGGCAGCGGCGCCTGCGCCGCCGGCGTGGCCGCGGTGCGCCGCGGCCTGACCGACCGCACCGTCTGGGTGGACCTGGACGGCGGCACGTTGCTGATCGAATGGCGCGAGAGCGACGGCCATGTGCTGATGACCGGCCCGGCGGAGACCAGCTTCGCCGGCATCCTGGCGCGCGGCCTGCTGGACGGCTGATCGCGTCAGCGGGCGAAGCAGGCCCCGCATCCCCACCAGACCCCATAGATCAGGCCGAGCAGCAGCAGCCGCAGCCAGTACACCAGGCCGAACAGGAAGCCGATCGCGCCGAACAGCACGGTGGCGGCCAGGTCGGCGAGGCGCCGCGACCAGCGGATGGTGGCCTTCACCGTGGCCAGCGCGCCGCGCTTCAGCACCGTGAACACGGCCAGGGTGCGGTCGCCCATCACCGCCGACACCTCGTCGACGCGGCGCAGTTCCGGCACGTCGTCGACATAGCGCAGCAGCTCGACCGACTGGGCCGGGCCGACCCGGTCGGCCACCCGGCCGGCGGCGGCGACGGCCTCGTCCAGCCCCTCCAGCCGGTCGCGGCGGATGGCGGCGGCAAAGACGGCGCCGGGGCGCATCACCGTGTCCTGCCACCCCACCTCCCGCACCTGGCGGCGCAGGGCCGGGAAATCGACCACATCGGCGACCATCCGGCCGAGGCGCTCGGCGAAACGCGCCGACAGGCGGCCGGTCCGCCGGGCGATCTTGAAGGCCGACACCGCGCCGCGCGGCAGGGCCGCGGCCCCGCCGGAGCCCCAGGTCGCGGCCGTGAGCGTCAGCCCGATGCCCGACAGGCCCAGCGCCAGCTCGTCCACCGGCTCGTCATTGCCGAAATGCCAGAGCTCGCGGCCGATGTCCCGCAGGTCGCCGACGAAGGTCATGTCGGCGGCGAAGGCCCCGGCCAAGCCGGACAGGCCGTGGCCCGCCCCGGTCACGGCGCCACCCACCGCCTGCCGCGCGGCCCGGACCGCGCTGCTGGCCGTCGAGGTCTCGTCCGCGTAGCGGAGCTGCCATTCCGGGCTGACCGGGGTGCCCGTCATCTCCGCCACCTTCAGCCAGACCGCCGCCCCGTCGATGTCGTCATCGGCGAAGGCCCGGGCGATCCCGGCACCGACCTGCTCCGGCGAGGTCGCGGCACGGGTCCGGGCGATCAGCGCGGCCTCGACCTCCTGCACCTCCGGCGTCCGCGCCAGCTCGGCCTGGACCAGCTCGATCAAGGGAACGGCGGCGCGCATGGCGAAGAGCAGCCCGACCAGCCCCGGCACCGTGACCAGGACGAATTCCAGGACGCGCAGCGGCCGCAAGCGCAGCTTCATGGCGGCGGGGCTCCCCTCCGGCGCCGCCCCTATAGCATGCCGGGCGACGGGGCCGACAGGCGGTCAGGCGGCCGGCGGGCCGAGCGCCGCGAGATACGCGCGGACCAGCGCCGTGGGGTCGCCGGCGCGCATCACCCCGCCCATCATCGCAACCCCGGCGAAGCCGGAGGCGATGACGCCCGGCAGCAGGTCCGGCCCGACCCCGCCCAGCGCGATCACCCGGCCGGGATGGCGGCCGGCGATGGCGCCGGCCTCGGCCGCGGACAGGGTCGGCTCGTAGCCGGGCTTGCTCGCGGTCGGCGCCAGGGGGCCGAGGGTGACGTAATCGGCCCCGGCGGCGAGGGCGGCATCGACCTCCCCGCCCGAATGGCAGGACACCCCGATCAGCGCCGCGGGGCCGAGCCGCCGCCGCGCCGCGCCCGGGTCGCCGCCGGCGGCCAGATGCAGCCCGTCGGCATCGCCGGCGGAGTCGAGGTCGGCATGGATGGTCACGACCGCCCCGACCGGCCGGGCCAAAGCGCGCAGCCGGCGCAGCAGGGCCAAGCGCTCCGCCGCCGTCAGGTCTTTCTCGCGCAGGCTGACCCAGCGGCAGCCGGCGGCCAGCGCGTCGGCCACCACGCCGGTCAGCGGCCGCGCCGCCTGGCGCCGGTCGGTGATCAGCAGCAGCGGCGGCAACGGCAGGCGGGTCACGTCCCGATCAGGCCGAGCTGCGGGCTGGACGGGTCGGCCAGGCGGCGCTTCGGGATGCGCCCGGACAGGGAGGCCAGGCGCCCGCCCTCGACCCCGGCCGCCATGGCCCGGGCCATGCGCACCGGGTCGCGCGCCTTGGCCACGGCGGTCGACAGCAGCACGGCGGAGCAGCCGAGCTCCATCGCCAGCGCCGCGTCCGAGGCGGTGCCGATACCGGCGTCCAGCACCACCGGGACCTGCACCCGGCTGCAGATCATCTCGATCGCATGCGGGTTGGAGATGCCGAGGCCGGAGCCGATCGGCGACCCCAGCGGCATCACCGCGGCGCAGCCCACATCGGCCAGGCGCATGCAGGTGACCAGGTCGTCATTGCAGTAGGGCAGCACCACGAAGCCGTCGCGCACCAGCTCCTCCGCCGCCTCGACCAGCTGGGCGACGTCCGGATACTGGGTCTCGCGGTCGCCGATCAGCTCCAGCTTCAGCCAGCTGGTGCCCAGCGCCTCGCGCGCCAGCTGCGCCGTCAGGACGGCGTCCCGTTTGGTCATGCAGCCGGCGGTGTTGGGCAGCAGGCGCCAACGGTCGCCGACCAAGTCGACCAGGCTTTCGGCATAGCCTTCCAGGCTGATCCGGCGGATCGAGGCGGTGACGATCTCGGCCCCCGAGGCTTCGATCGAGTCCAACATCAGCTGCCGGTTGGCATAGCCGGCGGAGCCGATGAACAGGCGCGAGCGCAGCGCCACGCCGGCGATGATGAAGGGATCCTGCATCTCGTGCTCTCCTCAACCGCCCTGGAAGGGACGGACGATCTCGATCCGGTCGCCGGCCGCGAGGCGGTGCTCCGGCCAGCGAGTGCGCGGCAGCACGGCGTCGTTCAGCGCCACGGCGGTGCCGCACGCCGCCGGGTCGATGCCCTTGGCCAGCAGCAGGTCGAGCACGCTGATGCCGGCCGCCGCTTCTTCGGCCTCTCCATTCACGTTCACGGTCCCTGGCACGCTCATTGGGCGGCCTCCTGGATCCGGGCGAAGCGGTCGATGCGGAACGGCTCCGCCGCCTGCGGCAGCCTGCCGTCGAGGATGGTGCCCACGACGGCCTCGACCGTCGCCGGCAGCAGCAGGATGCCGTTGCGGTGATGGCCGGTGGCCAGCACCAGCCCGTCGATCGCCGAGGGGCCGAGCACCGGCGCGTCGTCGCGGCTGCCGGGGCGCAGCCCGGCCCAGCTCTCGATCACCGGCAGCTCCTCGATCCCCGGCAGGGCGCGCCAGGCGGCGTCGAGCAGCGACAGCACGCCGCCGGCGGTGACGGTGGTGTCGAAGCCGCGCTCCTCGACCGTGGCGCCGATGATCAGCCGGCCGTCCAGCCGCGGCACCAGATAGGCCTTGCCGGCCCACAGCACATGGCGCAGCAGCGGCGCCGCCGGGTCCATCCGCAGCGCCAGCATCTGGCCCTTCACCGGCCGCACCGGCGGCAGCGCCTCGCGCGGGATTCCCGGGATGCCGCCCGACCAGGCGCCGGCGGCCAGCACCACGACATCGGCCGGCCGCGCCTCGCCAGCCACCACCACGCCGCCGGCCCGGCCGCGATCCAGGATCACGGACTCGACCGCCGCATGGTCGTGCAGCCCGCCGCCGGCCCGGCGCAGCGCCTCGGCCAGGGCCGGCACCAGCCAGCGATTGTCGACCTGGTGGTCGGCCGGGCTGTGCACGGCGGCGGCCAGGCTCGGCCGCAGCATCGGCTCGCGCTTCAGCAGCTCGGCCCCGGTCAGCCAGCGCAGCTCGACCCCCAGCTTGCTCTGATAATCGGCGGAGAACCGCAGATCGGCCGCATCGTCGCGGGTCAGGGCCACGGCCAGCGTGCCCTCGTCGCGATAGCCGATCGGCAGGCCGGACGCGGCCTCGACCTCGCGGGCGAAGCCGGGCCATATCTCCTGGGCATGGCGGCACAGGCCGAACAGCGCCTCCTCCCCCGGCTCGGCCTCCAGCCCGGCGGCGAGCATGCCGGCGGCGGCCCAGCTAGCCTCGCGCCCGACCGGGCCGCGGTCATAGACGTCGACGGGGCAGCCGGCGCGGGCCAGGCGCCAGCCGATGGCCAGGCCGTTGACCCCGGCGCCGATGATGGCGACGCGGGGTCTCGCGCCGCGCAAAGGCACCGGGCCGACGGGCTCGGCGCGCAACAAGGACGGAATCGGAATGCCGGTCATCTCAGGCTCCCTCCGCTGGCATGATCCAGGTCAGGTTCGATGGGTATGATCTCAGCCCGCCGTGACGACGGGCACCCCAGCCGAGCCGCCATTTCAGTCCCGGAGGCGGATGGCTTGCAACCCTTTTCTGCGGGTCGGCCCGTGGTTTTCCGGACAGTGGAAACGGCGGCCCCCGGTCTAGGATCGGCCCCTGCGGCAGCGCGGACGGAGATCGGGAGCACCATGGACATAAGACCTGCCACGGCGGCGGACGCGCCGGCGCTGGCGCCCCTGATGGCCGAGTTGGGCTATCCGACCGCGGCGGAGGAGATGGCGGCGCGGCTGGAGGCGCTGCGCGGCCGGACGGACTTCGCCACCTTCGTGGCGGAGGCGGATGGCGCCGTCGCCGGGATGGTCGGCGTCACGGTGTCGCCCTCCCTCTACCGCAGCGACCTGCTGGGCGCGATCGTCGCCCTGGTGGTCTCGTCCGAGTTCCGCGGCCGCGGCATCGCCGCCCGGCTGGTCGAGCGCGGCGAGCAGTGGCTGCGCGATGCCGGCGCCCGGCGTGCGACGGTCAATCCAAGCACCCATCGGCAGGACGCCCATCGGCTGTATGAGCGGCTCGGCTACGAGCCCACGGGTGTGCGGTTCTCGAAAGCACTCGACTGACGGCGGACCGCCCGAACGCGCTCGTTTTGTCAGACGCGCAGCACTGGCCCCGGATAGCCGGCCAGCCTGGCATCGGCGGTCACCAATGTGACGCCCTCGATCGTCGCCTGGGCCACGAGAAGGCGATCGAACGGATCCTTGTGATGATCTGGCAGCCCCATGACGGCCGCGGCATGCGCCCCGGTGACCGCCAATTCCACATAGCCGTTGTCCAGGAGACCGCGGCGCAGCAGATGTGGATTGACCGCGAAATCAGGCCGGCCTCGGCCGGCCTTGATCGCGACCTCCCAGATGCTGACGGCGCTGAAGATTAACTCGTTCGCCGGGTCTTTGATCAGTGCCACCGCAGCGGCGGACAATCTGCCGGTCCGTTCGATGGTCGTGGAGAACTCCGCAGCCCAGAGCAGGAGATGCGTATCCAGCAGATACTTCATTCCTCGCCGTTGAACATAGCCGCGATCTCGTCTTCGAACATGCGGTCGAAATCGGCGGGAACAGTGATCTGCCCGGCAAGAAAACCGAGGCGCTTCATCGGGCGCGGGGCCGGGGCATCGATCGCGACCACCTTCACCATCGGCTTCCCGCCCTTGGCGATGACGAAGGACTCGCCCTTGGCGGCCTGTTCGACCAGACGGGAGAGGTGGGTCTTGGCAGCATGGATGTTGTAGGTCTGCATGCTGGCCCTCTCTGGTTTAGTCCACTGAGCTTAGTTTATCACGAATCACCTGCTCCGAGAAAGAGGAGCCCCCTATCCCGGCGCGTCGACGACGCCCTCCACATCCGGCGGCCCTGCCCCGCGCGGGGCTGACTTACGGAGGTCACACACGGCGTGTTAAGACAGCGCGCATGACAGAACAGACCAATGACAGCGGCGCAGGGGCGCCGAAAAAAGGGTGGTTCACCCGACTGAAGGAGGGGCTTTCGCGCTCCTCCGCCAAGCTGACCGAAGGCATCGGCAGCATCTTCACCAAGCGCAAGCTGGATGATGCGACGCTGGAGGAGCTGGAGGAGTTGCTGATCCAGGCCGATCTCGGCCCCGCAACCGCCGCCAAGCTGACCGCCGAGCTGGCCCGCACCCGCTTCGGCAAGGAGGTGTCGGGCGACGAGGTCCGGCGCGCTTTGGCCGAGCATGTGGCGCAGATCCTTCGGCCGGTCGCGAAGCCGCTGACCCTGTCTCCCGCGCACAAGCCGCAGGTTGTGCTGGTGGTCGGGGTGAACGGCACCGGCAAGACCACCACCATCGGCAAGCTGGCCAAGCAGTGGCGCGAGGAGGGCCGGTCGGTGATGATCGCGGCCGGCGACACCTTCCGCGCCGCCGCGGTGCACCAGCTGCAGGTGTGGGGCGAGCGCTCCGGCTGCCCGGTGGTCACCGCCAATCCCGGCGCCGACGCCGCCGGCCTGTCCTTCGACGCGCTGACCCGGGCGAAGGCCGAGGGCCGCGACGTGCTGCTGATCGACACCGCCGGCCGGCTGCAGAACAAGGACAATCTGATGGCCGAGCTGGCCAAGATCATCCGCGTGCTGAAGAAGATCGACCCGACGGCGCCGCACGACGTGCTGCTGGTGCTGGACGCCACCACCGGCCAGAACGCGCACAGCCAGGTCGAGGTGTTCCGCGACATGGTCTCGGTCACCGGCCTGATCCTGACCAAGCTGGACGGCAGCGCCCGCGGCGGCGTGCTGGTGGCGCTGGCCGAGCGCTTCGGCCTGCCGGTGCACGCGATCGGCGTCGGCGAGAGCATCGACGACCTGCGGCCCTTCGACCCCGACCAGTTCGGCCGGTCGCTGATGGGAGTCGAGGCATGAGCAAGACCTCAGGTCCCCAGACCTTCGCCACCGAGCAGTTCCGGGACGCGGCCGAGGCGGTGGCCCGGCTGCACGCGATCTACGACGCCAACACCGGCCTGCTGCGCGACGCCTTCCGCGCCTATTCCCGCGGCGAGGAGCCGGCGAAGCGGGTGCGCGCCTGCTACCCCTACCTGTCGGTCCGGGTCGAGGATTTCAGCCGGGCCGACACCCGCCTGTCCTACGGCTTCGTCGACCGGCCGGGCAGCTTCTCCACCACCATCACCCGGCCGTCGCTGTTCCACCGCTACCTGACCGAGCAGGTCGGCCAGATCATCCACAACCACCATGTGCCGGTCGAGATCGGGGTCAGCGACACGCCGATCCCGATCCATTTCGCCTTCCCCGACGGCATGCATGTCGAGGGCGACCTGACCCGCGAGCGCATGCTGCACATGCGCGCGGTGTTCGACCTGCCGGACCTGGCGATGATGGATGACAGCATCGTCAACGGCACCGCCCTGATCCCGCCGGACGAGCCGCACCCGCTGGCCCTGTTCACGGCGCCGCGAGCGGATTATTCGCTGTTCCGGCTGAAGCACTACACCGCCACCGGCTGCGAGCATTTCCAGAACTTCGTCCTGTTCACGAACTACCAGTTCTACATCGACGAGTTCATCCGCATCGCCTACGAGCTGATGCAGGGCGACGGTGGCGGCTACGACGCCTTCGTCGAGCCGGGCGACCGCATCACCCTGCCCGGCGGGCGGGCCCGCGGCGCCCCGGCGGCGCGGCTGCCGCAGATGCCGGCCTATCACCTGACCCGGCCGGATCATTCCGGCATCACCATGGTCAACATCGGCGTCGGCCCGTCCAACGCCAAGACCATCACCGACCACATCGCGGTGCTGCGGCCGCATGCCTGGATCATGCTGGGCCATTGCGCCGGCCTCAGGAACACCCAGAAGCTGGGAGACTACGTCCTGGCCCATGGCTATGTCCGCGAGGACCATGTGCTGGACGCAGACCTGCCGGTCTGGGTGCCGGTGCCGGCGCTGGCCGAGATCCAGGTGGCGCTGGAGCGCGCGGTCGGCGAGATCACCGGCCTCAGCGGCTATGGGCTGAAGAGCGTGATGCGCACCGGCACGGTGGCCACCATCGACAACCGCAACTGGGAGCTGCGCGACTATCGCGAGCCGGTGCAGCGCTTCAGCCAGAGCCGCGCCATCGCGCTGGACATGGAGAGCGCGACCATCGCCGCCAACGGCTTCCGCTTCCGGGTGCCCTACGGCACGCTGCTCTGCGTCTCCGACAAGCCGCTGCATGGCGAGCTGAAGCTGCCGGGCATGGCCGACGCCTTCTACAAGCAGCAGGTCGGCCAGCACCTGCAGATCGGCATCCGCGCCATGGAGCGGCTGCGCGAGCTGGGGCTGGAGCAGCTGCACAGCCGCAAGCTGCGCAGCTTCGCCGAAGTGGCCTTCCAGTAGGGCGATGCCGGAGCACACCCCTCCCCGGATGGACCGGCCCCGCATCGGGGTCGGCGCCGTGGTCTGGCGCGACGACCGGCTGCTGCTGATCCAGCGCGGCAAGGCGCCCCAGGCCGGGCAGTGGAGCATCCCCGGCGGCAGCCAGGAGCTGGGCGAGACCCTGTTCGAGGCGGCGCTGCGCGAGACCCGCGAGGAGGCCGGGGTCGAGGCCGAGGCTCTGGGCATCGTCACCGCGGTCGATTCGATCCACCGCCACGCCGGGGGCGGGGTCGAGTGGCACTACACCATCATCGATGTCGAGGCCGAGTGGCGGTCCGGCGAGCCGGTGGCCGGCGACGATGCCGCCGCAGCGCGCTGGGCGACGCTGGAGGAAGCCGACGATCTCATCGAATGGCCGGAGCTGCGGCGGGTGCTGCACCTGTCGGCGCGGCAGCGGTCGCAGCGCCGGCGCACGCCCGGCCCGGTGCGGCTGAAGCCGCGGCCGGACCTGATGCGGCTGATGCGCACGCCGCTGGGCCGGCTGGTGGCGCGGCCCTGGTTCGACGGCATGTCGCTTGCGCTGCTGCGCGGCTGGTTCCTGCCGGCCTCGCGCAGCCTGGCCGCGGCGATCATCGCCGACGGCGACCTGCACCGCTTCTGCGCCGAACTGCCGATCGCGCCCGACACCCTGGGCAAGCGGCCGCTGTGGCTGGGCCGCACCCTGCGCGACGTCGCCCGCCTGGCCGAGCAGCACCGCCAGGCCGAGGCGGAATGGCAGCGCCTCCTATTCTCCACCACCGCGCCGCTGGCCGATGTGGTGGCGGCGGAGGAGGCGCGGCTGGACGCGGCCTCGGCCCTGACCACCAGCCGGCTGCGCTTCGCCCTGTTCGGCAACAACCGCAAGATCCCGGCCTGCCGCTGGGTGATCCCGACCGAGGACGAGGTTGAGGCCAGGCACGGCGCCCGTCTGGCCGATCCGGAGAATGCCTACCGCCTGCCGGAGACGCTGCCGGTGGTGGAGGAGACGCGGCGCCTGCCGAGCGAGCTGGGCACCGACCACTGGCTGACCTTCCCGACGCCCGACCCGGCGGTGGAGAGCCCGTGCTGGGCCCGCGTGTTCACCCCGGCCGACGCCGTCGACCCGCCGACGGTGATCCATCTGCACGGCATCTGCATGGAGCCGGACCATCTGCGCGGCCCGCTGAGCGAGATCGAATCCCTGGTCCGCCGCGGCCTGCGCGTGGTGCTGGTCGAGGCGCCCTGGCACGGACGGCGCAAGCGCCCCGGCAGCTATGCCGGCGAGCCGATGGTGGCGTCGACCCCGCTCGGGGCGCTGGACCACCTGTCGGCGGCGGTGCGCGAGGTCGGCATCCTGACCCGCTGGGCCCGGCAGACCAGCCGCGGCGCGGTGGGGTGGAGCGGCATCAGCTTCGGCGCCCTGACGGCGCAGCTGGCCGCGGCCCATTGCGGCGCCTGGCCGGCCGCGTGCCGGCCGGACGCGCTGCTGCTGTTCACCACCTCGGAGGGGATCGAGGAGATCGCCCTGGGCGGCGCCATCTCCCGCGCCTTCGGGCTGGACCGCGCCCTGCTGGCGGCGGGCTGGACCGAGGCGGCGTTGAGCCGCTGGCGGCCGCTGACCGACCCGGTGGAACGGCCGCAGATGGACACCGGCAACGTCTTCATGGTGCTGGGCAGCAAAGACGACGTCACCCCCCTCGCCGGCGGCCAGGCGATCGCCCGGCGCTGGGGCGTGCCGGAGGCGCAGCTGCATATCCGGCCGCAGGGCCATTTCTCGGTCCCGGCCGGGCTGATGGTCGACGGCGCGCCGATCGCCGATTTCGCGGAAAGGCTGCTGTCGCTGTGAGCCTGCTGATCGTCACCGGCGGCGGCCGCGGCATCGGCGCCGCCATCTGCCGCCGGGCCGCCCGTGACGGCTGGGCCGTCGCCGTCAACTACCGCTCCGATGCCGCCGCGGCCGAAGCCGTGGTGGCCGAGATTGCGGCCACGGGCGGCCGGGCAGTCGCGGTGCCCGCCGATGCGTCGCACGAGGGCGAGATCCAGGACCTGTTCGACCGGGCCGAAGCCGCCTTCGGGCCGGTGCAGGCCCTGGTGAACAATGCCGGCATCACCGGCCGCAACGGCGTGCTGGCCGATCTCGAGGCCGAGACGCTGCGACAGGTCGTGGACGTCAACCTGATCGGCCCGATCCTGTGCGCGCGGGAGGCGGTGCGACGCTTCCGCGCCGCCGGCACCAAGGGCGCGATCGTCAGCCTGTCCTCGATCGCGGCGCAGACCGGCAGCCCGGGCGAATATGTCCACTACGCCGCGACCAAGGGCGCGATCGAGAGCTTCACCATCGGCCTGGGTCGCGAGCTGGCGGCCGAGGGCATCCGCGTCAACGCGGTGGCGCCGGGGATGATCCGCACCGGGATCCACGCGCCGGGGCGGCTGGAGCGGGTGACGGCACGGATCCCCGCCGGCCGGCCGGGCGAGCCGGAGGAGGTCGCCGAGGCCGTGGCCTGGCTGCTGTCCGACGCGGCACGCTACACCACCGCCACCGTGCTGAAGGTGGCGGGCGGCATCTGATCCTGCCTTGCGCCGGCCCGGATTTTGCCGCGCGCCCGCACCAGGATCGGCAGGACATCTGTCCGGCCGCGGCCGGATCTGATACTGGACGACCGAGGGGGATCTGCGGTCGCGGCGTGGCGAGGGAGATATGATGATCCGGCGCGGTTTGCTTCCCATGGTGCTGCTGCTCGGCGGCGTCGGCATCCAGGCGGCCCAGGCCAGCGGCGATTTCGGCTGCGGGGTGACCTGGTCGCTGAAGCAGGGTGATCTCGACGGCTGCAACAACCTGCCCTTCCTCAGCCCCGCCAATGACAGCCGGGTCAATCTGCGCCTGCTGCTGGCCGACCAGGGCCGGGCGCCGATCCCGGACGGGGCGCCGACCGAGTACGAGCGCGAGATGGGCTACGCGCTGGTGCCCTTCGGGCTGGAGCGGCTGGGCCCGCCGGAAGAGACGCCGGCGGATGCGCCCGCCGGCGGCGCCGGCAGCGGCGAGACCGCGGTGGTCGAGACCCAGCCCGCCGCCGATCCCGACCGCGCGGCGCTGGCCGAGCTGGCGCAGAAGATCGGCGTACCGCCGGAGGCCGTGACCTCCGCCGCCGCCGAGAGCGGCGGCAACCTGTTCGCCACCGGCGAGGGCAGCCGCTGCGCCAGCAATGACGATGCCGCCGCCCGAGGCTTCCTGCAGCAGCTGGCCGGCAGCGCCGACCTGCCGGGGCCCGAGCGGCTGTCGCTGGCCCGCGCCCGCCTGGCCATGCTGGGCGGCTGCAGCTGGGACGACGCGCAGAAGGCGAAGCTGGTGCCGGCCGATGTGCAGTCGGCGCCGGGCAAGCAGTTCGCCGGCTACCTGCAGGGCGCGGTCGCGTTCTATGCCGGCGACTTCCCGCAGGCGACGACGGCGTTCAAGGCGCTGGACGGCAGCGACCAGCCCTGGCTGAAGGAGACGGCGCGCTACATGGAGGCGCGCACCCTCTTGAACCAGGCGCAGCAGAACGCCTTCGACGAGATGGGCTATCCCAAGCTGGAGGATGTCGACAAGGCCGTCCTCGCCGACTCCGAGAAGGCGTTCCAGGACTATCTCCAGGCCTATCCGAGCGGCCTCTACACCGCCTCGGCCCGCGGCCTGCTGCGCCGGGTCTACTGGCTGGGCGATGACCCGACCCGCCTGGCTGCCGCCTACGCCACGCTGCTGGGCCAGGCCCCGGCCGACGCCGCCGCACTCGACACCGTGGTGCAGGAGACCGACAACAAGCTGCTGGTGTCCAAACGCAGCGCCGATGTCACCGACCCGACGCTGCTGGCGGTGATGGACCTGATAGTGATGCGCGGCAAGGGCGTCGACGCCGATGGCGGCCCGGCCCTGAGCCTGGACACGCTGGAGCAGCAGAAGCCGCGCTTCGCCGACCAGCCGGAGCTGCAGGGCTACCTGGTCGCCGCCTACCAGTTCTACGTCGCCCAGTCGCCGGACGAGACGCTGAAGAGCCTGCCGGACCCGGTGCCGACCGGCGCCATGACCACCATCGCCTTCAGCCGCCAGACCCTGCGCGGCTTCGCGCTGGAGGCCAAGGGCGACTGGGCCGGGGCGCAGAGCCTGTGGCTGCAGCTGATCCCGCTGGCGAAGCCGCTGCAGCGCGCCCAGCTGGAGCTGGCGCTGGCCATGAACTATGAGCGCAGCGGCCGGCTGGCCACGGTGTTCGAGGCCGGATCGCCGATCAGGACGCCGGAGATCCGCCGCATCCTGCTGCGCAACCTGGCCGGCCAGGCGCTGCTGCGGCAGCAGGCCAAGGCCACCGACGCGACCGAGGAGGAGCGCGACACCGCCCTGTTCACGCTCCTGTACAAGGACCTGATGCGCGGCCATTACCGCGGCTTCGGCACCGATTTGGCGCTGCTGCCCGACCCGCTGCCGGAGAAGCCGTCGGTGCCCTGGGACCAGTCGCTGACCCTGTTCCACTGGGACGGCGCCTCGGCCGAATCCGACTACACCTGCCCGTCGATCCGGGAGATCGCGGCGACGCTGCAGAAGAACCCGGAGAGCCCGGAAGGGCTGAACTGCCTGGGCGAGTTCATCCTGCGCAACGGTCTGGACTCCTACGCGCTGGACACCCAGCCGGACGACAGGCAGCTGGGCGGCACCGCCACCCAGTTCCCGGGCAAGGTCTATTCGCGGCTGGACGGCTACATGCATGTGATCGCCGACGGCAAGGCCGGCCGCAACGACCGCGCCTATGCGCTGTACCGCGCCATCAACTGCTTCGCGCCGAGCCAGAACAATGGCTGCGGCCCGCAGGAGATCCCGCAGAACCAGCGCAAGCAATGGTTCCAGACGCTGAAGACGCGCTATGGCAACACCGCCTGGGCGAAGAGCCTGAAATACTACTGGTGACGATGCGCCGCCTGGCCCTCGGCGCCCTGGCCGCGGCGCTGCTGCTGGCGGCGCCGGCCGGCGCCACGGTCGATGCGTCCGAGCACGACGCCTTCTGGCTGTGGGCCGGGGTGCCGCCGCCGGCGGTGCTGGCCCAGGCGCAGACGCTGTACATCCTGCAGGGCCAGATCGATCCGCCGCCGCGTGGCGGAAGCGGGCCGGCGCGGATGATCGCCCAGGGCATCGCCGTGCCACGGCTGCGCCAGGGCGAAATCTGGCTGGCCTATCGCGCCCACACACTGCGCTGGCCGCCGCGGATCCTGCCCACCATCCTGGCCCAGGCCCGGCGCTGGAAGCAGGCCGGCAACCCGGTGGTCGGCATCCAGATCGACTTCGACGCCCGCACCCGGCACCTGCAGGAGTATGCCGCCTTCCTGCGCGACCTGCGGGCCCAGCTGCCGCCCGAATACCGGCTGAGCATCACCGGGCTGATGGATTGGGGCAGCAATGCCGACCCCGAGGCGATCAACCAGCTGCGGGACGTGGTCGACGAGGTGGTGGTGCAGACCTATCAGGGACGGCACACCATTCCGACCTACCGGTCCTACCTGCCGCGCATCGCCCGGCTGACCCTGCCCTTCCGGATCGGGCTGGTGCAGGACGGCGAGTGGCAGGCGTCGGACGCGCTGGCCGCCAGCCCCTGGTTCCGCGGCTATGTGGTGTTCCTGCTGAAGCCCTGAGCCGCCGCGCCATCGGCGATTCTCCCGGCCGCGAATCTGGCGTATGAACCGGCCAGGAGGGGCTTCATGACACAGACACGCACGATCCGCCGCATCGCCTGCGGCCTCGCCCTGCTGGGCGCCCTGGCCACGCCGGCGCTGGCCTATGACGACGCGACCGAGAGCCGGATCCGGACGCTGGTCGAGACCGGCATGCAGTACTACTGGTCCGGCGGCGACGTGAAGAAGGCCGAAGCGGAGGTGTTCAAGGGCATCACCCTGCACGGCCGCTACGACGTGGTCGAGCAGGCCTTCGCCGAGGCCTCGTCCCTGGCGCCGGAGCGGCTGGATTTCCGCTACGCCGTCGCCTCCACCCAGATCATCCAGAAGAAGATCCCGGAGGCCGAGGCGACCTACCAGGAGATCACCAAGCACGACCCGCGCGCCACCGACGCCTATGCCTGGCTGGCGGCGCTGGCCCGGGTGCGCGGCGACGCCGATGCCGCGGCGCTGGCCGACATCGCCCTGGCCGGCCTCGACCGTCCCCTGGCCGAGCGCACCCGCGCCCGCTTCGCCCGCACCGAGGCGATCCTGGCCGACCCGCCGACCGCCGCCATCCCGGCGCTGCCGGGCAAGCCGGTGATCCTGGTGCTGGGCTATGCCCTGGCCAAGGACGGCACCATGCAGCCGCCGCTGCTGGACCGGCTGGACGTGGCGCTGAAGGCGGCCCAGGCCAATCCGACCGCCCGGCTGATCGTCACCGGCGGCCAGCCGCAGGCGGGCGTGACCGAGGCCGACCTGATGACCCGCTGGCTGGTGGAGAAGGGCGTCGACCGCGACCGCATCATCGGCGAGGACAAGGCCAAGGACACGGTCGGCAACGGGCTGAACGCGGCGTCGCTGATCAAGCGCCATGGCGGCGACGCGGTGATCCTGGTGACCAGCGCCAGCCACATGCGCCGGGCGCGGGTGGTGGTCGAGGAGGCGCTGGCCCAGTACGGGCTGAGCCCGGCCGTGCTGCCGGCGATCGCGCTGGACGCCTCGTCGCTGGAGGAGGCGGCGAAGGTCGGCCCGGATGAGCGGCTGGTGGTCTATCGCGACCTGATGCGGACGTCGGGGCTGTGGGCGTATCCGGGCCTGCAGCAGTAAGGGCCTCCCCTCCCATCGTCATTGCGAGCCCCGAAGGGGCGTGGCAATCCAGAAATCGAGCCGCTGGATCGCCACGTCGCTTCGCTCCTCGCGATGACGACCAGAAAGCAGGAAGCGTCCGATCCCCATGTCCCCCGACCTCGCCGCCGTCCGGCGCGCCACGCTGATCGGCGGCACCGCCGTGCTGATGTGGGCGACGCTGGCCCTGCTGGCCACCTGGGCCAGCGCCATCCCGCCGTTCCAGCTGACCGGCATGGCCTTCGCCGTCGCCTTCCTGATCGGGCTCGCCTGGATGGCGCTGCAGGGCCGCTCGCCCCTGGCCGCCGCCCGGCAGCGGCCCGCCGTCTGGCTGCTCGGCATCGGCGGGCTGTTCGGCTATCACCTCGTCTTCTTCATGGCGCTGCGCCTGGCGCCGCCGGTCGAGACCAACCTGATCAACTACGCCTGGCCGCTGCTGATCGTCGTGTTCTCCGCCCTGCTGCCGGGCGAGCGGCTGCGCTGGTGGCATGTCGCCGGGGCGGCGCTGGGGCTGCTCGGCGTCGTGGTGCTGATTTCGGGCCGCGGCGTGGCCTTCGACCCCGGCTTCGCCCTGGGCTACGGCGCCGCCATGCTGTCGGCGATGATCTGGGCCGGCTATTCGGTGCTGAGCCGGCGGATCGGCGCGGTGCCGACCGAGACGGTCGGCTGGTTCTGCGGCGGCACCGCCCTTCTGTCCCTGCTGTGCCACCTGGCGCTGGAGGACACGGTGGTGCCCGACGCCGCCGGCTGGGCGGCCGTCGCCGGGCTGGGCCTGGGGCCGGTCGGTCTGGCCTTCTTCGTCTGGGACCATGGCGTGAAGCGCGGCGACATCCGTGCCCTGGGCGCCTTCGCCTATGCCGCGCCGCTGCTGTCCACCCTGCTGCTGATCGCCTTCGGCCAGGGCGCCCTGACCCCGTCGGTCGGCGCCGCCTGCGCCCTGATCGTCGGCGGGGCGATCCTGGCCGGGCGCGACCTGTGGGCCCGGCGCGCCGCGCGGGCCTGAGCCCCTAACCCAGCTCCGGCCGCCAGCCGGGCGGGGCCAGGGTGAAGCCCTCGAAGCGGAAGGCCGGGGCGACGACGCAGCTGACCAGGGTCCAGTCGCCCAGGCTGCGCGCCGCCTGCCAATGCCCTTCCGGCACCACGCCCTGGAACCGGTCGCCGGCCAGGATGTCGGGGCCGAGGCGCAGCGCCTCCCCCGCCTGCCCGGTCTCCGCGATCGACAGCTCCAGCGGCGCGCCAGCCTGCCAGATCCAGATCTCCGGCGCGTCGACAGCGTGCCAGTGCGACACCTCGCCGGCCCGCAGCAGGAAATGGATCAGCGAGGCCCGGCCGCGGCCGCCTTCGGGCGGCGGGTCGCGCCACAGCTCGACATAATGCCCGCCCTCCGGATGGGGCTGCATGCCGAGCTTCGCGATGATCGCCTCCGGCGTCAGGGCGCCGCTCATGCCTGGGCGATCGTGGTGACGTAGGACGGGCGCTCGGCGAACACCGCGTGCCAGGCCGCCAGCCGCGGATGGGTCTCGCGCCAGCCCCAATCGACGAAGCGCAGGTCGAGATAGCCGAGCGCGGCGGCGGCGGCGATGGTGCCGATGGTCAGCGGCCCGTCGAGCTCCGCCGCATCGGCCTCCATCTGGTCGAGCGACTTGCGGATCTTGCTCTTCTGCCGCTCGATCCAGGCCTCGCTGCGCCCGCCTTCCTGGCGCAGCGTCAGCTCGTAGCGGATCAAGAGCGCCGCATCCATCAGCCCGTCGGCCAGGGCCTGCCAGCGCAGGGCGCGCCAGCGCTCCGGGCCGGCGGCCGGCAGCAGCTTCCCGCCCTCATGCAGCGTGTCGAGATACTCGCAGATCACCGGGCTGTCGTAGAGCGGGCCGAACTCGGTCTCCAGCACCGGGATCTTGTTCAGCGGGTTGCGTGCCGACAGGCCGCTGGCCGGGTCCTCGGTGCTGGTCGGCGTCACCTCGATCCGGTCCTGCAGGCCGAGCTCGGCGGCGACGATGCGGACCTTGCGGGCGAAGGGCGAGAACGGGCTGTAGAGGAGCTTCATGATCGTTCCAGGTTGGGGATAGCGGTCAGAACCGGTCCTTGCGGCCGCGGATCTCGGCGAAGACGGCGACGGGATCGGCGCCGGCCATGCCGATGGCGGCCTGCAGCTCCGGCTTGTCGGCGCGCAGGAAGGGGTTGGCCAGCTTCTCGCGGCCGAGCTGGGCCGGGATGGTCGGGGCGCCGCTCTCGCGCGCGTCGTCGACATCCTCGGCATAGGCCTGCAGCACCGGGTTGGCGCCGTCGACCGTCAGCGCGAAGCGGGCGTTCGACTGGGTGTATTCATGGCCGCAATAGATCCGGGTGGTGTCCGGCAGCGCCCGCAGCTTCTGCAGGCTGGACCACATCTGCTCGGGCGTGCCCTCCAGCAGGCGGCCGCAGCCCAGCGCGAACAGCGTATCGCCGCAGAACAGCACGCCGGCATCCTCGAACCAGAAGGCGATGTGGCCGGCGGTGTGGCCGGGAACGTCGAGCACCGATCCCCGAGCGGCGCCGACCATGACGTGGTCGCCCTCGGCCACGCCGCGGTCCAGGTCGGGGATGCGCGCCGATTCCGCCGCCGGCCCGACGATCGAGGCGCCGTAGCGCTTCGCCAGCTCGTGGTTGCCGCCGACATGGTCGCCGTGATGGTGGGTGTTGAGGATCCAGTCCAGCCGGCCGCCCTTGGCCTCCAGCTTCGCCGCCACCGGGTCGGCCTCGCCGGGGTCGACCACCCCGACCATGCCGGTCTGTTCGTCCTCCAGCAGATAGGCGTAATTGTCCTTCAGGACGGGGATCAGCGTGACGCGAAGCGAGGCCATGCGTCCTCCTGGATCAGCGGGATCGGGTCGGGGCAGCATAGCCGCTCCCGGCCCGCTCCGCGACCCCGCGATCCGGTTGCAGCGTCCCGGCCTCCCCACTCCGTCATTGCGAACGCAGCGAAGCAATGACGATGAGGGACGGACGTCGCGAAAGGTCCCGCTTGCAGGATGACGACGACCCGGCCGGTCACCCGGTGTCGGGCTTGTCGGCCCAGTCGAGGCAGGGGAAGGGTTCGAGGCCGAGGGAGAGGCAGAGGCGTTCGGCGACGCGCATCGGCGGCTCGGCGTCGAGCAGGGCCGGGATGTCGGGCTCCCGCAGCCGGGCCTCGATCCCGGCCTTGAGCTCCGCGGCCTGGTCGGCATCGGCATGGAGCAGCGGCAGCCGCATCA
>NZ_NHON01000018.1 GCF_002195995.1 Inquilinus limosus
AGCGCACCGCCTTCCGCGACCCGTCCTCCTACTTCCACCACCAGCGCGACCTGCCGGAGGCCGAGGCCTCCTACTTCCACCACCAGCGCGACCTGCCGGAGGCCGAGGCCCGCCGCCTATGACCGTTTCACCCGGGGCGAATGGGCGGCGCTGCGCGACACCACGCCGATGGCGCTGACCGATGCCGAGCTGGCCGAGCTGCGCGGCCTGAACGACCCGGTGTCGCTGGCCGATGTCGCCGACATCCACCTGCCGCTGTCGCGCCTGTTGAACCTGCATGTCGCCGCCGCCCGGGCGCTGGACGGGGTGCAGGATTCCTTCCTCGGCCGGCCGGGCCCGCCGCCGCCCTACATCATCGGCGTCGCCGGCAGCGTCGCCGTGGGCAAGAGCACCTTCGCCCGGCTGCTGCGCCTGCTGCTGTCGCGCTGGCCCGACCATCCGCGGGTCGAGCTGGTGACCACCGACGGCTTCCTGTGGCCGAGGAAGGTGCTGGAGGAGCGCGGGCTGATGCGCCGCAAGGGCTTCCCCGAAAGCTACGACCTGCGCCGGATGATCGGCTTCCTGGCGGCGGTGAAGTCCGGCCGGCCGGAGGTGGAGGCGCCGGTCTACTCCCACCTCACCTACGACATCCTGCCCGGCCAGAAGCAGGTGGTGCGGCAGCCGGACATCCTGATCTTCGAGGGGCTGAACGTGCTGCAGGCCCCGGCCGGCGCCTCGGTCGTCACCTCCGACTTCTTCGACTTCTCGGTCTATGTCGACGCCGAGGAGGAGGATGTCGCCCGCTGGTTCGTCGAGCGCCGCCTGCTGCTGCAGCGCACCGCCTTCCGCGACCCGTCCTCCTACTTCCACCACCAGCGCGACCTGCCGGAGGCCGAGGCCCGCCGCGCCGCCCGCGAGATCTGGGACCAGATCAACGGCGTGAACCTGCGCGAGAACATCCTGCCCACCCGGCAGCGCGCCCGGCTGGTGCTGCACAAGGCCGCCGACCATTCGGTCGACGCCGTCGCGCTGCGCCGGATGTAGCCATGGCGCTGCCGCCGCTGGGACCGCTGCTGGGATCGGGCAAGGAGGCCGAGGTCTTCGACAGCGGCGCCCTGGCGGTGAAGCTGTACCGGATGACGGCGACCGCGCCGAAGCCGTCGGCGTTCCATGAGGCGTCGGTGCTGGCCCTGGTCGGGGCCCACGGGCTGCCGGTGCCGGAGGTCCGCGCCGTCGGGCAGGTCGACGGCCGCTGGGGCATCGCCATGACCCGGGCGGACGGCCCGCCCCTCGGCGAGGCGATGCGCCCCGGCGCCGCGGCCGTGGCGGCCGGGCTGCAGCGGATGGTCCGGCTGCACCGGGCGATCCATGACTGCCCGGGGACGCATCTCGCCGGGCTGAAGCAGCGGCTGGCGGCGGATATCGGCCGGGCGGCCGCGACGCTGGGCCGGCCCCTGGCGCGGCGGCTGCTGGCCGGCCTGGCCGCGCTGCCGGCGGGCGACCGGCTGTGCCACGGCGACTTCCACCCCTGGAACATCCTGGGCCCGCCGGGCCGGGAGGTGGTGGTCGACTGGCTGGACGCCCGCGCCGGCGATCCGGCGGCGGATGTGTGCCGCTCCTATGTCCTGATCCACCCCGTGGCGCCGGACGTCGCCGCCGCCTATGTCGAGGCCTATGCCGCCGGCTCCGGCATCGGCCGGGACCGCATCCTGGCCTGGCTGCCCGTCGTTGCCGCCGCCCGCCTGGCCGAGGGCGTGCCGGACCAGGCGGAAGCGCTGCTGCGGCTGGCGGAGGCCGGACCGTTGCCTTGATCCTGAGGGCTGCGAAACCCGGCGTTCCAGGCGGTTTCCGCCGTCGAACTTGCCATCGGGGCCGTCGTCCCCCATGTTTACGGGGTCATTCTGGTTCGGACGGCCGGCCTGCCATGCCCTTGCGGCCGCGGATCCCTCGCCTTTCCCCGTTACCGTCTGATGCGTCGCGCGGCTGCGCGCGGCGCAACCCCTCAACTGGAGGAAAAGCGATGCCGATCGGCACCGTCAAGTGGTTCAACAGCACCAAAGGCTTCGGTTTCATTCAGCCGGAGAGCGGCGGCCCGGACGTGTTCGTCCATATCTCGGCCGTCGAGCGCGCCGGCCTGCGTGGGCTGAACGAAGGCCAGCAGATCTCCTACGAAGAGCAGCGCGATCCGAAGCGCGGCAAGACCTCGGCGGAGAATCTGAAGGCCGTCTGAGCCTTCGACTGCGGAGCGGATCAGGAGCGCCCGCGCCGTCGGGCGCTCCTTTTCTCGTGAGAGACCGGCGATGCGACGCATCGCGCCAGAGGGAGGCCGTCATGCCGTTCAAGCCGAACTACAATCAGCAGCGCAGCGAGCGTAACCGCCTCAAGGAGCAGAAGAAGCAGGAGAAGCTGCAGAAGCGCGAGGAAGAGAGCGCCCGCCGCAAGGCCGCCCAGGAGAGCGGTGAGCCGCCTCAGGACGACGAGACCGATCCGTCCTGACCCGACCCGTCACCGGAGAGCCCCATGGCCCGGAGCACCAAGAAGCAGTCGAACGACAGCACCTTCGTGCTGTTCAACATCGTCTACCAGGACGGCACGCTGAGCTCGAACCGCAAGGTGCCGCGCGCCGAGGCCGACGGGCTGGACGGCGAGGATGCCGTGCGCGCCTTCATCGAGGCGCAGGACCGCAAGATCGCCGAGATGTCCGGCAATCCGCGCGGCCCGATCAAGACCATGACCCGGCTGCGCGGCCAATAGCCAGCGCCCGACGGTCCAACGCCGAGCCGGGCTCCGCAGAGCCCGGCTTTTTCGTGCCTCAGCCGAACCAGGCGGCGCTGAACCTGGCGTGGCTGCCGTCGTGCAGGCGCAGGTTCAGCCACTGGTCGACGAAGGCCTTGAACACCACGTCGCCGCGCGGCAGCAGATAGGCCTTCTCGGCGAAGGTGAAGGGCTGGTCCGGATGCACCGCGCACAGGCCCGGGCGCAGCTTCTGCTGCAGCCGGGTCTCGCTGGCGTCGGTGATCATCACATCGGCCCGGTCGGCCAGGATCTCGTCGAAGATCGTGGTGTTGTCCGGGAAGATGGTGATCGGCGCCGTCTTGATGTGCTCGCGCGCGAAGGCCTCGTTGGTGCCGCCCGGCGGCTCGATCACCCGGACGCCGGGCTGGTCGATCTGCTCCACCGTCGCGAACCTGTCGACATTCTCGCATTTGGTGATCGGGGTCTTGCCGTCGACATCGATCGGGATGCTGAAGAAGGCCTGCTTCTGCCGCTGCAGGGTGACGCTGATGCCGCCCATCGCCATGTCGCAGGCACCGCTGGTGAAATCCGCCATCAGCGTCTTCCAGCTGGTCTTCACGAACTCCGCCTTCACCCCGATGGCGGCGGCCAGGTCCTTCGCCATGTCGATGTCGATGCCCTGGTACTCGCCCTTGGCCGGGTCGAGATAGGTGAAGGGCTTGTAGTCGCCGGTGGTGCAGACCTTCAGCACCCCGGCCTTGGCCACGGCGTCGAGCGTGTCGGTGCGGTCCGCCGCGGCCGCGGCGGCGGCAGGCAGGGCGAGCAGCAAGGTGGCGGCGGCGAGCAGGCGCATGGTTCCTCCCGGTTCTGATTCGGCCAGGATCTTAGTCGGACAATTGCGGCGCCACCAACAGGGTCGTCGGCGCGGCCGGCCGCGGCTACCATCACCGCCATGAAGCTGATCGCCTACACCATCGGCGGGGCGCATCCCGAGATCCGGCCGGCCCCGGCCACGCGCGACTGGATGTCGGCGACGCCCGAGGGCTTCGCCTATCGCTGCCTACCGCTGAACATCGCCAACGCCCATGGCTGGGAGATCCTGTGCCCGTCCCCGATCCGCGCCTGGTGGGACGGCGGCTCGGCGCCGGACTCGGTGCGGGTCGAGGCGCCCGGTGACACGCCGGCGCCGGCGGTCGGGCATTTCGGCAGCGGCATCCTGACCTTCCACGTGCCGCTGCTGCTGCGCACCGAGCCGGGCTGCAACCTCTGGGTCTCCGGCCCGGTCAACGCGCCGAAGGACGGCATCGCGGCCCTGACCGGCGTGGTCGAGACCGACTGGTCGCCCTACGGCTTCACCATGAACTGGCGCTTCACCCGGCCGAACCACATGGTCGAGTTCGCGGCCGGCGAGCCGTTCTGCCTGTTCTTCCCGCTGGCGCGCGACACGGTCGAGGCGGCGGAGCCGGAGATCCGGCCGCTGTCCGACGAGCCGGAGCTCGAGGCGCGCTACTGGGCCTTCCACCGCGGCCGCGCCGACTTCCTGGCCGACCTGCCGGTGCCCGGCACCGAGGCCAATGAGGCGAAATGGCAGAAGGGCTATTACCGCGGCCTGGACACCGACGGCACCCCCGCGCCCGAGCACCAGACCAAGCTGAGGTTGAGGCCGTTTCGGGAGGGGTAGGATCTAGGCGAACCCTTTTGCGTTGCCTCTCCCGCCTGGCGGGAGAGGTCGGGCTCGCGGCAGCGAGACCGGGTGAGGGTTGGTCCCGGCCTCGACGAACTCCCCTTACCCGGAGCCGCTTCGCGTCTCCGACCTCTCCCGCAAGCGGGAGAGGCAACGCGTTCGTCTAGCCGCAGGCCCTCTTCTCCGCCGCAACCGCCCCCGCCTCGTCGCCGGCCAGCCGCAATGCCCTCACGGTCAGGCGCCAGTTGAAGGGGCTGCCGGGCTTGGCCTCGACGCGCTCGGCCGCCAGGGACCGGGCGAGATCCGCCTGGCCGCCCCGCAGCGCCGCCTCGACCAGGGTGAGATTGAGCACATCGCGCTGGGCGTGGCTGCCGCCGAAGCGGTGCGCCACCGCCCGCACCGGCCCCAGCAGTTCCACCGCCGTCGCATAGTCGCCGGCGCCGAAGGCGCGCAGCGCCCGGCACACCGGCAGCCCGACCTCGGCCGTCATCGCCGCGTTGGTGCCGCCCGAATCGGCGCGCCGAGCCTGCGCTGCCAGCAGCCGGCCGGCATCGGCGTCGCGGCCGGTGGCGACGAAGGCCATCATCGCGTGCATGTCGTTGAAGGCGTAGTAGCCGTCCTCCGCCATCGGCGCCCAGGTGTCGGCGAGATCCGCCCAGCGGGCGCCGCCGTCCACGCCGCGAAGATGCAGCCGCCACAGCAGGGCCGTGGCGTCCAGCGTCTCCAGCGCCACCGGCGAGGGACGCGGCCGGATCGCCTCGTCATACAGCCGCAGCACCGTCTCGGTGTCGCCGAGGTCGAGATGGTAGAGGGCGAGGTGCCACCAGTTGTGGAAGGCGAACATGTTGTCCGGCGCCCAGTCGCCGCTGCGGCCGGACAGCCAGTCGACACCCTCCGGCAGCCGCCCCTCCATCTCCAGCACATGGGCGACGGCGTGGATCGCCCAGGGGTCGCGCGGCTGCAGCGCCACGGCGCGGCGGCCGGTGGCCTCGGCGGTGCGGTAGTCGCCGGTCTCCTCGAGGCCGAAGGCGTGCATGCCGAGGACATAGCCATAGCCCGGCACCGCTTCGTCCCAGGCCGGCAGGGCCCGGGCGATGCGGTCGCGCAGCAGCGTGGTGTGGCCGAGATAGAAATCGCCGAGATGCGCCGCCTGCAGCGCCAGCCCGTCGCGCGGCCAGGCCTCGGCCACCCGGCCCCAGCCATCGACCGCGCCGGCGAAGTCGCCGTCCAGCCAGGCGCGCAAGGCCGCGATGTGGCCGCGCTCGCGCTCATTCGCCCCCGCCGCCAGCGCCTCCGCCGCCTCGACGCTCTGGCGCAGCGGCGCCTCGGCCGCCTTCTCGGTCGCCAGCGCCATCAGCGTGCCGCGCAGGCAATGGCCCATGACGAAGCCCGGATCCTCGGCCAGCGCCGCGTCGATCTCGGCCAAGGGGTCGCGGACATAGCTGTGCAGCTTCTCGGCCGCCGCCTCGTAGCGGTCGAGCGCGGCGCGGCTGGCGGTCGAGACCGGAACGCCGCGGCTGTCGATGAGCCCCATGGCCGGATCCTCCTGTTGGCCCGGTCAGGATACCCGAAGGGCAGAAATGGCGAAGCCCCCGTCCGGTCGGCGGGGGCTTCGGTGCTTGTCCTTGCGGCTGTAGACCTTGCCGGACGGGACGATCTTGTGGCCGAGCCGGCGGGCGATCAGGGCATGCGGATCGCGCCGCTTCGGCCCGGCCTTGGGCACGGGCTTCTTCATCTGCCACTCCTTTCGGGCTGGGCCGCCGTGATATGGCGTTTCGCCGATCCGGCGCAAGGCCGGGCCGTTTCGTGTTAAGAAATATACGGAAACGCGAAACATCTGGCGGCGGATATGCGTTCATGTCACGTGTAACACCAACGAACGCCGCCGCGGACCGCCCAGCGACCGGTCCCCAGCACACCGAGGCCGCCCATTTCCCGCACAGCTGATTCCCAGGACCCGGTCAGACCGGACTGGTCCGCGCATGTCCGACGCCTCCGGAAGCAGTGGCGCCGTCGCGGCCGCCATCATGTCGCTGCCGCCGCGCAGGCCGTGCCGCTCTACGCCCTGTACGGGCTGATGCGGGCGCTGCCGCTGGACGCCGCCTCCGGCCTCGGCGGCTGGGTCGGCCGCACCATCGGCCCGCGCCTTGGCGCCTCGCGCCGCGCCGACGCCAATCTGCGCCTGGTGATGCCGGAGCTGTCGGCCGCCGGGCGCGAGCGCGTCATCCGCGGCATGTGGGACAATCTCGGCCGGGTGATCGCCGAGTTCCCGCATCTCGGCCGGCTGCGCCGCAGCGAGGGCCGGCGCGCCCGCCGCGTCCAGGTCGAGGGCATCGAGCATTTCCTGGCCGCCCGCGACGGCGGCCGCGGCGTGGTCATGGCAATCGGCCATTTCGGCAATTGGGAGGTCGGGGCCGCGGTCGCGGCCAATCACGGCGTGCCCTTCACCGCCATCGCCCGGCCGCCGAAGAACCCGCTGGTGGGCTGGCTGCTCCACCGCATGCGCAGCTCGGTCGGCACCATCCTGCTGGAGAAGCGGATGGAGGGGTCGGACGCCAAGCGCGCTTTGTCGGTGCTGCGCGCCGGCGGCGTGCTGGGGATGATGGTCGACCAGCGCTACAATGGCGGGCTGAAGGTGCCGTTCATGGGCCATGACGCCATGACCTCGCCCGGCGCCGTGGCCATGGCCTACCATCTCGGCTGCGCCGTGATCCCGGTCAGGATCGAGCGCCAGGCCGGCGCCCGCTACCGCGCGGTGTTCGAGCCGCCGCTGGCGATGCCGCGCAGCGGCGACCGCAAGGCCGATATCGAGGCGGCGACGATCGCGCTGAACGGGGTGGTCGAGGGCTGGGTCCGCGGCCGGCCCGAGCAGTGGCTGTGGCTGCACAAGCGCTGGATGATGCCGCGCCCGCGCAAGCTGCGGCAGCGCGTCCTGGCCTACAAGGCCAGCCTGGCCGCCGGCAACGAGGATTAGGCAGCGAGGCGGGAGCTTCAGAATTCCCAACACCGTCATTGCGAGCGCAGCGAAGCAATCCAGGGCCAGCGCGAACCGGCTCCTGGATTGCTTCGTCGGCTTCGCCTCCTCGCAATGACGGTGAGAGACGGGCGTCCTGAAAAGGCCCGCCGCCCGATCACTTCAGCACCCCCCGCCGCTTCAGCGCCTCGCGGATCAGCACCTCGATCTGCGCGTTGACGCTGCGCAGATCGGCATTCGCCGTCTGCTTGACCATCTCCAGCAGCTTCGGATCGATCCGCAGGGCGAAGGGCGTGCGCTCCGGGCCCGGGGGACGGCCGGCCATCCGCCTAGCTGTACAGCGTCCCGGTGTTGATCACCGGCGTCGCATCCTTGTCCCCCACCAGCACCACCAGCATGTTCGAGATCATCGCCGCCTTGCGCTCCGGATCGATCTCAATCGCCTTCTCGCGCAGCCCGGTCAAGGCCTCGTCGACAAGGTCGACCGCGCCCTTGACGATGGTGCGCCGCGCCGCCACCACCGCCGAGGCCTGCTGCCGGCGCAGCATCGCCCCGGCGATCTCGGGCGCATAGGCCAGATGGGTGATCCGGGCCTCGACCACCTCGATCCCCGCCCGCTCCAGCCTCTGGCGCAGCTCCTGCACCAGCTCGTCGGTCACCTGCTCGCCGCCGTCGCGCAGCGAGATCCTGCCGGCGGACGCCGCCGTCTCCTCCTCCCAATCGTCATAGGGATGGGTGCTGGCGATCCGCCGCAGCGCCGTCTCGCTCTGCAGCCGCACGAAGCCGGCATAGTCGTCGACCTGCAGCACCGCCTTGGCGGCGTCGCGGACATGCCACACCACGGCGGCGCCGATCTCGATCGGGTTGCCGGCGGCGTCGTTCACCTTGATCGCCGGGATCTCCTGGGTCTGCAGCCGGCGGCTGACCTTGCGCTTGCTGGCCAGCGGGTTGGCCCAGCGCAGCCCGGGCTGCCCGTCGGTGCCGGTGTAGGCGCCGAACAGCAGCAGCACCGCGCTCTGGTTCGGCTGCACGACATAGAGGCCGCGGACGATGAGGGCGACCGCCAGGATGCAGAGGACCGCGATCACCCGGCTGCCGTCCTGGCCCGCCGTCCCCCGGATCACCGCGATCAGGAGATAGGCGGGGACCGCCAGGATCACCAGGGCGAGCGCCAATGCGGCGTAGCCGCTGGCCGTCCTGGCCGCGCGATCGCTGATCGCAGGGGCGGTACTCATGGCAGGAAAGCTCCTTTCATGATCTATTTATGATATCATAAATAGACGAAGCGAAGCCATCGGGCAAGAGCGGGGCCAGGGAAGGGTCAGAGGGCGGTGCCGGCGTCCAGCACCACATTGGCGCGGTATTCGACGCCGAGCGCGACATAGCCCTCGGCCAGCTTGCGGTGGTGCGCGTGCTCCTCGTCGGTCAAAGCGCGCACGAAGCGGGCCGGGCTGCCGGCCCAGAGCTGGCCGGCCGGCACGCGCTTGCCGGGGGTCAAAAGCGCCCCGGCCGCGACCATCGCCCGGCTCTCCACCACCGCCCGGTCCATGACGCAGGCCTTCATGCCGACGAAGCTGCGATCCGCCAGCGTGCAGGCATGGATCAGCGCCATGTGGCCGATGGTGACGTCGTCGCCGATATGGGTCGGGCCGTCGGCCGAGGCGACATGGATCACCGTGCCGTCCTGGACATTGGTGCGGGCGCCGATGCGGATCGGCTGCATGTCGCCGCGGATGACGCAGCCGAACCAGACGCTGGAGCCCGGCCCGATCTCGACATCGCCGATCACCACCGCGCCGGGCGCGATGAAGGCGTCCGGCGCGATCCGGGGCAGCTTGTCGCGATAGGGCAGGATCACAGCACCCGCCGCCATGATGTCCTCAGGCCGCCTGCGGCCGAGCCGGCAGCAGCCCGGCGGTCGGGGCCAGGCCCAGCGCCAGGTTCAGGTTCTGCACCGCGGCACCCGACGCGCCCTTGCCGAGATTGTCGAGCTGGGCGACCAGCAGCGCCTGCCGCTCCTTCGCATTGCCGAACACGAACAGCCGCAACTGGTTGGTGCCGTTCAGCGCCTCGGGCTCCAGCTCCGCCAGCGCCTCGCTGTCGGCCAGCGGCGCCACGGTGACGAAGGGCTGGCCCTGGTAGTGCTCGGCCAGCGCGGCGTGCAGGTCGGCGGCCGAGGGCTGCTTCGGCAGCGACCACAGCGGCAACGGCAGCGACACCAGCATGCCCTGGGCGAAGGTGCCGACCGAGGGCACGAAGATCGGCGCATGGGCCAGGCCTGACCAGCGCTGCAGCTCCGGCACATGCTTGTGCGCCAGCTTCAGCCCGTAGAGGTAGAAGGGCGCGCCCTTCTTCTCGGCCTCGTAGCGGGCGATCAGGCTCTTGCCGCCGCCGGTATAGCCGCTGACGGCGTTGACGGTTACGGGGTAATCCGCCGGCACCAGGCCGCGGTCGATCAGCGGCCGCAGCAGGGCGATGCCGCCGGTCGGGTAGCAGCCGGGGTTGGAGATACGCCTGGACGCCGCCACCGCCTCGGCTTGGCCGGGCGCCAGCTCGGGGAAGCCGTAGGTCCAGCCCTCGGCCGTGCGATAGGCGGTCGAGGCGTCGATCACCCGGACATCCGGGTTCTCGACCATCGCCACCGCCTCGCGCGCGGCGTCGTCGGGCAGGCACAGGATGGCGGCGTCGACCGAATTCAGCAGGCGCCGGCGCGCCGCCGGGTCCTTGCGCTCGGAGTCGGCCAGGCTGACGATCTCGACATCGGCGCGGCGGGCCAGACGGTCGCGGATCTGCAGCCCCGTCGTTCCAGCCTCGCCATCGATGAACACCGTCGCCGGCATCGCCTTGCCCTCGGAAAGAAATCAGAGGCTGGAGACTTAACACATCCGGGGCCGGGGCCGAACCGGCAACGCGGTCATGGCCGATATTTGCGGGACGAGGGCCGAGGGCTCAGGCGAGCGGATGGGCCGGCGCCACCCCCTCACCCGAAATCGCTGACGCGATTTCGACCTCTCCCCGGGGGAGAGGTAAAGTTTCCCTCTCCTTGGGGAGAGGGAGGGGCCCGCCGCGTTGGCGGCGGGAGGGTGAGGGGGAAGGCCGGCCCCGACCCCCCCTCTCCTCGGGGAGAGGGAGGGGCCCGCCGCGTTGGCGGCGGGAGGGTGAGGGGGAAGGCCGGCCCCGACCCTCAGCTCCTTCCCGCCTTCAGATCCCGCAGCACCGTCGAAATGCGATCCAGCGCCGCGGGCGCATGCTCGTAGCCATGGGTGATGCGCAGGTGATGCTCGGCGCCGAGATAGACGCCCGGCGCCACCAGCACCGAGGACCGGCGGCGGATGGCGTCGGCCACCGCGACCGAAGATAGATCCAGATGGACCCGGACGAAGCCCAGCGCCGTGGCCGCCGGCGGCACCGCCGAGACCAGCCCGTCACTGGCGGCGATCCAGCGCTCCAACCCTTCCCAGCCGCGGCGCGACAGCTCGCGCTGCCGGGCCACCAGCCGGCCGCGCGTCGCCGGCTCCAGCGCCAGCTCGGCCAGCAGCATCGACGGGCCGGCGGTGGCGATGACGACATATTCGTGCCGGCGCCACGCCGCCTCGACCAGGTCCTTCGGCCCGACCAGCCAGCCGACGCGCAGCCCGGCCAAGCCATAGGCCTTGGACAGGCTGCCGACCACCACCGTGCGCTCATACCCGCCCCAGAAGCTCGGCGTCTCGGTGTCGCTCAGCCGCTCGGTGCCGCGATAGACCTCGTCGACATGCAGCCAGGCGCCGGCCTTCCGGGCGATGGCGGTGATCCGCGCCGCCTCCTCCGCGGTCAGGATGCTGCCGGTCGGGTTGTTCGGATTGACGATGGCGATCATCCGGGTGCGCGGCCCGACCGCGGCCTCCAGCGCGTCGAGATCCGGCCGCCAGCCCTGGTCGGGCAGCAGCGGGAAGCTCCGCACCGTGCAGCCGAGGTTGCGGGCGATGCCCCAGACCTGGCGGTAGCCCGGCTCCATCACCACGATCTCGTCGCCCGGCGACAGCAGCGCCTGGCACAGGATCTGGTTCGCCTCGGACGCGCCGGCGGTGACCAGAACCTGGTCCGCCGTGGCGCCCGGGTACAGCCCGGCGATCCGCGCCCGCAGCGCGTCGGTGCCGTTGACCTGCGGGTAGAACAGCACCTGGTCCAGCAGCCGGTCGACCGCGTCCGGCCCCAGCACCTCGCGCACCGCGGCACAGCGCACCGAGCTGTCGGCCAGGTTGTACTCGACCGTGTGCTCCCACTCCGACTGCCACTGCTCGAGCTCGAAAGGCTGGAAGGTCATCGCCGCATCCCCGAAATCCGTCGCCATCGGTACTGCAATATATTACATGTCGATCGGCAACAAGATGCGAATGAGAGGGCTGCCGATGACATCGTCGCAGGAGGTGCTGCAGCGGATCGCCCTAAAGCTGCGGCAGGAGCGCCAGGCCCGCGGCCTGAGCCAGGCGGCGCTGGCCGAGCGCAGCGGCGTGTCGCCCCGGATGCTGGCGCTGATCGAGAAGGCGGAGACCAACCCGAGCATCGCCACGCTGGCGGAGATAGCGGCCGCGCTGGGCATCGGCTTCGCCGAGCTGGTCGGCGGCGAGGCGGCGGCCCCGGCGCGGGTGATCCCGCCGGAGGCGTTCGCGACGATGTGGCAATCCGAGGCCGGCAGCGCCCGGCTGGTCGCCTCCGGCGGCCGGGCCGAGCTGTGGGACTGGGCGCTGGCGGCCGGTGCCCGCTACGACGCCAGCCCGGACCCGGCCGGGACGGTGGAGCTGATCCGGGTGCTGGAGGGCACGCTGGTGCTGGAGGTCGACGGCAGCACCCTCGCCGCCCCCGCTGGCCACGCCCTGCGCCTGGCCAGCGACCGGCCCTATGCCTATCGCGCCGAAAGCGGGGCGGTGCGCTTCGTCAAGGTGGTGAGCCAGGCGTGACGGGCGCCGGGGCCGCCCCGCCGGACACCATGATCAGGACCTGGTTCACCGCGTCCCGCCCCCGCAGCCGGTGCTTCAGCAGGCCGGAGAACTGCAGGAAATCCCCTTTGCCGAGCACGGTCACCTGCCCCGCGGCCTCGACCTCCACCGACCCGTCCAGCACGAAGATCATCTCCTCGCCGGCGTGGTGGAACTCGGAATCCCGGACCGCCGCCATCGGCAGGTCGACGATGAAGACATCCGCGGCGCCGGCATCCCCCGCCCGGCTGAGGGACGAGAAGGCATAGCCGGCATCCTCCGGCGCCAGCGCCCGGGCCTGGCGGCCGTCCCGCCGCACGATGTGGAGCACGGCGTCGCCGCCGCCCTCGCCGAGCAGGGCCGACACGGAGGTCTGCAGCGCCTGCGACAGCCGCAGCAGGGCGGCGATCGACAGCGACTTCTCGCCCCGCTCGAAGCGGGACAGATGCCCCTTGCTGAGCCCGGCCTGGGCCGCCAGCGCCTCCAGCGTCAGGCCGCGCCGCAGCCGCAGCGCCCGTGCCTGGACACCGCGGGAGACGCCGCCGGCCTCGATCGCCCTTTGTCCGTCAGACAAACCTACACCCCCGGAAGCGTAACGCTGCACGGCAGTGTAAGGATCATCGCCGCCTGCACAAACATCTTGCGCCACAACTCCACCTCTGCCATCAATTTGTCTTCTGGACAACAAAGTTGTCCCGACAGGAACGTCCGATGGAGACGAGCGCCATGACCAGCCCCGATGCCGGCGCGGCCGGCCTCGACGCCAGCCCGGCCGCCGCGACCTGGGCAGGCACGGTCGAGGCGCTGCACCTCGCCCCGCGCTCGTTCCTGCCGATGCGGTCCGCCGCGGAGCTGACCCTGATCGCCGGCGTGGGCGTGGCCGGCGACCGCTACGCCACCGGCGAGGGCTTCTATTCCGACCGGCCCGAGGACGGCCGGCAGATCACGCTGTTCGAGGCGGAGACGCTGGAGGCGCTGCGGCGCGACCATGCCGTCATCCTGTCGGCCGGCGACCATCGCCGCAACGTCACCACCCGCGGCGTGCCGCTGAACCACCTGGTGGGCCGGCGCTTCCGGATCGGCCCCGCGCTGGTGGAGGGCACCCGGCTGAGCACGCCGTGCCGGCATATCGAGCAGATCACCGGCCAGGAGATCTTCACGCTGCTGCTGCACCGGTCGGGCCTGAACGCCCGCATCCTGGAAGGCGGGCCGGCGCGCTGCGGCGACGCCGTCCGGCCGGAATGAGCGCCCGGATGCCCAAGCTGATCCATCGCGTCACCACGGTCGTCCGTCGCATCCGGCGGGTCGCGGACGACGTGCTGTCCTTCGAGCTGGCCGACCCCGACGACTGGGACCTGCCGCCCTTCACCGCCGGGGCCCATATCGACGTCCATCTGCCGAACGGCGCGGTCCGCCAGTATTCGCTGCATGGCGACCCGGCCGAGGCCAGGCGCTATCGCATCGCGGTCAAGCGCGAGGCGGCCGGCCGCGGCGGGTCCGCATGCCTGCACCGCGACGTCGCGGAAGGCAGCGTCCTGCCGGTGTCGCTGCCGCGGAACCACTTTCCACTGGCGATGGCGCCGCACCACGTGCTGATCGCCGGCGGCATCGGCATCACGCCGTTCCTGTCGATGATCCCGGCGCTGGCCGCGTCCGGCGCCGGGTTCGAGCTGCATTACTGCACGCGCACGCCGTCGGCCACGCCCTTCCTGGAGCAGCTGGCGCCGCTGGCCGCCGCCGGCCAGGTCCGGCATCATTTCAGCCGCGGCGACGCGCCCGCGCGGCTGGACATCGCGGCGCTGATCGCGGGCCTGCCGGCGGACGCCCATGTCTATTGCTGCGGCCCGGCGGCGATGATCCGCGCCGTCGAGGAGGCGGCCGGGCCTGGCTTCGAGGGCCGCTTCCATGCCGAGCTGTTCGGCCCCGCGGACGGCGCGGCGGGCGACGGCGGCTTCACGGTCGAGCTGGCGCGGTCGCGCCGCAGCATCCCCGTGCCCCCGGGCCGGACCATCCTGGCGGCGCTGCGCGAGGCCGGCGTCGAGATCGGCGCGTCCTGCGAGGCCGGCATCTGCCTGGACTGCAAGACCCGCTACCTGGCCGGCACGCCGGTCCATCGCGACCTGGCGATGCGCGCCGCCGACCGGGCCGAATTCGTCACGCCCTGCGTCTCGGGCTGCGCCGGCCCCAGCCTGGTGCTGGATCTGTGAACGCTGATGCCGGGTGTGCGGGCGTCGGCTGAGTCACGGTGTCCCAGCCGGCAAAGTCTGCTTGCCTCGCTCGGCTTCGGCCGGCACCATGCGGCCCGCGGATTCACCAGAGCGGCGATCGGATGACCCCATCTCGACGCAACGCCGTGCTGGCCATCGTCGCCGGCAGCCTGCTGATGACGGCCGCGCCGGCCACGAATCACCCGGCGCCGGACTTCGCCGTGCCCGCCTCCCCGCTCGTCCCGGGCCTGGCGCTGGGTCCGGAGGTGCCGGACGAGATCCTGCATTCCAGCGACCATGCCTTCGCCGAGCTGCTGGCCGCGGCCGAGAGCAGCCGCGACCCGCTGCAGATGAACAAGGGCGGCTATGCCGGGCTGTTCCAGCTCGGCGAATCGGCGGCGGCGATCGCCGGCATCTACGACCCGGGCGGGCCGCTGTCGGCGGAGGACACGCGCAACCGCTGGCGCGGCACCTTCCACATCCCGGGCTATCCGCAGGTGCGGACGATCGGCGACTTCCTGGACACGCCGGCCGCGCAGATCGCGGCCTTCCGCCTGCACCTGGCCCATCTCGACCGCGAGATCGCGCAGCGCGGCCTGAACCGACATATCGGCGGCTATGTCGCCGGCGTGCCGATCACCTGGGACGGGCTGCGCGCCATGATGCATCTGGGCGGGCCGGACGGCACCGAGCGCTTCATCGCCACCGCCGGCGCCTATGACCCGGCCGACGACAACGGCGTGCGGATCAGCGATTACGGCCGGCGCTTCGCCGGCGTCACCGCGATCCAGCCGACCAAGCCGGCGGTGATCCCGACCGTGGCGACCACCATCGCCGCCCCCAGCCTGGCCGGGGGGCCGATCAAGCCGGCCCCCACCTCGGCCCCTGCCTCGGCCGTCGTCATCCCGACCCTGGTCGCGACCACGCCGTCGCCGCGCCGCCGGCCGTCGGACCGGAACCGGGCGCAACGAAAAAGGGGCGCCCGAGGGCGCCCCTTTCCGAACAACGGATCCGAAGTCGTGCGGATCAGCGCTTGGAGAACTGGAAGCTCCGGCGGGCGCCGGCCTTGCCGTACTTCTTGCGCTCGACCACGCGCGGGTCGCGGGTGAGGAAGCCATGGGCCTTCAGCGCGCCGCGCAGGCCCGGCTCATAGGCCACCAGGGCGCGGCTGAGGCCGTGCCGGACCGCGCCGGCCTGGCCGGAGAGGCCGCCGCCGGTGACGGTGCAGACGACGTCGAACTGGTTCGACCGGTCGCACACCTCGAAGGGCTGCTTCAGCAGCATGCGCAGCACCGGGCGGGCGAAGTAGATCTCCTGGTCGCGGCCATTGACCGTGACCTTGCCGCTACCGGGCTTGATCCAGACGCGGGCGACCGCGTCCTTGCGGCGGCCGGTGCCGTAGGAGCGGCCCTGGGCGTCGCGCTTCGGCTCCACCGGCGCGGCCTCGGCCACGGCGCCTTCGAGGGTCGGCTTCAGATCGGAGAGGGACTGCAGATCGGCCACGGCCTTACCTCTTGTTCTTCGGATTCATGGCAGCGACGTCCAGCACCTCGGGCTGCTGCGCCTCGTGCGGATGCGCCGCACCGGCATAGACCTTGAGGTTGCCCATGACCTTCCGGCCCAGCGGACCGCGGGTGATCATGCGCTCGACCGCCTTCTCGATCACGCGCTCCGGATGGGCGCCGTCGAGGATCTGGCCCTTCGACCGGCCCTTGATGCCGCCGGCATAGCCGGTGTGCCAGTAGAAGACGCTGTCCTGGCGCTTGTTGCCGGTCAGACGGACCTTCTCGGCATTGACGACGATGACGTTGTCGCCGGTGTCGACGTGAGGGGTGAAGGTGGTCTTGTGCTTGCCGCGAAGGCGCATCGCGATGATGCTGGCGAGCCGACCGAGAACGACGCCGTCGGCGTCGACCACGATCCACTTCTTCTCCACCTCGGCGGGCTTGGCGGAATATGTCTTCATGACGGGCCCTTGATCGAGGGTCGGGAACGGATGCCGCCGGCCGCCCTGGGGAGGGCTTCCGGCGAGAGGCCGCTGTCTACGCGTGCGGACCGGCCGCGTCAACGGAAAAAAGCGGCGAAACCACAGTCACTTAGCGTAACGGTATTTGAATACCTTCCGCGTAGGCCGCAGGATCGCAAGCGTTTCCGCAGCATAGCCGCAGTCACGCCGCGGCGAAGCCCTGCATCACCAGCCGCACCAGGTCGGCCTGGCGGCAGGTGCCGGTCTTGCCGAACACGGCCTTGAGATAGCCGCGCAGGGTGTTGACGCTGACGCCCCACTCCGCCGCCAGGCTGCCGATGGTGGCGCCGGAGGCCAGGCGCGACGCCACCTCCGCCTCCCGCGCGGTCAGGCCGAAGGCGGTCATCAGGGCGCGCCCGTCGACCGACCGCGCCTCGTCCGGCGCCGCGATGAAGATCGCCGCGCGGGCCGGGCCGCAGCGCCCGTCCACGGGATCGACGGCGGTGACCGGCGCCACCGTCAGCACCAGCGGCGCGCGGCCCTGCGGGTCCGACAGGCACAGCCGGGTCGAGGCCGCGGCGGCGCCGCGCGCCAGGGCGCCCTCCGCCGGCCGCGCCAGGATCGCCGCCATCGCCGCCACCATCTGGCGCAGCAGCCCGGTCTCGGCGGGCAGCGCCGCGGCGACCCCGGCCGAGGACAGACGCAGGCCGCGATGCTGCCGCCCGATCTCCTCCGCCCGCCGGTTGACGAACAGCGGCCGGCACTCGCGGTCGACCAGGATCACGCCGGACTCCAGCGCATCCAGGGCCGCCTGGCTGCCCGCCACCAGCAGCTCGCTGGCGGCCAGCCGCCGGCGCAGCCGCTCAGCCGCCGCGAAATGCGGCATCACGAGCTGCAGCGCCGTCAGCTCCGCCGGCTCGAAGTCCCGCATCTGCCGCGGGCGGCAGACCGCGACCATGCGCGAGCTCAGGCGGCCCTGCCACGCGTAGACGCCGGCGCGGAAGCCGTTCATCGGCCGCACCACCTCGTTGTACATCTCGGTCCGCAGGAAATCGGCATCGGCGATCAGGCTGGACGACGCCACCGCGCGCCGCGCCGGGATCGACTGCAGCCAGTCCGCCGCCGCGCCGCCGTCGCCCGCCGCCTCGGCCAGGCGCCTGACGGCGCCGCCATCGACCCCGACGCCGAGCCCCGCGGCGGGCCGACCCGCCTCGCGGGTCAGCAGCACCGCATGGTCGGCCCCGACCAGGCCGCGCAGGATGCCGAGGCTGTCCGCCCAGCCCTCCGGCCTCGCGGCCGCGTCATAGATCCGCTCGACCGCACCGAACACCGCCTCCGCCTGCATGCCCCCGCCCCGAATGCCTTATTGAAATCGCATGGCTCCGCAACGGCCCCAGAAGACGGGCGGAAGATGGCAATCCTCGGGACCGGATTGTGGCCGCCCTGCCATAACTGGTATGACGGTTAGTATTGCGACAGGATGACAGTCCTTTCGCACCGGCATCGAGCCGACATCGGTCCCCTGAGGCGCGGTGCGCCGGGGCTGGGCGCGCCATCGGCGGAAGCGGTCTCCTCAGGCCTGGGGGGGAATCGAATAGGTGCCGGTGGCATGGGCCACCGGCTCCGGCTCGCCTTCCGAGAACAGCAGCACCTCGCCATAGGCGAGGCGCTTGCCGAGCTTGAGCAGCCGGGCCTCGGCCACCACCGGCACCAGCGCCGGGCGGCGCAGGAAGTTGATCGCCATCGAGGTGGTGACCGCCAGCTCGACCCGGCCGATGCGGCTGAGCACCGCGGCGTAGAGCGCCACGTCGGCCAGGCCGAACAGGGCCGGGCCGGTGATGGTGCCGCCGGGCCGCACGAAGTCCTCGCGGCAGGGCATCACCAGCGTCGCCGTGCCGGCACCCAGCGCCGTGACCGTCACCCCGAAGGCGCCGATCAGCGGCACGCCGTCGCGGATGATCGCCTCCACCACCTCGGCCTCGATCGCCGGCTGCATCGCCGCCCTCCTCTCCCGGTTCCCGCCAGTAGGGCCGAGCGCGACGGCGGCCGCAAGCCTCGGCTGCCCGGCATGGGCCTGGCGGCGAGTGGAGGCTTCAGATCGGCTCGCCTCGGTTGGCGCCGTCAGGCGGCGGCGCGGCTCCGGCGCGCATCGCTCACCGTGAGCCAGATCGCCGAGACCAGGAAGTAGAAGGCGCCGAACGCGGCATAGGGGGCGATGGCGGCGATGCCGACGGCCTCGGCGCCCCCGGCCTGCTTGAGAAAGAACAGCCCGGCCAGGGCCGACTGGGCGCCGCTCAGGATCATCGCCCATTGCGCGCCATACGACGCCCAGCGCCTGACGGCGGTGGCGAGCTGGAAGGCGCCGGCCAGCACGGCCCAGACGCCGTAGACGCCGAGCACGGCGTTCATGCCGCGACCCAGGGCGATGGCGACGGCGATCGCGGTGAGCACGCTGATGCCGGCGTTCAGCATCTGGGTCCGGTTGCGGCCCAGCCCGCCGGAGCGCCGGGCGTCGACCAGGTTCGCGAGGGCATCCCACGCCGGATAGGCGACCAGCATGACGGCCGACAGCTGCGGCATGTCCTTCGCCGCCGTGAAGGCCAGGGCGACCCAGGCCGCCGCGACCGCGAACCGGATGGTGTAGTAGCGCTTGAGCCAGCCGGATGACGGCGCGGCGGGCTGGGAATCGGTGATCGGAAGCTGCATGTCCATTCTCCAGAAGTTATCTACCTACTAGAAGGTAGATAACTTTCGATCAATCACTTTCTGGGGCGCCGAGACCGGTTGCCGCAGGCCGGGCCTCCATCGTCGCTCCCCTCGAAAGCCGATCCGGCCGGTCGAGCCGGCGGCAAGTGCCCTCGAGGAGACGCGGGCGACGTCCGGGCGCGGCTTCGCCACAGCCGCAAATGACGGCGTGGGTTGAGCGGTCCTGCCAACCCTCACCGTCATCGCGAGCCCCGAAGGGGGCGTGGCGATCCAGGTCGGCGCCGGCTCATGCGGTGGGATGGATTGCTTCGCTGCGCTCGCAATGACGGTCCGGTTGGAGCCGTCCCCGCCAACCCTCACCGTCATCGCGAGCCCGGAGGGCGTGGCGATCCAGGTTGGCGCCGGCCGCGCCGGTTAAGGTCACGCAATGTTTCATTGCGCGGCCTCGCGATCTTGTTCATGATACGTTCCATGCAAAGAGGTGCGGAATCCGATCTCGACGTCCAGGCCTATTGCCGCAGCCTCGCGCTGCAGCAGATCCAGATGCTCACCCGCCTGGCCGAGATCGCCATGCAGCTCGCCGAGGCCGAAGGCGCCCGCGCCGTCGCCGCCCAGGCCAGGGCCGCCCAGCCCAAGGCCGATGAGGTCGTGGTGCAGGACGCCCGGGCCGAGGCGCAGGAGGCCGGGCTGGCCTTCAGCCGCTTCTCCCGCTCGGTGCAGCGCTCGCTGGCCCTGCGCGCCCGTGCCGCCGACCGGCTGTGCGCCGACGAACGGATCGCCGCCGCCGCCCGCGAGGCCGGCCGCCAGGCCCGCCGCGCCCGCCAGCGCGAGGAGGTCGAGGAGATCATGGCCAGCATGATCGGCGACGAGGTCCGGGATCCGCGCCGCCGCCGCCGGCTGGAGGAGGATCTCGAGATGCGGCTCGACAGCCTCTACGACGACGTGGCGGTGCGGGTCGAGGACCGGGCGATCGGCGCGGTGCTGGCCGGGCTGTGCTGCGGCCTGGGCCTGGCCGAGGAATGGCGCCGCTGGGGCGTCCGCAGCTGGCCCGCCACGCCGCGGCCGCCCCGGCCGGCCGGCGACCCCGAAACGGTCGAGGCCGAGCGGGCCGGGCGCCGGCGCGCGGTCGCCGCCGCCATGGGCCGGGCCTTCGCCGAGATCACGGACACGCCCCGGCTGGAAGCGCTACGGGCCCTGCTCGCCGTCCGGATGCAGGAGCCCGAGGTCGTCGCCTGGCTCGACACCGAGACCACCGCCACCATCGCCGAGCGCATCTGCTGCTCCCTCGGCCTCGGCACCTATCGCGACATCCCGGACGGTCACGACACCGGGTGACCGGCCTCTCCCCCGTTCACGGCTGTTTCATCCGACGATCCTCGGGGTAGAGTGCGTCCGCACCGACCGGCCCGAGGAACCGCCATGTCCGCCGACCCGCTGCCCGCTGGCTCGACGCCAATCGGCCCGAAGCCCCCCGCCCCTGCGGCGGCGAGCGGCCTGCTGCTGCGGCACGATGCCGACGGCGTCGCCGTGCTGACCCTGAACCGGCCGGCGGCGCGCAACGCCCTGTCCCTGGCGCTGATGCTGGCGCTGGAGACGGAGCTGCAGGCGATCCGCCAGGACGAGTCGGTCAAGGCGGTTGTGCTGGCCGCTGCCGGCCCGGTGTTCTGCGCCGGCCACGACCTGAAGGAGCTGCGCGGCGACCCGAGCCGCGCGCATTACGAACGCATCTTCGCCCAATGCTCGGCCCTGATGCTGGCCATCACCCGGCTGCCCAAGCCGGTGATCGCGCAGGTGCAGGGCATGGCCACCGCCGCCGGCTGCCAGCTGGTCGCGACCTGCGACCTGGCCGTCGCCGCCGCCGAGGCGCGCTTCGCCACGCCCGGCGTGAATATCGGCCTGTTCTGCTCCACCCCCATGGTCGCGCTGTCGCGCGCCGTCGGCCGCAAGCCGGCGATGGAGATGCTGCTGACCGGCGACCCGGTCACGGCCGGGCGGGCGCGCGAGCTGGGCCTGGTCAACCGGGTGGTGCCGGCGGAGCGGCTGGCGGAGGAGGCGATGGGCCTGGCCCGGCAGATCGGGGCCAAGTCGCCGCTGACCCTGGCGATCGGCAAGGAAGCCTTCTACGAGCAGGCCGAGATGGGGCTGCAGGGAGCCTATGAGTATGCGAGCGAGGTCATGACCCGGAACATGCTGGCCCGAGACGCCGAGGAAGGCATCGATGCCTTCCTGGAGAAGCGCCCGCCCGTCTGGCAGGGGCGCTGAGCGGCGATGGATCACGAGCGCCCCATGACCCACGAACGCCCCATGACCCACGAACGCTACGACGACGCCTATCTGCGCGGCATCCTGCGCGAGGTGAAGACCATCGCCATGGTCGGCGCCAGCCCGAACTGGAACCGCCCCAGCTATTTCGCCATGACCTATCTGCAGGGCAAGGGCTACCGCGTCATCCCGGTGAATCCCGGCGTGGCCGGCCAGACCATCCTGAAGGAGACGGTGTATGCCAGCCTGGCCGAGGTGCCGGTGCCGGTCGACATGGTCGACATCTTCCGCAACAGCGAGGCCGCGGCGGGCGTGGTGGACGCGGCGCTGGCCCTGCCGGTGCGGCCGAAGGTGATCTGGATGCAGCTGGGCGTGCGCAACGACGCCGCCGCGGCGAAGGCGGAGGCCGCCGGCATCCGGGTGGTGATGAACCGCTGCCCGAAGATCGAATGGGCGCGGCTGAACGGCGAGCTGAGCTGGATGGGCACCTCGTCGCGCGTGATTTCGTCGAAGATCCAGAAAAGAGGGTGAGGATCATGTCCGAGAGTAACGGCGGCCCGGGCTTCGAGACGCTGGCGATCCATGCCGGCGCGCGGCCCGACCCGACCACCGGCGCGCGGCAGACGCCGATCTACCAGACCACCTCCTACGTGTTCGAGGATGTCGACCACGCCGCCTCGCTGTTCAACCTGCAGAAGCTGGGCTTCATCTACAGCCGCCTGACCAACCCGACCGTGTCGGTGCTGGAGGAGCGCATGGCCTCGCTGGAGGGCGGGGTCGGCGCCACCGCCACCTCCTCCGGCCACGCCGCGCAGCTGCTGGCCCTGTTCCCGTTCATGGAGCCAGGGGCCGAGATCGTCGCCGCCAACAAGCTGTATGGCGGGTCGATCAACCAGCTCGGCAACAGCTTCAAGCGCGCCTTCGGCTGGGTCACCCATTTCGTCGATGTGGGCGATGTGGAGAACATCCGCCGCGCCGCCAACGAGAAGACCAAGGCGATCTTCGTCGAGAGCCTGGCCAATCCCGGCGGCGTGATCAGCGACCTGGAGGCGATCGCCGCCGTGGCGCGCGAGCTGGGCGTGCCGCTGATCGTCGACAACACCATGGCGACGCCCTATCTGTGCCGGCCGATCGAGCACGGCGCCGACATCGTCGTCCACTCCACCACCAAGTTCCTGTCCGGCAACGGCACCTCGGTCGGCGGCGTGGTGGTGGATTCCGGCCGCTTCAACTGGGCCCAGTCCGACAAGTTCAAGGGCCTGACCGCCGAGGAGCCGGGCTATCACGGGCTGCGCTTCTTCGAGACGTTCGGCGACCTGGCCTACACCTTCTACGGCCATGCCGTCGGCCTGCGCGACCTGGGCACCAACCAGCAGCCGCTGAACGCCTTCCTGACCCTGCTGGGCATCGAGACGCTGTCGCTGCGGATGGACCGGCACATCGAGAATGCGCAGAAGGTGGCGGAGTTCCTGTCGACCCACCCGGCGGTGGAGTGGGTGAACTATGCCGGCCTGCCGGGCTCGAAGTACCACGCTTTGGCCAAGAAGTACCTGCCGCGCGGCGCCGGCGCCGTCTTCACCTTCGGCGTCAAGGGCGGCTTCGACGCCGGCGTGAAGGTGGTGGAGGGGGTGGAGCTGCTAAGCCACCTGGCCAATATCGGCGACGCCAGGTCGCTGATCATCCACCCGGCCTCGACCACCCACCGCCAGCTGACGCCGGAGGGGCTGAAGGCCGCCGGCGCCGGGCCGGAGGTGATCCGCCTGTCGATCGGCCTGGAATCGGTCGGCGACATCATCGCCGACCTCGACCAGGCGCTGCGGGCGGCGACCGGGGCCTGAGCCTCCGCATCGGCCGGGCCCGCGCCGCGGGGCCCGGCCGATGCGAACGGACGGCGGCGATGCCCTTTACTCCTGCTCCCGACACATATAATGATAGGTTTTAGTCAATTTTTGACTGATTCATGCGTTCGCGCATTTTCGTTGGGGGATAGTGATGAAGCGATTTGTAGTGGCGCTCGCCGCGGCGGCGAGCCTGAGCGCCTGTTCTTCCATCATCGAGGGCACATCCCAGGAGATCGCGGTCAACACCAACCCGTCCGGGGCGCAGTGTCAGCTGCAGCGGGAAGGCACGGTGATCGCGACCATCCCGGCGACGCCGGCGGCGACGACCATCAAGAAGACCAAGCACGACATCACGATCTCCTGCGACAAGGTGGGGTACCAGACGGCGACCTTCCTGAACAAATCGGATGTGGCCGGGGCGACGGTCGGCAACGTCATCCTGGGCGGCGGCATCGGCTGGGCGATCGATTCCGCCAGCGGCGCCGACAACAAATACACCTCGCCGGTGAACATCACCCTGGTGCCCGCTGTGGCCGGCGTGACGGTTCCCGGCGCGACGGCGCCCCGGCCGAACACCGTCGTTCCCGGGCTGCAGATGAAGCCGGTCGGCTCCTGACATCGCTAGCGAGCGCCGGCACCTTCCAGCAGCCGGCGCTCGCGGGCGAAGATCGCGGCGATCGCGTCCATCGCCAGCCGCAGCCGGGGCGAGCGGCGGAGGTCCTCATGGATGCCGATCCAGATCTCGCGGCTGCCGACGCCGTCCTGGTCCGCCTCGACGCAGGCGAGGCCGGGATCGCCCTCGCCGACGAAGCACGGCAGGGCGGCGATGCCGATGCCGGCACGGGCGGCCTGGAACAGCGTCGTCATGTCGTTGCTGCGCAGCACCAGCGGCCGCGACCCGGCGAAGGCGAGCAGCCAGCGGTGCTGCGGCAGCTCGCCCGCGGATTCGTCGTCGCCCAGGAACACCCAGTCCTCCGGCCGCCGGCCCGCCAGGTAGGACGGCGCGGCGTAGAGGCCGAAGGCCATGGTGCCGACCCGGCGCGCCACGGCGCCATGCTCGGCCGGCCGCGACAGGCGCAGCACCAGGTCGGCCTCGCGCTGGCCCAGCATCGCCGCCCGCTTCTCGCCGATCAGGGTCAGGACGAGGCCGGGATGGGCGGCCAGGACCGGGCCCAGCCGCGGCGCCAGGAAGTGGTTGGCCAGGAAGGGCGGGGCCGAGACCGCGACCGGCCCGGCGACGCCGGTGCCGCCGGCGGCGCGGCGGGCGAAGGCCAGCGCCTCCTCCTCTAGCCGCCCGGCATCGTCGACCAGGCGCTCGCCCTCGGCGGTCAGGCGCCAGCCGCGCGGCAGCCGGTCGAACAGCCGGGTGCCCAGCGCCGCCTCCAGCGCATCGACCCGGCGGGCGACGGTGGTGTGCTCGACGCCGAGCCGGCGCGAGGCGGCGGAGAGCGACCCGGCCCGCGCCAGGGCCAGGAAGTAGCGGACGTCACCCCATTCCATCCGTGCAGTCTTGCACGGATCCCGTGCGATCTCCCGGAATTCCGCACGGATCGTGACCGATCCATCCTCGGCCGACCCAACCGAGGAGGCCGCATGTCCACGACCACCAGCACCCGCGCCATCCGCATCCACGCCCCTGGCGGGCCGGAGGCGCTGTCGCTCGACACCGTGTCCCTGGCCGAGCCGGGCCCGGGCGAGATCCTGGTGCGGCAGGCCTTCTCCGGGGTCAATTTCGTCGACATCTACCACCGCACCGGCCTGTACGGTCAGCCGGCCCTACCCGCCGGGCTGGGCGTCGAGGGCGCCGGCACGGTCGAGCGGGTGGGGCCGGGCGTCGCCGGGCTGCGCGAGGGCGACCGCATCGCCTATGCCGGGCTGCCCGCCGGCAGCTATGCCGGGCATCGGCTGCTGCCGGCCGAGCGCGCCATCCGCCTGCCCGACGGCATCGGCTTCGACGTCGCCGCCGCGGTGCTGGTGCGCGGCCTGACCGCCCATATGCTGTTCGAGCGGGTGCGGCCGCTCAGGCCCGGCGACACGGTGCTGATCCAGGCCGCGGCCGGCGGCGTCGGCGTGATCGCGACGCAATGGGCCAGGCGGCGCGGCGCCACCGTGATCGGCACGGTCGGCGACGCCCGCAAGGCGGAGGTGGCCAAGGCGCATGGCGCCGACCACGTCATCCTCTACCGCGAGACCGACTTCGTCGCCGCGGTGCGCGAGATCACCGGCGGCCGCGGCGCCGACATGGCGATCGACGGCGTCGGCGGCGACACGCTGCTGCGGACCTTCGACGCCATGGCGCCCTACGGGCTGGTCGCCAGCCTCGGCCAGGTCGGCGGCAGCCTGCCGACCATCGATGTCGGCGAGCTCGGCCCGGCCCGGTCGATCGCCCTGGCCCGGCCCAGCGTGCTGCGCCATTACCTGCCCGACCCGGCGATCTATCCCCGCGCCGCGGCCGAGGTGCTGGCCGAGGTCGAGGCCGGGCTGCGGCCGCTGATCGGCGCCGTCTACCCCCTGGCCGAGGCGGCCGAGGCCCACCGGGCGCTGGAGGCCGGCCGCACCAGCGGGTCGGTGCTGCTGGAGGTCTAGCGGAAGCCGTACAGCCGGGCCGGGTTGGCCGCCAGGACGGCGTCGCGCTGCGCCGGGTCGGGCACCCAGTCGGCCAGCAGGTCGAGCAGCGCGCCGACATTCGGCATGTCGCCGGGATGGGCGACATGCGGCCAGTCGCTGCCCCACACCATCCGGTCCGGCGCGGCCTCGACCAAGGCGCGGGCGAAGGGGGTCGTGTCGGCATAGGGCGATCCGGCGGTCGAGACGCGGAAGGCGCCGGACAGCTTGACCCAACCCTGGCCCCGCCGCAGCAGGCCGAGCAGCGCCTGGAAGCCCGGATGGCCGGTCCCGGCCGAGGCCGGCATGTGGCCCATATGGTCGATGACGAAAGGCACCGGCAGCCGCTCCAGCCGCGGCGCCAGCTCCGGCAGCGTGCGGGCGTCGAGCAGGAACTGCAGGTGCCAGCCCAGCTCGCGGCAGCGGTCGCCGAGGCGCTCGAGCTGGTCGAAGCCGACGCCGCCGCCGAACAGCACGTTGAGGCGCAGGCCGACCACGCCGGCCTCCTTCAGCCGGGCCAGTTCGGCGTCGGACACGCCGGCATCGACCACGGCGATGCCGCGCAGCCGGCCGCGGTTGGCCTCCAGCGTCTCCACCATCAGCCGGTTGTCGGTGCCGTGGACGCTGACCTGGACCAGCACGCCGCGCGCCATGCCGACGGCATCGAGCATGCCGAGATAGGCGGCGGGCGGCGCCTCTGGCGGGGTGTAGCTGCGGCTGGCCACCAGCGGATAGTCGGGAAGACCGCCGATGACATGGGCGTGGGTGTCGCAGGCGCCCGCCGGCAGGGCGATCCGGCGCGGCGGCCGGGGCGCCGGGTCCGGGCCCTGGCACAGCGGCGCGGTGGGCAGCGGCTCAGCCATCGGCATGCAGGGTCTTCCCCTTGGTCTCGGGCAGAGCCAAAGCGGCGAGGAACAGCAGGGCGTAGGCGCCGATGGCGAAGATCGCGATCGCCTGGCCCAGCGACATGCTGGCGCTGAGATAGCCGACCAGCATCGGGAACAGGGCGCCGACGCCACGGCCGAAATTGTAGGCGAAGCCCTGGCCGGAGCCGCGTACCCGGGTCGGGAACAGCTCGGTCAGGAAGGCGCCGACGCCGCTGAAATAGCCGGAGCCGAAGAAGCCGAGCGGGAAGCCCAGCAGCAGCACCATCTCGTTGCTGAGGTTGAGGCTGGTATAGGCGAACACCATGACGATGGCGCACAGCGAGAACACGAAGAACAGCCGCTTCCGCCCGATCCGGTCGGCGAGATAGGCGCCGACCAGATAGCCGGTGAACGACCCGGCGATGACGACGGCGAGGTAGCCGCTGCTGCCGATGTCGGACAGGCCCTGGCCCTTGAGGTAGCTCGGCAGCCAGGTGGTGATGGCGTAGTAGCCGCCCTGGGCCCCGGTGGTCAGCAGCGAGGTCAGGATCGTGGTCTTCAGGACCGGGCCGGAGAAGATCTCCAGCAGGCCGGGCCGGTCGCCGGTCTCGGCGATGCGGCGCTGCGTCTCGGCGAACACCGGCGGCTCGTCGACGAAGCGGCGCAGGAAGAACACCAGGATCGCCGGCAGGATGCCGATGAAGAACAGGTAGCGCCAGGCGACGGACGGGTCGAAGGCCAGGAACAGCACCGTCTTGGCGATCAGCGCCACCGCCCAGCCGATGGCCCAGCCCGACTGCACCGTGCCCACCGCCTTGCCGCGATGCTCCGCGCGGATCACCTCACCCATCAGCACGGCGCCGGCCGCCCATTCGCCGCCGAAGCCGAAGCCCATCAGGGCGCGGGCGATCAGCAGCTGCTCGAAGTTCTGGGCGAAGCCGCTGAGGAAGGTGAAGACCGAGAACCACAGGATGGTCAGCTGCAGCGTCCGCACCCGGCCAATGCGATCGGCCAGCAGGCCGGCGAGCCAGCCGCCGACGGCGGAGCACAAGAGCGTCACCGTCGCGATCTGGCCGGCCTGGGCGTTGGTCAGGCTCCACAGCGCGACGATGGTCGGGATCACGAAGGAATAGATCTGGACGTCCATCGCGTCCAGGCCCCAGCCGGCGAAGCAGGCCCAGAACGTCCGCCGCTCCGGCGGTGCCATCTCCTGGAACCAGGCGGTCGGGCTGGTGTCGGCCGTCTCCGTCGTCATGCTGCCCCCTCGTCGTTGCCGCCGCTCTGGGCGGGGTTCGGCGCGCCCCCCGGCACGCTGGTCTCAGGCCTCGGCGTCGCCCTGGCGCTCCGGCGCCGCCTCGGCGAAGGCCGGCAGGGCCACCGCCCGCTCCTCGATCCCCAGCAGAGTCGGATAGGGGTTGAGGTCGCAGTCGAAGCGGCGGGCGTTGTAGAGCTGCGGGATCAGGCAGCAATCGGCGATGGTCGGCATCGCGCCATGGCAGAAGGCGCCGGTATCGGGCGACCGCGACAGCTGAGTCTCCAGCGCGCCGAGCCCCTCGGCCACCCAGTGCCGGTACCATTCCTCGATCGCCGGCTCGTCATGGCCGAGCGGCGTCCGCAGGTAGCGCAGCACGCGCAGGTTGTTGATCGGGTGGATCTCGCAGGCGATCGACAGCGCGATCGACCGCACCCGGGCGCGGCCCGCCGGGTCCGCCGGCAGCAGCGGCGGATTCGGGTGCGTCTCGTCGAGATACTCGATGATCGCCAGCGACTGGGTGATCACCGCCCCCTCGCCCTCCAGCGCCGGCACCAGCTTCTGCGGGTTCAGCGAGCGGTACGGCTCGGCCGCCTGCTCGCCCCGGCGCAGATGGTGGAACACCGAATCGTAGTCGAGCCCCTTCAGCGCCATGGCGATGCGGACCCGATAGGCGGCCGAGGAGCGGTAATAGGTGTGCAGCTTCATGGCTTGGGTCGGCTTTCCCCGCGTGCTACCAGCGATTCCACATAGCCCGAAGCGGAGCCTCTTGCCATGACCTCGTCACGCCCGGACACGTCACCCTCGAATTCGGGCCGCCCCACCATCGTCTTCGACATCGGCGCCGTGCTGCTCGAGTGGAACCCGCGGCATCTCTATCGCAAGCTGTTCGCGGACGAGGCGGCAATGGAAACATTCCTGGCGGAAGTCTGCACCCATGACTGGAATCTGTCGATGGATGGCGGCGTCCCGTTCCCGGAGGCGATCGCCGCCAAGGTGGCCGAGTTCCCGCATCACGAGGACCTGATCCGCGCCTTCGACGAGCGCTGGGAGGAGATGGTGCCCCATGTCATCGACGGCACGGTCGAGATCCTGAAGGGGCTGAAGGACCGGGGCGACAAGGTCTATGCCATCACCAACTTCTCGGCCGAGAAGTTTGCCGTGGCCCTGGCGAAGTACCCGTTCCTGGGCTGGTTCGACGGTGTCATCGTCTCCGCCCATGAGAAGCTGCTGAAGCCGGATGCCCGGATCTATCAGCTGCTGGAGAGCCGCTTCGGCCTCGATCTGGCCGACTGCATCTTCATCGACGACAACCCGGACAATGTCGTCGGCGCCCGCGCCGTCGGCATGCGCGCGATCCGCTTCGAGTCGCCGGAGCAGGCACGGCGGGAGCTGGTCGAGATGGGGGCACTGTAGGCCACCGCCTCTCACCGTCATTGCGAGCGCAGCGAAGCAATCCAGGGGCCGGCCCGCACCGGCCCCTGGATTGCTTCGTCGGCTTCGCCTCCTCGCAATGACGTTTGTGGGGCACTCCTGCAGGCCGATCGAACAAACACATAAAGACATGTTTATGTCTTGCTGGGAGTTTGCTATCCTGCCCTTGGTGCAAGCTGAGGAGCAGGAGGCCGGAGGATCGTGGAGCGTCTGCTGCAGGGGCTGAAAGCGGCGGCCGAGCCGACACGGCTTCGGATCCTGATGCTGTGCGCCCATGGCGACCTGTCGGTCACCGACCTGACGCAGATCCTGGGGCAGAGCCAGCCGCGCGTGTCGCGCCACCTGAAGCTGCTGGCCGAGGCCGGGCTGCTGGACCGGTTCCGCGAGGGCACCTTCGCCTTCTTCCGCCTGGCCGAGAGCGGCGCCGTGGCCGAGCTGGCGCGCAGCCTGGTCGACCTGATCCCGGACGCCGACGCTACCGTCGGGCTGGACCTGGAGCGGCTGGAGGCGGTGAAGCGCCAGCGCGCCGAGATGGCCGCCGGCTATTTCCGCGACAACGCCTCGCACTGGGACGAGATCCGCACCCTGCACATCGCCGACAGCGCGGTGGAGAAGGCGATCGTCGACCTGCTGCCGCCCGGCGAGATCGGCGACCTGCTGGACCTCGGCACCGGCAGCGGCCGCATGCTGATCCTGCTGGGCGAGCGGGTGCGGCGCGCGGTCGGCATCGACCTGTCGCGCGAGATGCTGTCGGTGGCCCGCGCCAATATCGAGCGCGCCGGGCTGCAGCGCCATTGCCAGGTGCGCCAGGGCGACCTGTACCAGCTGCCGGTGCCCGGCGAATCCTTCGACGTGGCGCTGGTCCACCACGTGCTGCACCATCTCGAGGACCCGGCCGCGGCGATCGCCGAGGCGGCGCGGGTGCTGCGCCCCGGCGGCCGGCTGATCGTCGCCGATTTCGCGCCGCATGATGTCGAGAACCTGCGCAGCGAGCATGCCCATCGCTGGCTCGGCTTCCCGGACGACATCTTCGCCCGCTGGCTGCAGCGGGCCGGTTTCGACGCCGAACCGCCGGTGCATCTGCCCGGCGCCCCCCTGACCGTCACCATCTGGCCCGCCAGGCGGGCGGCGCAACGGAAGGCCGCAGCATGACGACCAACATTTCCCATGCGAATGCCTCGGCCGAAGCCGGCCGCCGCGATCCGGCCGCGGCCGAAATCGGCCGCCACGACCCGATCGTCAGCTTCGAGTTCTTCCCGCCGAAGAGTGAGGCGGCGGAGGCGACGCTGATGGAGACGGTGACGCGGCTGGCGCCGCTGGCGCCGGACTTCGTCTCGGTCACCTATGGCGCCGGCGGGTCGACCCGCGACCGCACCTTCGGCATCGTCACCAGGATCCAGGACGGCAGCGGCCTGCCCACCGCCTCGCACCTGACCTGCGTCGGTGCCTCGCGTGAGGAGATCGACGGCGTCGCCCGCGCCCTGTGGGCCGCCGGCATCCGCCGCATCGTGGCGCTGCGCGGCGACCCGCCCGGCGGCGCGCCCTACCAGGTGCGGCCGGACGGCTACGCCTATGCCGCCGACCTGGTGGCCGGGCTGCGCCGCATCGCCGATTTCGACATCTCGGTGGCGGCCTATCCGGAGGTGCATCCGGCGGCGCCTTCGGCCGATTTCGACCTGGACAACCTGAAGCGCAAGGCCGATGCCGGCGCCGACCGGGCGCTGACCCAGTTCTTCTTCGACACCGAGGCGTTCCTGCGCTTCCGCGACCACGCCGCCGCGGCGGGCATCGGCCTGCCGATCGTCCCCGGCATCCTGCCGATCACCAACTTCGCCCGGACCAAGGAGTTCGCGACCGCCTGCGGCGCCGCCGTCCCGGACTGGCTGGAGATGCTGTTCGAGGGGCTGGACGAGACGCCGGACACGCGCCAGCTGGTCGCCGCCTCGGTCGCGGTCGAGCAGTGCCGCCTGCTGCAGACCCATGGGGTGGAGGAGTTCCACTTCTACACCCTGAACCGGGCCGAGCTGACCCTGGCGATCTGCCGTTTCCTCGGCATCCGCCCGCGCCGCGCCGAGGCCTGCGCCGCCTGAAGGTCCCGCGATGACGGATGAGCCGCTCGCCGACACCGACCGCCCGGAGGCGCTGGCCCAGCGCGTCTACCGCCGGCACACCGATGCGCTGGCCGGGCTGGGGCTGGCCGACACCTTCGACTACATCTGGCGCAACAATGTCTGGGGCGCCGAAGAGTCACGCTCGGGCCTCGGCTCCGGCCTGGACGGCACCGCCCAGCTGCGCGCCGCGATCCCGGCCCTGCTGCGCGAGCTCGGCGCCACCTCGCTGCTCGACCTGCCCTGCGGCGATTTCGGCTGGATGAGCCGGACCGATCTCGAGGGCATTGCCTACACCGGCGCCGACATCGTCGCCGACCTGGTGGCCAAGAACATCGTCCGCTACGGCGAGACCGACCGGCGCCGCTTCCTGCGCCTGGACCTGACCCGCGACGCGCTGCCCAGGGCCGATGTCGTGCTGTGCCGCGACTGCCTGGTGCATCTCTCGGCCGAGAGCATCGGCGCCGCCTTCGCCAATCTCCGCCGCTCCGGCTCGACCTGGCTGCTGACCACCACCTTCCTCGAGCTGCAGGGCAACCGCGTCATCGCCGATGGCGACTGGCGGCCTCTGAACCTGCAGCGCCCGCCCTTCGGCCTGCCGGCGCCGCATCGCGTCATCGTCGAGGGCTGCACCGAGGAGGGCGGCGCCTATCGCGACAAGGCGCTGGGCCTGTGGCGCATCGCCGATCTCCCCGGCGCGGCCTGACGGAATCCTGCCGCCAGCTTGAGCAGATGCTCGCTTGACGATACAATTGTTGGCACGCGCAGAAAGCTCATGTCGGGATTCAAAGCGAAAACGAGATAAACTGTCCTTGACGCGCGGAAGCCATCGGATTAATTCCACCACGTTCAATTAATCTTCCACGCGTCGGGAGGACGATCAGGAATTGCGCCGGTCCGCCATCCGCCGCGGCACGAATTCCCTGCAGCTCCGCCGCTACAATGAGCGGCTGGTGCTGCAGACCCTGCGCCGCGCCGGCGAGGCGTCGAAGGCCGAGCTGGCCCGGCAGGCGGAGCTGACCAACACCGCGATCGGCGGCATCATCGCCCAGCTGGAGGCGGATGGCCTGATCGTCTCGCTGGGCAAGCGGCATGACGGCGGCCGCGGCCAGCCCGCCACCCTGTACCGGCTGGCGCCGCAGGGCGCCTTCGGCATCGGCGTCCGGCTGGACCGCCGCAGCATGGAATCCGTGCTGATCGATTTCGGCGGGTCCGTGATCGCCCGCCGCAGCCATGACGGGCTGCTGCCCGCCCCGGCCGAGGCGCTGCGCATCGCCCGCCAGGACGTGGCCGGGCTGCTGGACGTGCTGAGCCCCGCCGACCGGCCGAAGCTGGCCGGCATCGGCCTGGCCCAGCCCTACAATCTCGGCGCCTGGCTGCACCAGCTGGACCTGCCGCCGGCCGATTTCGCCGCCTGGGACGTGGTCGACTTCCCGGCGATGCTGGAGGAGGCGACCGGCCTGCCCGTCTTCGGCGAGAATGACGGCACCGCCGCCGCCGTGGCCGAGCTGTTCTACGGCATCGGCCGCAGCATCGACGATTTCCTGTACCTGTTCATCGGCCCGGCCATCGGCGGCGGCGTGGTGCTGGGCGGCGACTGCCTGCGCGGCCCGACCGGCAATGCCGGCGACGTGGCGCTGCTGCCGGTCGGGCCCGGGCGCCTGGCCTCCGCCCCCGCCCCCGCCGATGGCCGCGACATCCTGCTGACCCGTGCCTCGCTGAACGCGCTGTCGCGCCACCTCGCCTTCCATGATCTCCCCGGCGGCAGCCGCGCCGACCTCAAGGCCGCGATCGCCGCCGCCCGGCCGCCGGTGGCGGAATGGATCGGCGACTGCGTCGACGCCATGACCGACGCGATCTGGTCCGCCGCCGCCCTGCTGGAAGTGCGCAGCGTGATCATCGACGCCGATATCGACGACGGGCTGATCGACGCCCTGATCGGCCGGCTGCAGTCGCGGCTGGCCGCCACCGTGCCGGAGGCCGGCCAGCCGCCGCGCCTGCTGCACGGCACCTTCGGCTGCGATGCCGGTGCCATCGGCGCCGCCAGCCTGCCGATGTTCTTCAGCTTCTCGCCGCGGGCCTCGATCCTGACCCGCAGCGCCGATGAGAGAGGATGGCGCGACCATGCTGCAGCCGCAGACTAGCCCCACGCCGATCCTGGAGATGCATGGCATCTCCAAGACCTTCCCGGGGGTGAAGGCGCTGACCCGGGTCGACCTGACCGTCTATCCGGGCGAGATCCACGCCCTGATGGGCGAGAACGGCGCCGGCAAGTCGACCCTGATGAAGGTGCTGTCCGGCGCCTACCAGGCCGATGCCGGCGGCACCATCCGCCTCGACGGCCGCGATGTGACGATCAACGGCCCGCTCGCCGCCAAGCAGCTGGGCATCGCCGTGATCTACCAGGAGCTCAGCCTGTCGCCGAACCTGACGGTGGCGGAGAACATCTATCTCGGCCGCGAGCCGAAATCCGGCCCCTTCGTCGACCGCGGGGCGATGATGGCGGGCTGCGAGGACGTGCTGAAACGGCTGGGCGCGACCTTCCGCCCGACCACGCTGGTCGGCACCCTGTCGATCGCCGAGCGCCAGCTGGTCGAGATCGCCCGCGCCATCCACGCCCAGGCCCGCATCCTGGTGATGGACGAGCCGACCACGGCCTTGTCGGCGCGCGAGACCGACCGGCTGTTCGAGCTGATCCGCCGGCTGAAGGCCGAGGGGCTGGCGATCATCTATATCAGCCACCGGATGTCGGAGATCTACGAGCTGTCCGACCGCGTCTCGGTGCTGCGCGACGGCAGCTATGTCGGCACGCTGGACCGCGACGGCCTGTCGGCCGAGGCGCTGGTCAAGATGATGGTCGGGCGCGACATCTCCGGCTTCTACAAGAAGGACCATGACGCGCATGAGAGCGCCGGCCGGGTGATCTTCGCGGTCCGCGATATCGCCGACGGGCACCGGGTGCGCGGCTGCAGCTTCGAGCTGCACGCGGGCGAGGTGCTGGGCATCGCCGGCCTCGTCGGCTCCGGCCGGACCGAGCTGGCGCGGCTGATCTTCGGCGCCGAGCCGAAGACGTCCGGCGAGGTCAGCTTGGACGGCAAGCCGCTGCAGATCCACGGCCCCGGCGACGCCATCGCCGCCGGCATCGCCTACCTGACCGAGGACCGCAAGGGCCAGGGCCTGTTCCTGGACATGTCGGTGCAGGACAACATCAATCTGGTGGTCTGCGGCACCGATGCCGGCCCAGGCGGCATCCTCGACCGCGGCCGGGCCAAGGTCCGCGCCCGCGACGCCATCGCCGCGCTGAAGATCCGGGTGGCCAACCCGGAGGTCACGGTCGGCGCGCTGTCCGGCGGCAACCAGCAGAAGGTGCTGCTGTCGCGCCTCCTGGAAACCAAGCCGCGCATCCTGATCCTCGACGAACCGACGCGCGGCGTCGACATCGGCGCCAAGTCGGAGATCTACCGCATCATCGACGGGCTGGCGAAGGCCGGGATCGGCGTCATCGTCATCTCCTCGGAGCTGCCGGAGGTGATCGGCATCGCCGACCGTGCCCTGGTGATGCGCGAGGGCCGGATCGAGGGCGAGGCCGGCGGCGCGTCCGGCCGCCCCCTGACCCAGGAGGCGATCATGGCCCTCGCCACCGGCATCGCCGACCCCGCCGCCGCCACTGTCCAGTAAGGGATCGTCACCCATGGCCGACAACGCCGCCACCTCCGCCGTCAACCGCGACGCCGAACGCCGGCTGATGATCCAGGGCCTGATCCGGACCGTCGGCATGCTGCCGGTGCTGATCCTGCTCTGCATCGCCTTCTACTTCATGAGCGAGGGCGGGCGCTTCGCCTCCTGGCAGAACGTCTCGATCGTGATGCAGCAGGCGGCGATCAACACCGTGCTGGCCGCCGGCATGACCTTCGTCATCCTGACCGGCGGCATCGACCTGTCGGTCGGCTCGATCCTGGCCGCCTCCGCCATGGTCGCGGTGATCGGGTCGCTGATCCCCGATCTGGGCCTGGTCGGCATCGTGTTCGGCCTGCTCGCCGGCCTGATCTTCGGCCTGGCCAACGGCGTGCTGATCGCCTTCCTGCGGCTGCCGCCCTTCATCGTCACCCTCGGCTCGCTGACCGCGGTGCGCGGCATCGCCCGCCTGCTGGGCGGCGACACCACGGTGTTCAACCCGTCCCTGTCCTTCGACTTCATCGGCAACGGCACCGTCCTCGGCGTGCCCTGGCTGGTGATCATCGCCTTCCTGGTGATCGTGATCTCCTGGCTGGTGCTGCGGCGGACGGTGCTGGGCGTGCACATCTACTCGGTCGGCGGCAACCCGGACGCGGCGCGGCTGTCGGGCATCAAGGTCTGGCGGGTGCTGCTGTTCGTCTACGGCGCCTCCGGCCTGCTCGCCGGCCTCGGCGGGGTGATGTCGGCCGCCCGGCTCTACGCTGCCAACGGCACCCAGCTCGGCGTCAGCTACGAGCTCGACGCGATCGCCGCGGTGATCCTGGGCGGCACCTCCTTCGTCGGCGGCATCGGCTCGATCTGGGGCACGCTGGTTGGCGCGCTGATCATCGCCGTGCTGTCGAACGGGCTGATCCTGGTCGGGGTGCCGGACGTCTGGCAGTACATCATCAAGGGCCTGATCATCATCGGCGCCGTCGCGCTCGACCGGCTGCGCCTGCAGGGATCGGCCCGCACCTGAGGTTCCGAGCTTCCGGAAAGGGCCGGCGGGGATTCTGGTCGCCCCGCCGGCTCCATCGCACAGACCAGGGGAGGATCCACGTGCTGAAACATGTCCTGCTCGCCGGCGTCGCGCTGGCGCTCTCGGTCGGCGCCGCCGGCGTCGCCGAGGCGAAGGATCTCAAGAAGATCGGCGTCTCGCTCGGCTCGATGGGCAACCCGTTCTTCGTCGCCCTGGCCAAGGGCGCGGAGTTCGAGGCGAAGAAGACCAACCCGAATGTCGAGGTCCAGGCCGTCGGCTATGACTACGACCTGGGCAAGCAGTTCACCCAGATCGACAACTTCATCGCCGCCGGCGTGGACATGATCCTGCTCAACCCGGGTGACCCGAAGGCCATCGGCCCGGCGATCAAGAAGGCGCAGGCCGCCGGCATCATCGTCGTCGCCGTCGACACCGCGGCCGAGGGCGCCGACGCCACGGTGACCACCGACAACGTCCAGGCCGGCGAGATCGCCTGCAAGTACATCGCCGACAAGCTGGGCAACAAGGGCAACGTCGTCATCGTCAACGGCCCGCAGGTTTCGGCCGTGACCGACCGGGTCAAGGGCTGCCACAACGTCTGGGACAAGCTGCCCGACCTGAAGATCCTCTCCGACGACCAGGACGCGAAGGGGTCCCGTGACGGCGGCCTGGCGGTGATGCAGAGCCTGCTGACCCGGTTCGAGAAGATCGACGCCGTCTTCGCCATCAACGACCCGACCGCGATCGGCGCCGACCTGGCGGCCAAGCAGCTCGGCCGCAGCGACATCATCATCACGTCGGTCGATGGCGCGCCCGACATCGTCGCCGCGCTGACCGGCAACACCCTGATCCAGGCGTCCTCGGCCCAGGATCCGTTCTCCATGGCCCGCAAGGCGGTGGAGGAAGGCGTCGGCCTGCTCAACGGCCAGAAGCCGGCCCAGGACCCCACCCTGATCCCCTCGACGCTCGTCACCCGCGACAACGTCAAGGATTACAAGGGCTGGACCGGGGAGTAAGCCTTGCCGCCCGGGCCGGGTCCGCGGATCCGGCCCGGGCGCCCTGCCCGCTGCCGCCATGCATGGCAGACCCGGCGCGATCGTCGATGGCCCCGCCGATTCGTCCGGCGTAAGTCTCTAGGGAACGATCGAGCCGCAACGGGCCCCGTTTCCGATGACGATCTCCCAGGCCGAACCGAAAGGGTCCGCGGACGAAGCGGCCCCGGCCTCCATTCTGCCCGCCATCGGCTACAAGCTGGCCTCGGCCGCCCTGTTCACCTGCATGTCGGCGCTGATCAAGCAGCTGGGCGACCAGTATCCGGTCGGCCAGATCGTCTTCGTCCGCAGCTTCTTCGCCATGATCCCGGTGCTGTGGCTGGTGCATCGCCTCGGCGGCTTCCGGGTGCTGCGCACCGAGCGGCTGGGCGGGCATCTGCGCCGCTCCGGCTCCGGCCTCGTCTCGATGTTCTGCGGCTTCACCGCGCTGAGCCTGCTGCCGCTGGCGACCGCGACGGCGCTGGGCTATGCCGCGCCGATGTTCATCACCATCCTGGCCATCCCGCTGCTCGGCGAGACGGTGCGGGTCTATCGCTGGAGCGCGGTGGTGATCGGCTTCGTCGGCGTGCTGCTGGTGGTGCATCCGAGCCCGGCGACGGGTGTCTCGCTCGGCGCCCTGGTGGCGCTGGCCGGCGCCCTGGCCACGGCCTTCGCCATGGTCTCGATCCGCAAGATGGCGGACACCGAATCCAACGTCACCATCGTCTTCTACTTCACCCTGTCCGGCGCGGTGGTCGGGGCCGCCACCCTGCCCTTCGTCGGGGTGTGGCCCGACCTGATCGACATCCCGATCCTGGTCGCGGTCGGCGTGCTGGGCGGCATCGCCCAGATCCTGATGACCAAGGCCTATCAGCTGGCCCCGGCCTCGGTGATCGCGCCCTTCGACTATGCCTCGCTGATTTTCGCCCTCGGCCTCGGCTTCCTCGCCTGGGGCGAGTTCCCGACCCCGATCGAACTGCTCGGCACCGCGGTGATCGTCGGCTCCAGCCTGTTCATCGCCTTCCGCGAGCGGCAGCGCCGGATCGTCCGCCCGGTCGGCAAATCCATGTGAGAGAGTCCGCTCCGAAACTCGCTCCGGCGAGTCAGCTGGCGCGGCTTTCGAGAACCGGAGCGCAGCGGACATGAGGTCCGTGAGCACCGGAAGCGCAGAAAGCCGCGTCAGATGGCCGCCGGAGTAGGGTTTCGGAGTGGACTCGGACGTCGGCGCGCTTGCGCTGAGTCCTGGGAATCTGTGACTGTCCGGCCATGTCGGTCGCATCCTTCGGCACCCGAGTCGCCCGGGCCCTCGCTTTCTCCCTCGCCCTGCTGCTCGGTCCGGCCGCGGCATGGGCCGGCTGCACCGACGCCGCGGCCCCGGGGGTCAACTGGCGGCGCTGCCTGTTCGATGAACGGCCGTTGAGCCGCGTCGACCTGACCGGCGCCCAGCTCCGCGAGGTCAGCCTGATCCGCGCCGTGCTGGACGGGGCGATCTTCACCAACGCCGAGGCCTATGGCGCCAAGTTCATCAATGCCAGCCTGAAGGGCGCCAAGCTGGATTCGGCGCGGCTCGGCAACTCCGACTTCACCCAGGCCGATCTGAGCGGCGCCGACCTGAGCAGGAGCGACCTGCGCAACGCCCGCTTCGTCGGCGCCGAGTTGCGCGGCGCCAACCTGACCGGAGCCGAGCTGCGCGGCACCGTGTTCCGCGACGCCGACCTGTCCGGCGCCACCTGGACCGACGGCGCCAAGATCTGCGCCGAAGGCTCGACGGGGCTGTGCGAGTAGCGCGGCCACCGCGGTATCCGAAGAGCGAACAGAGCAAGCGATGACCAGCACCGACCGCAACCGCAGCCCGCGCGGCTTCGCCCTGCCCCTCGACCGCGTCATCGGGGTGATCCAGATCGTCGGCGGCATCGTCGGCCTGACCGAGCTCGGCGAGCGGATCTACCGCGACGGCACGGCGATCATCGCCCCGACGCAGTGGTTTGTGCTGACCGGAGCCGCCCTGCTGATGGTGCTGTGCATCGTCGCCGGCGCCCTGCTGTGGAAGCGCCGCGGCCTCGGCTATGGCCTGTCGCTGCTGGTCCAGGCCGTGCAGATCCCGATCGTCTATGCCGGCGGCGTCGCCTACCATTTCCACATGATCGCACGACTGCCGCTGACCGTGGTCGCCGATGGCGGGGCGATGTCGATCACACCAGCCTACGGCATCGGGCTGGACCCGTTCCAGGGGGCCTTGTCGCTCGGCGTCTACCTCGGCACCGGCCTGGCCGGGACGATCGTCGCGGTCAACCTGGTGCCGCTGGTCCTCTGCATCATCCTGGAGTTCTTCCGGGAGCGGAACCGGTCGGCCGGCTGATCAGCCCTTCTCTGCCAGCGCCGTCAGCGCGTCGCCGGTGAGGCGGTAGCCGGTCCAATCCGACTTGTGGTCGAAGCCGAGCCGTTCATACACCTCCCGCGCCGGGTTCCAGGTCAGGACCGAGAGGTCGAGCCGCCTGCCGCCGCGCTCCACCACCAGCTGCGCGATCCGGGTCACCAGCGCCCGGCCGACGCCGAGGCCGCGGGCGGCGTCGCGGACATAGAGATCCTCGAGATAGATCCCCTCCCGCCCCTCCCAGGTCGAGTAGCTGGAGAAGAACAGGGCGAAGCCCAGCACCTGGCCGCCGCGCTCGGCCATCAGCGCCTCGAATTTCGGCTCCGGCCCCCAGCCGTCGCGCAGCAGGTCGGCCTCGGTCGCCAGCACCGCGTCCGGCTCCTTCTCGAACACCGCCAGCTCGGTGATCATCGCCAGGATCTCCTTGGCGTCGTGGGGCTCGGCGGGGCGGATCACGAGGTCGGTCATGGCAGGCTCTCTGTTCGGGTCGCGGCGATCCTCGACGGGCCTCCGGGCTGCGTCAACCCGACGCCAGCGGTTTCGGCGCAGCCCGGTCATGCTATAGACAGGGGATGGTCGAACTTTCCCGGAACATGCCGGCCGGCTTCGAGCCGCCGTACCTGCAGAATCTGAACCCGGCGCAGCGCCAGGCGGTCGAGACGCTGGACGGCCCGGTGCTGGTGCTGGCCGGCGCCGGCACCGGCAAGACCCGGGTGCTGACCACGCGCCTGGCCCATCTGCTGTCGACCCGCCGCGCCTGGCCCAGCCAGGTGCTGACCGTCACCTTCACCAACCGCGCCGCCCGCGAGATGCGCGAGCGCGTGTCCCACCTGCTGGGCACCCCGACCGAAGGCTGGTGGATGGGGACCTTCCACGCTTTGGCCGCCCGCATCCTGCGCCGGCATGCCGACCTGGTGGGCCTGCGCTCCAACTTCTCGATCCTCGACACCGATGACCAGATCCGGCTGATCAAGCAGCTACTGGAGGCCGACAACATCGATTCGAAGCGCTGGCCGGCGCGCGTGCTGCTGGGCGTGATCGAGCGCTGGAAGGACCGCGGCCTGACCCCGGCCAAGCTGAAGCCGGCCGATGCCGGCGAGGTGGCGCAGGGCCGCATGCTGGCGCTGTACACCGCCTATCAGGAGCGGCTGCGCACGCTGAACGCCTGCGACTTCGGCGACCTGCTGCTGCACAACCTGACGATCTTCCAGGAGCATGCCGACGTCCTGGCGGACTACCAGGACCGGTTCCGCTACATCCTGGTCGACGAGTACCAGGACACCAACGTCTCGCAGTATCTGTGGCTGCGCCTGCTGGCCCAGAAGCACCGCAACCTGTGCTGCGTCGGCGACGACGACCAGTCGATCTATTCCTGGCGCGGCGCCGAGATCGGCAACATCCTGCGCTTCGAGCAGGACTTCCCCGGCGCCGCCGTGATCCGGCTGGAGCAGAACTACCGCTCCACCAGCCACATCCTGGGCGCGGCCGGCCATCTGATCGCGCACAACCAGGGCCGGCTGGGCAAGACCCTGTTCACCGAGGAGCAGGGCGGCGACACCGTCATCGTCCGCAGCGTCTGGGACGGCGAGGAGGAGGCGCGCTGGGTCGGCGACGAGATCGAGCGGCTGCAGCGCCAGCAGGTGACGCTGGACGAGATCGCGGTGCTGGTCCGCGCCGGCTTCCAGATGCGCGAGTTTGAGGAGCGGTTCCTGACGCTCGGCCTGCCCTATCGCGTGGTCGGCGGCCCGCGCTTCTACGAGCGGCAGGAGATCCGCGACGCCATCGCCTATCTGCGCGTGGTGGCGCAGCCGGATGACGACCTGGCCTTCGAGCGTATCGTCAACGTGCCGAAGCGCGGCCTGGGCGACGCCACCGTGCAGCTGCTGCACACGGTCGCCCGCGCCCAGGGCGTGGCCCTGACCGAGGCGACGCTGCGGCTGATCGAGACCGACGAACTGAAGCCGAAGCCGCGCGGGAGCTTGCGCGCCCTGATGGGCGATTTCGAGCGCTGGCGCCGCCTGTCGGAGCAGGCCTCGCAGGTCGAGCTGGCCCAGACCGTGCTGGACGAGAGCGGCTACACCGCGATGTGGCAGGCCGACAAGTCGCCCGAGGCCCCGGGTCGGCTGGACAACCTGAAGGAGCTGATCAACGCCATGGAGGATTTCGAGACCCTCCAGGCGTTCCTCGAGCATGTCAGCCTGGTGATGGAGAACGAGACGGGGAAGACCGGCGAGCAGGTGACGCTGATGACCCTGCACGCCGCCAAGGGGCTGGAATTCGCCCATGTCTTCCTGCCGGGCTGGGAGGAAGGGGTGTTCCCGAACCAGCGCGCGCTGGACGATGGCGGCATCGCGGCGCTGGAGGAGGAGCGGCGGCTGGCCTATGTCGGGCTGACCCGGGCGAAGCGCCGGGCCTATGTCTCGGCCGCTGCCAACCGCCGCATCCACGGACAATGGCAGACCGCCCTGCCCTCGCGCTTCGTCGGCGAGCTGCCGGACGCCCATGTCGAGGTGACCTCGGAGACCGGCTTCGGCGACACCGGCTATGGCGGCGGACGATACGCGGCCGAGGCGGCGCCGACCCGGCTGTGGACGGCGCCGGCCCAGGGCGGCTTCATGCGCCGGGCCCCGACGGTGATCGAGGGCAGCGGCTACGAGGTGCAGTCCCGGCCGCGCCCGGCCCGCGCCTTCGGCGTCGGCGACCGGGTGTTCCACCAGAAGTTCGGCTATGGCGAGGTCCGCAGCGTCGACAGCGACAAGCTGACCATCGCCTTCGACCATTCCGGCGAGAAGCGGGTGATGGACAGCTTCGTCGTCCCCGCGACCGAGGCAGGACAATAGGCAGCAGCATGACGATGATGGTTCGAGGCGCTGCGCTGGCGCTGCTCGCCGCGCTGGCGGCATCCGGCGCGGCCGCCGCCGAGGTGGGCAGCACGGTGGTCCTGCCGGGCGGCAATGGCGAGATCGCCGCCCTGACCCTGCCCGCCGGCTGGAGCCGCAGCTTCGCCGGCACCGAGGGCAGCACCACGGTGGTCGAGTGGCGCAAGGCCGACCCGGCCCAGGCCGCGGATGGCAGCATCACCGTGACCCGCATCGGCGGGCTGGGCGACAGCGACCCGGCCGACTTCATCCGTGAGAGCGCGGATGCGTTGAAGCAAGATTGCGACGACGTGGTCCAGGGCCAGGTCCGGACCGACCCGGCTGGCACCGTCCGCACCGCGCTCGGCTGCACCAGGCGCAAGGCCGACGGCCAGGGTGAGATGCAGCTGCTGCACATCGCCGTCGGCCGCGAGGCGATCTACGTCGCCCGCCGGATCTGGCCGCTGGCCGCCTATGACAAGGCGCATCTGCCGCTGTCGACCGAGGCGATCGCCGCCGGCGGCGCCGACATCGACGCGCTGCGCCTGTGCAACCTGTCCGGCGTCGGCACCGCCTGCCCGGCCGGGCTGGCCGCGGCGCTGAAGGACCAGATCACCGACCTGTCGCCGCTGGTGCTGAAGGCCGCGCCGTAACCGGCGGCAGCTCAGCCGAGCGAAAAGCCCAGCGCCGCCGCCTCCTGCGGCCGCAGCACGCCGTCCGCGACCCGGCCGGAGGCGGCCTGCCAGTCGTAGAGCGCCTTGGCGGTGAAGCCGTTGAGCACGCCGGCGGTAAAGCCCCAGTCCGGGATCAGCCCGAGGCCGATGAAGGCGTCCTGCAGCAGCCGCACCTCGGGGCCGCTCGACCCCGGCATCAGCCGCGCCAAAGCGAGGTCCGCCCCGCGCTCCACCACCAGGCGCAGATGCCGGCCCGTGACCAGCAGGTCGTCGAAGGCGAGGCCGGTCTCGGCCAGGTCCGGGCTGGCGGCAAGCCCGGCCGCGACGCGAAAGGCGGCGTAGTCGCCGGTCGGCGCGGCCGGCGGCAGATGCCTGCCCGGCAGGGTCTGGCAGCCGGCCGAGGAGAACTCGATGCCGTCGCCCGACCAGCCGGCAGCGTGGATATTGTCCTCCGGCGCGCAGATGTCAAAGCGGCCGGACAGGTCGTAGCCGGCGGCGTCGGGCGAGCGCCAGACCGGCACCTCGACGGTGCGGTCGAGCTGGAACGCCCCCTCCTCCGCCGGGCGGCCGGCGGGCACATGCGGGCCGATCACATAGGGGTGCAGCCCGGGCGCCAGCATGTTGGCGATGCGCTGCTCCGGCGCCTCGGCCTGGCGGCGCATGTAGTGGGCGTTCGGCACGGTCGAGCCGGGCCAGGCGATCAGCCGCCCCGCCGGCCGGTCCCAGACGCCGAGGACGCAGCGCGGAACGTGGTGATCCGGCCGCGCCTCGCGCAGCCGCAGCGCCCCGGCCCAGTGCCCGGCCGAGTCCGGCTCGGCCAGGGCGCAGCCGCGCAGCCCGAACAGGATCCGCGCGCCGCGCAGCCGGAAGCGCGACAGGCGGCACAGCGTCTCGAAGGTCCCTGCCTCCACCGCGAAGACGGTGTCGGCGAAGGGTGCCGCCAGATGGGCATAGTTCGGCGAGCGGTCGTCATCGTGCCAGACAGGCGACATCCGGATCCCCTACCCTTCGAGCAGCGCGTGCAGCCGGGCGCCGACCGCCGGCAGGAAGCGGCGGCTCTGCGCCATATGCGGGCCGGTGGTGTACACTGCGGCGATCAGGCTGCGGCCGGAGGGGGCTTCCCAATAGGCCATGTCGTGCCGGGTCTCGCTGGTCCAGCCGGCCTTGGACCACAGCCGGGCGTCACGCGGCAGCGCCTCGCCCAGGAAGCCGCGCACCTGGTCGGTGTAGTCGGGCGGCAGCCGGTCCGGGTCGCGCTCCGGCTCCCGGTCGAGCAGGTCCAGCATCCGGCCGCAGGCGGCGGGCGAGACCAGCTGGCCGGCGACGATGCCGTGCAGCAGCGCCGCCGCGGCGCGCGGGGCGATCAGGTTGCCGCCATGCGCCCGCGCCGCCTTCTCACGGCCATAGGGCGAATCCTCGTAGGTGCTGTGCCACAGCCGCAGCCGCTCGAATTCCGGCCAGCCCCAGCTTTCGAACCAGCGATGGATCGCCTGGCGCTTCTCCCACCACGCCGCCATCTCCGCCTCCGGCAGCGGGCCACCGGGCGTGGTGCCGGTGATGCGGCCGAACAGGTAGGTGGTGGCGTCGTTGCTGGACTGGCGGATCATCGCCGACAGGGCCCGCAGATCCTCCCCGTCCGGCTGCAGCTGCCCGGTCTCGACCCAATGCTGGAAGGCCACCAGGTAGAAGCTCTTGCTGGTGCTGGCCGGGTAGACCGCGACCTCGTCGCGATGGCCGAACACCGCCCCGTCGGAATAGCGGTCGGCGGCACCGTCGCGCAGCCGGCCGGGATAGATCCGGACCGTCAGGCCGAAATCCCCGGGCCCGACCTCGCCCTTGAACTCGTCCAGCAGGTCCCGGACCAGCGCCGCCCCCGCCGCGGCCGCGTCGAGCCCGGCCATCACGCGGCGCAGGCGGCGACGAAGGCCGCCAGCACGGCGCGGTCGGCCTCGCTGCGCAGGTACTCGGGGTGCCACTGCACGCCGAGGCAGAAGCGCTGCCCCGGATGCTCCACCGCCTCGACCACCCCGTCGGGGGCGACGCCGGAGACGATGAGCGCCGGCCCGGCCGCTTTCACCGCCTGGTGGTGCGAGCTGTTGACGCCGAAGCGGGCCGCGCCGGTGATCCGGGCCAGCAGCGTATCGGGCGTGACCTCGACCTCATGGGCGGCCTTCCAGCCGGCCGGGTCGTGGATCTTCCGCTCCGGGCTGTGGTCCAGCGCGTTGTCGATCTCGGCCGGGATGTGCTGCACCAGCGTGCCGCCCAGCACCACCGCCAGCAGCTGCTCGCCGCCGCAGATGCCGAGCACCGGCTTGTTCCGTGCCACCGCGCCCTGCACCAGCGCCCATTCGAACTGGGTGCGCACCGGCTTGGTCTTCACCGTCTCATGCACCGAGCTGGCGCCCCAGAGCGCGGGGTCGACATCGAAGCCGCCGCCGGTGACGACGATCCCGTCGCACAGGTCCAGGTAATGCTCCGCCGCGTCGACCAGATGCGGCAGCGCCAGCGGCACGGCGCCGAACTCGGCCAGCGACCCGCAATAGTTCTGCCGCAGCGCATACCAGGGCGAGGCGGAGTAGCCGCCCGGCTCCTCGGCATCCAGGGTCACTCCGATGACGGGTTTCGCGGTCGGCATGGCGGTCCTGCGGGAAAGCGGAACGGGTCCTTCGGTGATGCCCGCCGCCTTGGCGGGTGTCAAATTCCGGCCGGTTATGGGCTCCGCACCGGGTGTTATCGCCTGGAGCTTCGCGTCCGCTGGGTCGGCTTGCCGGTGAGGTGGTCGAGGAACAGATGCGCCGCCTGCGACAGCGGGTAGTTCTCGTGGTGCAGCGCCGTGATCGGCAGGGTGATCTCCGGCACGATGGCACGGGCGGTGACGTCCGGCACCGCCCAGGCCTGGGCGGTGTGCTCATCGACGATGGCCGAGCCGGTGCCGTAACGCACAAGCGGCAACGCCAGATAGTAGGTCTGGATCAGGTTGCGCGGCGCGTAGCGGATGCCGGCGCGGCCGAACGCGTCGGACAGGGTGGCGCCGATCGAGGTGTCGGGGTCGACGCCGATCAGCGTCTGCACATCGATCCGGTCGAGCGTGATCTCCGCCGCCTCCCCCTTCGCCAGCGGCGTGGTCGACAGATGCACCAGCCGCGACGTGCCGATCGCGATCTTGCGCATGCCCGGCGGCAGCGCCGGCTCATAGGCGATGGCGAGATCGAGATCGTTGGTGGCGACGAGATCCAGGATCTCGCGGGTGTGGTGGGTGCGCAGGTCGAAGCTGACGCCGGGGTGGCGGCGATGGAACGACGCCATCTGCTCGGTCATGAAGCCGAAGCCGAGGCTGGGCAGGCAGGCGATGCGGACATGGCCCTCGCGCCCGCGCCGGAGATTGGCGGCGATGCTGGAGATCCGCTCCAGCCCGGCGAAGGTGCGGTCGATCTCGACCTCCAGCAGCTTGGCCTCGCGGGTCGGCACCAGCTTGCCCTTCACCCGCTCGAACAGCCGCAGGCCCAGCTGGTCCTCGGCATGGCGCAAGAGCTTGCTGACCGCCGGCTGCGAGACGTTCAGCAGCTCCGCCGCGCCGGTGATCGACCCGGCCTTCTGCACCGCCTGCAGCGCCTCGATATGCCTCAGCCTGATGGTCATCGTGCCGTCATCCTCCCCGGACCGGGATGGCATACTGGTGAAGGCATGACAAGCGCGCCCGGCCGTGCGAGGGTCCCGGCCATGATCCGGATCACCGCCCGCATCGCGCTGGACGAGCGCGACTTCGAGGAGAGCTTCATCCTCGCCTCCGGCCCGGGCGGGCAGAACGTCAACAAGGTCGCCACCGCGGTGCAGCTGCGCTACCCGATCGACCGCGCCGGGATGCCGGAGGACATGCGGGCGCGACTGGAGACTCTGGCCGGCCAGCGCCTGACCAAGGACGGCGTGCTGGTGATCACCGCCCGCGAGCATCGCAGCCAGGAGCGCAACCGGGCCGAGGCGCTGGCCCGGCTGGTCGAGCTGTTCCAGCGTGCCTCCGTCGCCCCCAAGAAACGCCGGCCGACCCGGGCGACGCTGGGCAGCAAGATCCGGCGACTCGACAGCAAGAGCAAGCGGGCATCGGTGAAGCGGCTGCGCGGCAGCACCGGCGACGATTGACGCCACGCGCGCCGGCGGGATCAGGTCGCTGCCGGCGTAAACCGGAATTCGCTTCAAATTGCCGCCATCTTGCCCGCTTATGTTGGTCGCCGCTGGACGGCGGCCGGATCACGGCGATCCTGTCGCCGCGGGTCTGGCTGCTGGGCGCGCCGATCATGCTGGGGCTGCTGCTGGTCCGGCCCAGCCCGGTGCTGCTGCTGGTGGCGCTGTTCGCGGCGCCGCAGGTGCTGAAGGCCTGGCGGCACGATCCGAACAGCCCGGAGGCGCAGGCCTAGGCCGGGTTCGAGATCTCGATCAGGTTGGCGTCCGGGTCGCGCAGATAGACCGAGCGGAGCGGGCCGGTGGCGCCGGTGCGGGGCATCGGCCCTTCCTCGATCGCGATGCCGAGCCGCTGGAGATGGCCGATCACCTCCTCCAGCGGCGTCGCGGCGATGAAGCAGAGATCGCCCGAGCCCGGGGTCGGCCGCAGCGCCTTCGGCTCGAACTCATGCCCGGCCTGGTGCAGGTTGATCTTCTGGTTGCCGAAGCGCAGGGCCGTCCGGCCCTGGCCGAAGGTCTCGACCTGCATCCCCAGGGCGCGGATGTAGAAGTCGCAGGTCGCCTCGATGCTGGCCACGGTCAGCACCAGATGGTCGAGATGGTCGATGCGGATCATGCCGTCCTATTCTCCTCGTTCCGAGGAGGATAGGACGGCGCGCCGGTCAGTCCCAGCGCCCCTCCCGGCGGAAGTGGTCGCCGCCGACCTCCAGGGTTCCGTCGGCGACCGTGCCGGTGGCGGTGAAGCCGGAATCGTCGGCGAAGAAGATCCGGCCCGGGCCGCGGATCTCCCAGCGCCCGGTATAGGCGCTGCGCCGGGCGCCGCGCGCCTCGTCATAGCGGCCGCCGGCCAGCAGCTCGAGCCGGATATGGCCGTTCTCGGTCACCCACATGCCGACGAGGTCGGCTTCGGAGAGGTCAGTGCGTGTCATGGTGGTGGCCTGCGCGGAGGTGGTCGGGGTTCGGGCGTCGACGGCCGGGGCGGCAAGGACCGCCAGGACCGCCAGGGCGATGCGGGAGGGTGCCATGATGCCGGCGCTCAATAGGCCTGGGCGGTCGGGCGCACGACCAGCTCGTTGACGTCGACCTCCGGCGGCTGGGCGACGGCATAGGCGACCGCGCGGGCGATGGCTTCGGCCGGGAGCAGGTCGCGGCGGTAATCCTCGATCGCCGCCCGCCGCAGCTCGGGGTCGGAGATGCCGTTGGCCAATTCCGATTCTGTCGCGCCCGGCGCCACGACCGTGACCCGGATGCCGCCGCCGATCTCCTGCCGCAGCCCCTCGGAGAAGGCGCGCACGGCGTATTTGGTCGCCGAATAGACCGCGGCGGTCGGCACGATGCGCCGGTCGGCGACCGAGGTGACGTTGACGATGTGGCCGCTGCCCTGGGCCCGGAACACCGGCAGCGCCGCGGCGACGCCGTACAGCACGCCCTTGAGGTTGACGTCGACCATCCGGTCCCATTCCTCGACCTTGAGGTCCGCCACCGGGGACAGCGGCATCACCCCGGCATTGTTGACGATGACGTCGAGCCGGCCGAACTGCGCCACCGCGGCCTGGACGAAGGCTTCGGCATCCTCGCGGCGGGTGACGTCCAGGCGCCGCAGCGCCACCCGGCCGCCGTCGCACCGGATCTCCTCCGCCACCACCTCCAGCCGGTGCAGGCGGCGGGCGCCCAGCATCACGGCGGCGCCGGCCTTGGCGAAATGACGCGCCACGGCCTCGCCGATGCCGCTCGATGCGCCGGTGACGGCGATGATCTTGCCTTCCATGGGGATCTCCATCGGTTGCGGCGGCGATCGCCGCTGCCGGGGACCCTATGGCTTGACCCGCCACGACACGAGCGCATAGTCGACATCATTTCGATGACTGGAAGTCGTGCTCATGCCCTTCGACGGTCGCCTGCTGAGCGGCATCAGCGCCCTGGCCGCGGTGGTCGAGGCCGGCAGCTTCGTGCGGGCGGCGGACAGCCTGGGACTGACCCAGTCCGGCGTCAGCCGCGCCGTGGCCCGGCTGGAGGCGCGGCTGGGCGTGCGCCTGTTCGACCGCACGCCGCGGGCGGTGACGCTAACCGAGGAGGGCCGCCGCTTCTATGACGGGGTGATGCCGCATCTGACCGGCATCGAGGAGCGGGCGGCCGAGGCGTCGGGCGGCGCCACCGCCGTGCGCGGCCGGCTGCGGGTGAATGCCGACGCCGCCTTCGGCCACTATGTCCTGGCGCCGCGCCTGAGCGCCTTCATGGCGCGGCATCCGGAGATCGAGCTGGAGCTGGTGGTGCGCGACCGCATCGGCGACCTGGTGGCCGAAGGCTTCGACATCGCGCTCCGCTTCGGCGAGCCGGAACCGTCCGGCCTGAACAGCCGGCTGCTGCTGGAGACGCGGGTGATCACCTGCGCCGCGCCCGACTATGTGGCCCGGCGCGGCCGGCCGCAGCACCCGGACGACCTGGTGCGGGACAATCATGAGTGCGTGCTGGTGAAGGAAGCCGCGACCGGCCGGCCTTATGAGTGGGAGTTCCGGCGCAAGGCCGAGGTGCTGTCGGTGCCGGTCAGGGGCCGGCTGACGGTCAACGACGCCGGCGGCCTGATCGGCGCGCTGCTGGGAGGCCAGGGCATCGGCCAGCCGCTGGAGTTCAGCGTGCGCGACCTGCTGGCCGACGGCCGGCTGGTCCGGCTGCTGCCCGACTGGTCGGATGAGCGCTTCCCGGTCTACGCCTATCACCGCTCCCGCGGCCTGCCCTCGGCCCGGGTGCGCGCCTTTCTCGACTTCGTGTTCGAGATCACGGTGTAGGCCATCGGAATTCAGCCCGGCTGGTAAGGCGTTGCCTCTCCCGCTTGCGGGAGAGGTCGGAGACGCGAAGCGGCTCCGGGTGAGGGGATTTCGTCGAGGCCCGGGCCAGCCCTCACCCGGTCTCGCTGCGCGAGCCCGACCTCTCCCGCCWGGCGGGAGAGGCAACGCGAAAACGCTCGGCATCCCGAGACAAAAGAAAAAGGGGCGCCGCAGCGCCCCTTCCCGTCCCGGCCTTCAGGCTGCCGCGGCGAGCGGCTGAGGTTCGAGCACCAGCCCGTCCTCGCCGGCCGTGACCTTGACCGTGCTGTCATCGGCCACCCGACCCTCCAGGATCGCCGTCGCCAACGGGTTCTGCAGCTCGCGCTGGATCACCCGCTTCAGCGGCCGTGCGCCGTAGATCGGGTCGTAGCCCTGGTCTGCCAGCCAGCCCTTGGCCTTGTCGTCCAGCTCCAGCACCACCTTGCGGTCCGCCAGCAGTTGGCGCAGGCGCTGCAGCTGGATCTCGACGATGCCGGTCATGTTGGCGCGGCTGAGCCGGCGGAACACGATCATCTCGTCGAGCCGGTTCAGGAACTCTGGCCGGAAGTGCTGGCGCACCGCCATCAGCACCTTCTCGCGGCTGACGAAGTCGATCTCGCCCTCGGTCTCGCCCTGTTCGATCGAGGCCACGGCAAGATGCTCGGAGCCGAGATTCGAGGTCATGACGATCAGCGTGTTGCGGAAATCGACCGTCCGCCCCTGCCCGTCGGTCAGGCGGCCATCGTCCAGCACCTGCAGCAGCACGTTGAAGACGTCCGGATGGGCCTTCTCGACCTCGTCGAACAGGATCACCTGGTAGGGCCGGCGCCGCACCGCCTCGGTCAGCGCGCCGCCCTCGTCATAGCCGACATAGCCCGGCGGGGCGCCGATCAGCCGGCTGACCGCGTGCTTCTCCATGTATTCGGACATGTCGATGCGGACCATCGCCGTGTCGTCGTCGAACAGGAACTCGGCCAGCGCCTTGGTCAGCTCGGTCTTGCCGACGCCGGTCGGGCCCAGGAACAGGAAGCTGCCGATCGGCCGGTTCGGGTCCTGCAGCCCGGCGCGGGCGCGCCGCACCGCGTTGGCGACCGCCGTCAGCGCCTCGTCCTGGCCGACGACGCGGGTCTTCAGCTTGTCCTCCATATGGAGCAGCTTGTCGCGCTCGCCCTCCAGCATCTTGTCGACCGGCACGCCGGTCCAGCGGCTGACCACCGCGGCGATGTCGTCGGCCTGCACCTCCTCGCGCACCATGTGCGAGGCCTGGGCCGCCTCGGCCTCCTTCAGCTTCTTCTCGAGGTCCGGGATCACGCCATAGGTCAGCTCGCCGGCGCGCGCCCAGTTGCCGGAACGCTGCGCCTGCTCCAACTCGCCGCGGGCCTGGTCCAGCTGCTCCTTCACCTTGGTCGCCGCGGACAGCTTCTCCTTCTCCGCGGTCCAGGCCGCGGTCAGGGTGGAGGACTGCTCCTCCAGCTCGGCCAGGTCCTGCTCCAGCTTGGCGAGGCGGTCCTTCGAGGCGGTGTCGGTCTCCTTCTTCAAGGCCTCGCGCTCGATCTTCAGCTGCATGGCACGCCGGTCCAGCGCCTCGATCTCCTCGGGCTTGCTGTCGACCTGCATGCGCAGCCGCGACCCGGCCTCGTCGACCAGGTCGATCGCCTTGTCGGGCAGGAACCGGTCGGTGATGTAGCGGTTCGACAGGGTGGCCGCCGCGACGATCGCGCCGTCGGTGATGCGCACGCCGTGATGCAGCTCGTACTTCTCCTTCAGGCCGCGCAGGATCGAGATGGTGTCCTCGACCGTCGGCTCGGAGACGAAGACCGGCTGGAACCGCCGGGCCAGCGCCGCGTCCTTCTCGACATGCTTGCGGTACTCGTCGAGCGTGGTGGCGCCGACGCAATGCAGCTCACCGCGCGCCAGGGCCGGCTTCAGCATGTTCGACGCGTCCATGGCGCCGTCCGCCTTGCCGGCGCCGACCAGCGTGTGCATCTCGTCGATGAACAGCACGATCTCGCCGGCGGCGGTCGTCACCTCCTGCAGCACCGATTTCAGCCGCTCCTCGAACTCGCCGCGGAACTTGGCGCCGGCCACCAGCGCGCCGAGGTCGAGCGCCAGCAGGCGCTTGTTCTTCAGGCTCTCCGGCACATCGCCATTGACGATGCGCAGGGCCAGCCCTTCGACGATCGCGGTCTTGCCGACGCCGGGCTCGCCGATCAGCACCGGGTTGTTCTTGGTCCGGCGCGACAGCACCTGGATGGTGCGGCGGATCTCCTCGTCGCGGCCGATCACCGGGTCGAGCTTGCCCGACCGCGCGGCCTCGGTCAGGTCGCGCGCGTATTTCTTCAGGGCATCGTACTGGCCCTCGGCCGTGGCGCTGTCGGCGGTGCGGCCCTTGCGCATGGCGTCGACGGCGCGGTTCAGCGTCTGCGGCGTGATGCCGGCCTGGGCCAGGGCCGCGCCGGCCCCGGTCTCCTTGGCGATGGCGAGCGCGAGCAGGAGGCGTTCGGCCGCGACATACTGGTCGCCGGCCTTCTTCGCCTGATCCTGCGCCTGGTCCAGAACGCGGGCCAGCTCGCGGCTCATATAGACTTGGCCGCCGCCGCCCTCGACCTTGGGCTGCTTGGCCAGCGCCTGCTCCACCGCCTGGGACGCGGCCTCGGGCCGGCCGCCGGCGCTGCGGATGAGGTTGGCCGCCAGGCCCTCCTCGTCATCCAGCAGCACCTTCAGCAGGTGCTCGGGCAAAAGCTGCTGGTGGCCGCGGGTCAAGGCCGCGGTCTGAGCGGCCTGGAGGAATCCCTGGCTGCGCTCGGTGAACTTCTGAAGGTCCATACACTCTGTCTCCACTGTCCGGCGCGGTCGTCTTGCTCGAAGCCCGACCCCGCCCTGATCCACGTCATGTGCGATCCGGGAGGATGCAGGACTGATGTAGGGGTGTGGCCGCGCCGCAACAAGGGCCGTCGCAACCTTCCCGCCGGCAGTAGCGATCGTGTCGCGAAGGCCGGGTCTCAGATGCGGTTCAGCGCCAGGCACTCCTTCGAAAAGCGAACGATCTCCGATGTTAGCGCGGGGCTGAGATCGCGTTTCGGGATGATCAGGCCCTGGATCTCGCTCAGCATCAGATAGATGTGGGTCGGACTTTCCTCGACTCCGTGGAAGGCCCGCCATTCCATCCGCGAGCGGGTCCCGTCGGAACGGCAGTCGACGCCCTGCTCGTCAAGGGTAAGATCCACCCGCCCCTCGAATGTGGCGCCAGGATTGGAACCGATGGTTCGACGGATGGAGCGGCGGAGAATTTGCTGTCGAAAGACGATGCACGCCAATCCAACCAGCATAAGCCCCAGACAGAAGAACAACACCGTCGAGCGTGTTATATATTTGTCCAGGCCACCTCTCATCAGAGCCAGCAGTGCCAGTCCGATCAACACCCATACGGGAAACTCGACAGCAAACCGCTTCCGATTCCTCGCCCTGAGTTCCGGCCGATTGGCCCGAGAGACGCTGAATTCGACATAATCCGATCTGTCGAGGCTATAGGAGAACTCAATCCGCTTCTGCTCGACGGATGACAGTGGCGTGCTCAAAATCGGCCATCCTAAAAATTTATGCCAAGCATAGCTGGTGAAGTGCCGTCGGCAAAGCTGAGGGGCGGCTCGCCAGGACGTACCAATCGCGCATAGCGGCGATCCTCGGCGCGCTGATTGTTTCCGCTGGCGATAACGCGCTAGGGTTTTCTCCCGTATCGTCGGATCGACCGCCATGACCGCCGCCCGCCTCGTCGACCTGTACCGCTACCCCGTCAAGGGTCTGGCCGGGCAGAAGCTCGCTGCCGCCGATCTGTCGTCCGGCGGGACCCTGCCGCATGACCGGCGCTTCGCTATCGTCCACGGCGCCAGCCAGTGCGACCCGACGGCACCGAGCTGGCAGCCGAAGCGGCAGTTCCTGCAGTTGATGACTGATGAGAGACTGGCCCTGCTGGGCATCGACTATGACGACGCCACCGAGGCGCTGACGCTGAAGCGCGACGGCAAGCAGGTGGCGCGCGGCCTGCTGTCGATGCCGATCGGGCAGGAGTTGATCAACCAGTTCCTGAATGCCTTCATGAAGGATGCGCGCGGCGCGCTGAAGATCGTCGCCGCCCCCGGCATCGCCTTCACCGACAAGCCGGAGAAGCTGGTCTCGCTGATCAACCAGGCCTCGGTGAAGGACATCGAGCGGGTGACGCGCGCCCCGGTCGACCCGCGGCGCTTCCGCGGCAACCTGATCCTTGGCGGCCTGCCGGCCTGGGCCGAGTTCGACTGGATCGGGCGGGAGCTGACGATCGGATCGGCGCGGCTGAAGGTCGTGTCACGGATCACCCGCTGCGCCGCCACCAATGTCAACCCGGCGACCGGCGAGCGCGACCTGAACATCCCGAAGGCACTGATGACCGGCTTCCGCCACGCCGATTGCGGCATCTATGTCGAGGTGATCGGAGAGGGCCGGATCGCGCAGGGAGACACGCTGACGGTCGCTTAGGCCGCCGGCAGGCAACAGCAGTCTTGACCGGACGAGGATCGATCGCATGTTATTACATGCGTGATCACGATCCTTGAGGTTCCCATGGTCGCCCTGAAGCTGCGCGCGATCGGCAATTCCGTCGGAGCGGTCCTGCCCAAGGATGTGCTGACCAGGCTGCATGTCCAGGAAGGCGACACGCTCTACCTGACCGAGGCGCCGGACGGCTACCGGCTGACGCCCTACGACCCCGACTTCGAGGCGCAGATGGACGCCGCCCGCAAGGTGATGAAGAAGCGGCGCAACCTGCTGCGGGAGCTGGCGAAGTAGGTGGACGCGCCGCGCTGGATCAGCCGCGCGGTCGTCCTGGCGCTGCATGACGAGCAGCTGGCGGAGCATGGCGGCGCCCCGGGCCTGCGCGATGCCGGCCTGCTGGACTCCGCCCTCGACCGGCCGCGCAACCTGCTCGCCTATGGTGCGCCCGATCTCGCGGCCCTCGCCGCCGCCTATGGCTTCGGCCTGATCCGGAACCACCCCTTCGTCGACGGCAACAAGCGGGTGGCCTTCGTGGTCACCGAAACCTTCCTGGCCCTCGCGGGGCAGGAGATCGCCGCGGACGATGCCGAATGCCTGACGATCTGGCTGGCCCTGGCGGCCGGCGAGGTGTCGGAGGATGAGCTCGCGGCCTGGCTGAGGCCGCGGCTCATCCCCCTGCAGCCATAGTCGCGACGGTTACGGCCGCACCGGACCGGTGCCCGCTCCCGTGGCCTCAATGGCCGTGGCGATCTCGGCGACATCCTCCGGCGTCAGCTCCAGCGTCGCGGCGTCGAGCCAGCCATCGACCTGCGCCGGGCCGCGGGCGCCGACGATGGCGGCGGTGACCGCCGGCCAGGCCAGCGTCCAGGCCACCGCCACGGCGGCGACCGAGGTGCCGCGGCGCGCCGCCACCGGCTTCAGCGCCTCGGCCAGCGCCAGGTTGCGGGCCAGGCCGTCACCGGTGAAATGCGGCGAGCGCGAGCGCCAGTCGTCCTTCGGCAGCGCCGCCGCCCGCTCCGCCGTGAAGGCGCCGGTCAGCAGGCCGGACTGCATCGGGCTGTAGACGATGACGCCGGTGTCGTGCTTCGCGCACCAGGGCAACTCCGCCGCCCCGATGTCGCGCCGGATCGCCGAGAAGGGCGGCTGCAGCGTGTCGACGTGGCCGACCGCCTCGGCCCGCGCCAGCAGCTCGACATTGTGGTTGGACAGGCCGACGGCCCGCACCTTCCCTTCCGCCTTGAGGTCGAGGAAGGTCTGCCATAGCGTCTCGATCGACGTGCCGTCCTCGGCCGGCCAATGCAGCTGGTACAGGTCGATCCGCTCGACCCCGAGCCGCCGCAGCGAAGCCTCGACCTCGCGCCGCAGGCTGGCGGGGGCGCCGACGCGCTTCGGCACCGCCGTGCGGTTGGCCTCGTCCCAGATCAGCCCACCCTTGGTGAAGACATAGGGCCGCTTGTCCGCCGGGATCTCGCGCAGGGCGCGGCCGACGATCTCCTCGGAATGGCCGAGGCCGTAGACGGCGGCGGTGTCGATCCAGTTGATGCCGACCGCGGCGGCGTGGCGGATGGCGGCAACCGAGGCGTCGTCGTCCTGCTCGCCCCAGGCGGCGGCCCAGCCGGAGCCGCCGATCGCCCAGGCGCCGAAGCCGACCCGGGTGATCGCCATGTCGGTGGTGCCGAAACGCCGCGTCGGCAGGTGGGTCTCGCTCATCGGTCTGCTCCCGTCATGTCAGACATGGAGAATGACGGCATCGCATTCAGCGTTCCAATTGAATGTTCAGATCGCATTCAGCATGATCCGAGAACAATCGCAGGATCGGGCGCACCCATGGATCTGAGGCAGCTGGAGCATTTCCTGGCGGTGGCGGAGGAGCAGCATTTCACCCGCGCCGCCCGGCGGGTGAACATCGTGCAGTCCGGCCTGTCGGCCTCGATCCGGGCGCTGGAGGAAGAGCTGGGCGCGCCGCTGTTCATCCGCAGCACCCGGCGGGTGGACCTGACCGCCGCCGGCCGGGTGCTGGCCGAGGAGGCGCGGCGGGTGCTGGCCGCGGCGCAGGGCGCCCGCGACGCCGTGGCCCAGGTGCAGGGCCTGGCCCGCGGCCGGCTGGCGATCGGCACCACCCACAGCCTGGCACCCTTCGTCGACCTGCCGGAGCTGCTGGCCCGCTTCCACGCCGCCCATCCGGGGGTCGAGATCCGGCTGTGCCAGGGTGGATCGGACCGGCTGTTCGAGAAGCTGCGCGACAGCCGGGTGGACCTGGCCTTCGTGCCGATGCAGCCGGCGCCGCCGCCCGATGTGCAGGCCACCATGCTGGCCTGTGAGGAGCTGGTGGCCGCCTGCCGCCACGACCATCCGCTGGCCGGCCGCAAGAACGTACCTCTCAGTCGCTTGGGCCGCGAGACCTTCGTCGATTTCCAGACCGACTGGGGCACCCGCCAGCTGGTCGACCAGGCCTTCGCCCGCATCCGGGTGGAGCGCCGCACCGGCTTCGAGGTCAACGACCTGCCGACCGCGCTGGACCTCGTCGCCCTCGGACTCGGCATCGCCCTGGTGCCGGAAGCGATCATCGCCGCGCATCCGGCCGACCCGCATCGCCCGCCGCTGGCGGTGGCGACACTGGCCCCGCCCGAGATCTGCTGGGAGCTGGGCGTCGCCCATGCCGAGCGCGGCGCCGGCGACGGCCCGGTCAATCCCGCGGCCCGGGCCTTCCTGGCGCTGATGGAGTCGGAGCGCGTGGCCGCCGCGGCAGCGTGAGGGGGCGAAGGGCTGATCGAAGACCGACGTTCCGAACGCCTATCCTTCACCGTCATTGCGAGGAGGCGAAGCCGACGAAGCAATCCAGGGGCCGGTGCGCATTGGCCCCTGGATTGCTTCGCTGCGCTCGCAATGACTGTGCAGGGCTTCGAGGCTGGGAAAGTACGGCCCTTCAGGCCACCTGGACCAGCGGACCGGACCACTCCGAGACCACGTCGGACAGCGCCGGGCGCGGGCGGTCCTCCATCGGCTCGGACGGGGTGCCGAGATAGATGAAGCCGAGGATCTTGTCGGTCGCCGGGTCGTGGCCCAGCAGCTCGACGATCCTCGGGTGGAAGGCCGGCCAGCCGGTGATCCAGCTGCCGCAGAAACCCTGGGCGTGCGCCGCCATCAGGATGTTCTGGCACAGCGCGCCGCCGGACAGGATCTGCTCCAGCTCCGGGATCTTGCCGGGCTGCGGCTTGTGGGTGATCACCAGCAGCAGCGGCGCCAGGGCCGGCTTCTGCCGCATTGCCTCGATCTGCGCCTCGTTGGCCTCGGCGTTCTCGCGGGCGAAGATCTCCGCCATCGTCTCGCCGAGGCGCCGCTGCCCGTCCTTGCGCAGCACCTGGATGCGCCAGGGCGCCAGCTTGCCGTGGTCCGGTACCCGCGTGCCGGCCCGCAGGATCCGCTCCAGCGCCGCGGCGTCGGGCCCCGGCTCGACCATGTTGCGGGCCGGCACCGAGCGGCGCTTCAGCAGAAGGTCCAACGCGTCCATCTCGCACCCCTTGCCGTCATCGCGAGGAGCGCAGCGACGTGGCGATCCAGGGCCTCTTGTCTCGACTATCGAGCCGCTGGATGGCCACGCCCCTGCGGGGCTCGCCATGACGATCATTGTGAGTCCATCTAGTTGAGATTCACTCTCAACAACCAACATAAGGGCACCCGGATCAGAAATCCAGGTCGCGGTAATGCGCCGGCGCCGGAATGCCGGGAACATGGTCCTCCAGCAGCGGCCGGAAGCTGGGGCGGGACTTTATGCGCGAATACCATTGCCGCGCCTCGGGGTGGCTGTCCCAGGGCACGTCGCCGAGATAGTCGACCACCGAGAGATGGGCGGCGGCGGCGATGTCGGCCAGGCTGAACTCGTCCCCCGCCAGCCAGCGCCGCGATTCGGCGAGGTAGGAGATGTAGTCGAGGTGGTAGTGCACGTTCTGCCGGCCGGCGCGGATCGCATCCGAACTGGGCTGGCCGCTGCGCGTCACCCGCTTCATGAACTTCTCGCCGACGAGGTTCTCGGTGACCTCGCGGCCGAACTTCTGGTCGAACCAGACCAGCAGGCGCCGGGTCTCGGCCCGCGCCAGGGTGGTGTCGCCCAGCAGCGGCACCTCGGGATGCATCTCCTCCATGTACTCGACGATGACCCAGACATCGGTCAGCGTCGTGCCGTCCGGCTCGATCAGCAGCGGCACCTCGCCCGTCGGATTGAGGGCGAGGAACTCCTCGCGGCGCTCCCAGACCCGCTCGACCTTGATGTCGCAATGCAGGTCCTTCTCGGCCAGCAGCAGCCGGACGATGCGGGACTGGGCGGAGAGCCAGATGTGATAGAGGGTTCGCATGGCGCGCGAACTCTAACCGATCGCACGGAGTTTCGGTAAGGGCCGCGTTGCGCTGCGCCGGCACATGCCACCCCCGCGCCGATGCCGGGAACCAATCGGTTTGATCATGCCTGCGGCCCGGCTGCGACGCCGAGTCACGCCGCCACCGGCAGGCGGAACGCGGCGGCGAGGCCGCGCAGCGCGCCGGACAGCCGCGCGTCGGACAGGCGGGAATGCAGCGTCACCTCGCTCGACGTCAGCGCCGGCAGGCCGAGCCGCGGCCCGATATCGACCGTGCCGGGCGGCGCCGTCCGGCGGGCCAGGGGCGAGACGCCGAGCCCGGCCATGGCCGCCGCTGCGACAGCGGCACCGCCGCCGCCGACGAAGACCTCCACCCAGGGAACGCCGACCGCATCGAGCGCGCGCAACGCCGCGACCCGCACGCCGCAGCGCTCCCTGTGAGTGACGAGCGGCAGGGGTTCGCCCGGCCGATGATGCCAGCCGGTCGAGGCGAACCAGCCGAACTCGTCGCGGAACAGCACCTCGCCGTCGCGGCGGCCGGCGTCACGGCGGACGATCACCGCGTCGAGCGCCCCGGAATCGTATTCCTGGAGCAGATCCAGCGACGAGTCGAGGCGGACCTCCAGCGCCAGGCCAGGCCCCTGCCCCGCCACCCGGGCCAGCAGCATCGGCAGCTCCGGCCCCGCGACATGGTCGCTGATGCCCAGCACCAGGCGCTGCGGCCCGGCGGTGACCGCGGCCAGCGCCTCGTCCTGCGCCTCCAGCAGCCGCCGGGCGCGCGGCAGGAAGGCCTCGCCCTGCGGGGTCAGCCGCACCAGCCGGGGCGTGCGCTCGAACAGCCGGATGCCGAGCCGGTCCTCCAGCCGCTTCAGCCGCAGGCTGATGCCGGACTGGGTGGCGCCGAGCGCGTCGGCCGCCCGGGTGAAGCTGCCGTGGTCGGCGACCAGGACGAAGGCCTGAACGGCATCGAGATCGAGGGCGCGCATGGCTTCATCATTTCAAACTGAAATCACTGATAGTGATATCAAGTTCATTCCGAAATGATCAAGGCCGCGCTACATCTGCATTACCGCGGCACCCGCCGCCCGACATCGGAGACACGCCATGCCCCTCGTCCGGATCTCGCTGCGCAAGGGCAAGCCCGCCGGCCACATCGAGGCCATCCGCGACGGCGTCTACCTGGCCATGCGCGAGACCTTCAACGTGCCGGAGAACGACCGCTTCATCCTGGTGCACGAGCATGACGACACCGGCTTCGACTACGACCCGGCCTATCCCGGCCTGGCCCGGACCGGCGATGTCGTGTTCATCCAGATCACCGCCAACAACACCCGCACGGTCGAGCAGAAGCAGGCGCTGTACCGCCGCATCGCCGACCGGCTGGCCGAGAGCCCCGGCCTGCGCGGCGACGACGTGTTCATCAGCCTGGTCGAGGTGGCGAAGGAGAACTGGTCCTTCGGCAACGGCATCGCCCAGTACGTCTGACCCCGCCATGGTTCCGCCCCCATCCCCGCCTTAGAATGTCCGGCGGGGACGAGGGGGGGAGATCATGGCCAGGACGGGTTCGACGCGCCGGCGCGTGCTGGCGACCGGTGCCGTGACGTTGGGCGCGGCGGCGTTGGGCGGCATCGGCGGGGCCTGGCTGCAGCGCCTGTCCGACGCCGCCGCGCTGCCGCCGCCGGCCCCGCCCCGCACCTTGCTGGACGATGCCAGCGGCCTGAACCCGACGCCGGTGCGCGGCGTCGCCTTCGCCGAGGCGGAACCGGATGCGGCGGCCACCCGGCTGGCGCCGCTGCTGCGGCGGATCGCGGCCGGCGAGGAGCCGCCCCTGGCCGTGTCCGGCGCGCGCCATTCGATGGGCGGGCAGAGCCTGCTGCGCGACGGCTGGGCGCTGGACGCGCTGCCGCTGAACGGGATCGCGATCGACGCCGGGGCCCGCACCATGCGGGTCGGCGGCGGGGCGCTATGGCGCGACGTGGTGCCGGCGCTGAACGCGGCGGGCTTCTCCCCCGCCGTGATGCAGTCGAACAACGACTTCAGCATCGGCGGCACGCTGAGCGTCAACGCCCATGGCTGGCACGCCAACAGCCCGCCGGCGGCCAGCACGGTGCGGCGGCTGCGGCTGCTGACCGCCGACGGCACGGTGGCGGAGTGCGGCCCGGGCGATGAGCTGTTCGGCCTGGTGCTGGGCGGCTACGGCCTGTTCGGGGTGATTCTGGAGGCCGAGATCGCCATCCTGCCCAACGCGATGTACGTGCCGGACTTCGCCAGCCTGCCGACGCGCGACTACGCCGCCGCTTACGCCGAGCGCGTGGTCGCCCCGGTGGAGATGGCCTATGGAAGGCTGTCGGTCGATCCCGGCAGCCTGTTCGAGGAGGCGGTGCTGGGCTGGTACGTGCCAGTGCCGGAGACCCGCGGCACGGTGCTGCCCCTGCCCGCCTTGGACACTGGCGGGATGCAGCGGCTGGTGTTCCGCAACGCCGCCGGCAGCGACACCGGCAAGGCGGTGCGCTGGTGGCTGGAGCGCGAGGCCGGGCCCTGGCTGGCCGAGCGGACCAGCCGCAACAGCCTGCTGAACGAGCCGGCCGCAGTGTTCGCCAACCGCAAGCCTGGATCGACCGACATCCTGCACGAGTATTTCGTCCCCCGCGCCCGGCTGTGGGATTTCGCCCAGGCGGCCCGGACGGTGATCCGGCGCGACGAGGGCAACCTCCTGAACGTCACCGTGCGCGACGTCCGCCGCGACGAGCGCAGCGCCCTGGCCTATGCCCGCGAGGACGTGTTCGGCCTGGTCATGCTGTTCGTGCAGGAGAAGTCCGCCGCCGGCGAGGAGCGGATGCAGCGCATGACCCGCGGCCTGATCGACGCCGCGCTCGACACCGGCGGCACCTATTATCTGCCCTACAGGCTGCACGCGACCGGCGAGCAGCTGCGCCGCGCCTACCCCGCCTGGGATGAGATGGTCGCGACGCAGCGCCGGCACGACCCGAAGGGCGTGTTCCGCAACGGGCTGTTCCGGCGCTACGCGGAGGCGTGATCCATCATACCGTTGGTTGGAAATATTGATCCGTCATGGCGAGGCGCGTAGCGCCGTGGCCATCCAGGGGCCAGTGCGAGCCGCCCTGGATGGCCACGCCCCTTCGGGGCTCGCCATGACGGGGAAGAGATCGACGAGTCGATCTCAAATCCACCCGAGCACTTACTCCGCCGGGATCCGCAGCGCCTCGTCCGCGGCCTCCGCCCGGATCGGGTGCTGCAGCCGCGACACCATCTCCTTCGGCACCACCTGCCAGAACTTCGACCGCTCGATCGGCCAGTCGTGCAGGATCGAGGCGGCCCAGGCGCTGCCGGTCTCGCGCACATGCTCGGCGATCAGGGCTCGCAGCTGGTCGTCATAGTGCCGGGTCTCGACCCGCTGCCACAGCACGCTCTCCGGATTGGCCCGGCGGGCGAAGCTGCCATCGGCGTCATAGACGAAGGCCATGCCCCCGGTCATGCCGGCGGCGAAGTTGTCGCCGACCGGACCGAGGATCACGGCGGTGCCGCCGGTCATGTACTCGCAGCCATTCGAGCCGCAGCCCTCGACCACCACCGTGGCGCCGGAGTTGCGCACCGCGAACCGCTCGCCCGCCTGCCCCGCGGCGAACAGCTTGCCCGAGGTGGCGCCGTACAGCACCGTGTTGCCGATGATGGTGTTCTCGTTGGTCTTCAGCGACGAGGCCGCGAAGGGCCGGACCACGATGGTGCCGCCGGACAGGCCCTTGCCGACATAGTCGTTGGCGTCGCCGAACACCTCCAGCTTCAGCCCCTGCACCGCCCAGGCGCCGAGCGACTGGCCGGCATTGCCGCGCAGCCGCACCGTGACATGGCCCGGCTGCAGCCCGGTCATGCCGAATTTGCGGGTGATCATCGACGACATCCGCGTGCCCACCGCGCGGTGGGTGTTGCGGATCGAGTAGGTCAGCTGCGTCTTCTCGCCGAGCTCGAACAGCGGCCGGGCGTCGGCGATCATCTGCGCGTCCAGCGTGTCCGGCACCGGGTTGCGGCCCTCGAGCGTGCAGTACATCGCATGCTCGCCCGGGTCGGCCTTGGCCAGCAGCGGGTTGAGGTCGAGGTCGTCGAGATGGGCGGCGCCGCGGCTGACCTGGCGCAGCAGCTCCGTCCGGCCGACGATCTCGTTGATCGAGCGGTAGCCGAGCTGGGCCAGGATCTCGCGCACCTCCTCGGCGATGAAGCTGAAGAGGTTGACCACCTTCTCCGGCGAGCCGGAGAACTTCGCCCGCAGCTCCGGATCCTGGGTGCAGACGCCGACCGGGCAGGTGTTGGAATGGCACTGCCGCACCATGATGCAGCCCATCGCGATCAGGCTGGCGGTGCCGATGCCGTATTCCTCGGCGCCGAGGATGGCGGCGATGACCACGTCGCGCCCGGTCTTGATGCCGCCATCGGTGCGCAGCCGGATGCGGTGGCGCAGCCGGTTCAGCGTCAGCACCTGATGCACCTCGGACAGGCCCATCTCCCACGGCACGCCGGCGAATTTCAGCGAGGTCTGGGGCGAGGCGCCGGTGCCGCCGACATGGCCCGAGATCAGGATGATGTCGGCATTGGCCTTGGCGACGCCGGCGGCGATGGTGCCGATGCCGGTGCGGCTGACCAGCTTGACCGTGACCTTGGCGTCCGGGTTGATCTGCTTCAGGTCGTAGATGAGCTGGGCCAGATCCTCGATCGAGTAGATGTCGTGGTGCGGCGGCGGGCTGATCAGCATCACGCCCGGGGTGGCGTGGCGCAGCTTGGCGATCTCCACCGTCACCTTGAAGCCGGGCAGCTGGCCACCCTCGCCGGGCTTGGCGCCCTGGGCGACCTTGATCTCCAGCTCGCGCGCCTGGTTCAGGTATTCCGCGGTGACGCCGAAGCGACCCGAGGCGACCTGCTTGATCGCGGAGTTCCAGTTGTCGCCGTTCTTGTCCGGCCGGAACCGGGCCGGGTCCTCGCCGCCCTCGCCGCTGTCGGACCGGGCGCCGATCCGGTTCATGGCGACATTCAGCGTGCCATGCGCCTCCGGGCTCAGCGCGCCCAGCGACATGCCGGGGGTGATGAAGCGCTTGCGGATCTCGGTGATGCTCTCGACCTCGTCGATCGAGACCGATTCCCGCACCGGCACGAAGTCCAGGAGGTCGCGCAGCGCCACCGGCGCCTGGTGCCGGAGCATGTCGGAGTACTTGCGGTACAGCGAGTAGCTGTCGGTCGCCACCGCCTGCTGCAGCATGTGGATCATCCGCCCTTCCCAGGCGTGACGCTCCTGCCCCTGGCGGTAGCGGTAGAAGCCGCCGACCGGCAGGGTGACGACGTTGCCGGTCCACGCCGCCTCATGCATCTCGATCGCCTTCATCTGAAGGCCGGCCATGCCGAGGCCGGAGATGCGGCTGGGCATGCCCGGGAAGTACTCGGCGACGAGCGAGCGCGACAGGCCGACCGCCTCGAAATTGCAGCCGCCGCGATACGACGAGATCACCGAGATGCCCATCTTGGACATGATCTTCAGCAGCCCGTCATCCACCGCCTGGCGGTAGCGCTTCATGCACGCGTCCAGCGACAGGTCGCCGAACAGGCCGCGGCGCTGCCGGTCGGCGATCGCCTCCTGCGCCAGATAGGCGTTCACCGTGGTGGCGCCGACGCCGATCAGCACCGCGAAATGGTGCACGTCGACGCATTCCATCGACCGCACATTCAGCGAGGTGAAGGTGCGCAGCGACTGGCGGATCAGGTGGGTGTGGACGGCGCCGGTGGCCAGGATCATCTGGATCGCCACCCGGTCCGGCCCGACATGCTGGTCGGTCAGCACGATGTGGGTGGCGCCGCCGCGCACCGCGTCCTCGGCCTCGCGGCACACCCGGCGCAGCGCGTCGCGCAGCCCCTGCTCCCCGCCCGCGCGGTCGAAGGTGCAGTCGATCTCCGCCGCCGTGGTGCCCATATAGGCACGCATCGCCTCGTATTCGGCGTTGGTCAGCACCGGGCTGTCGAGCTGCAGCAGGTCGCACTGGCTGGCATCCTCGTCGAGGATGTTGCCCAGGTTGCCCAGCCGGGTGCGCAGGCTCATCACCCGCCGCTCACGCAAGGAGTCGATCGGCGGGTTGGTGACCTGGCTGAAATTCTGCCGGAAGAAATGGTGCAGCGGCCGGTTCAGGTCGGACAGGATGGCGATCGGCGTGTCGTCGCCCATCGACCCCACCGCCTCCTTCGCGTCCTCCACCATCGGGTGCAGGATCAGCTCCAGGTCTTCCATGGTGATGTTCATGGCGACCTGGCGGCGGCGCAACTCCTCGCGCGGCATCGCCGCGCCGGTGTCCTCGCCGCCGGCGCGGATCAGCCCGTCGATCACCTTGATGCGCTTGGTCCAGTCCTCATAGGGCTGCTGGCCGGCCAGCACCTGCTTGATCTCGCGATCGTGGTACAGGCGGCCCTCCTGCAGGTCGACCGCCAGCATCTGGCCGGGCCCCAGGCGCCCTCTCTCGATGATGCGGCTGTCCGCCAGCCGGACCATGCCGGCCTCCGACCCCGCGATCAGCAGCCCGTCCTCGGTGATGGTGTAGCGCATCGGCCGCAGGCCGTTGCGGTCCATGCCGCCCATCACCCAGCGGCCGTCATACATCGCCAGCGCGGCCGGGCCGTCCCAGGCCTCCATCACCGCGTTGCAGTAGCTGACGAAGGCGCGGTGGGTCTGGGTGATATCGGCATCGGCCGGCGTCGCCTCCGGCACCAGCATGGCCTTGACCATCGGCGCGTCGCGGCCGGCGCGGACCATCACCTCGAACACCGCGTCCAGCGCAGCCGAATCCGAGCTGCCGCCCTGGATCACCGGCTTGATGTCCTCGATCGCGTCCCCGAACACCGGGCTGGCCATGCGCGTCTCATGCGCGCGCATCCAGTTGCTGTTGCCCTTCAGCGTGTTGATCTCGCCGTTGTGGGCCAGCATGCGGAAGGGCTGGGCCAGGCGCCAGGTCGGGAAGGTGTTGGTCGAATAGCGCTGGTGGTAGATCGCGAAGTTGGAGACGAAGCGCTCGTCCAGCAGGTCCGGGTAGAAGGCGGTCAGCTGCGCCGCCAGGAACATGCCCTTGTAGATGATCGACCGGCAGGACAGCGAGCACAGGTAGAAATCGGCGATGCCGGCGGCCTGCGCCGCCTTCTCGATCCGCCGGCGGATGACGTAGAGGTCGCGCTCGAACTGCTCCTCCGGCACCCCCTTGGGGTTGGCGATCATGATCTGCTCGATCTCCGGCCGGGCGGCATTCGCCTTGTCGCCGATGATGGCGACGTCGATCGGCACCTGGCGCCAGCCGTAGATGTAGTAGCCGAAGCTGAGGATCTCGCCCTCGACCAGGCAGCGGCACTTCTCCTGCGCCTCCAGGTCGGTGCGCGGCAGGAAGGCCTGGCCGACCGCGATCAGGCCGGGCAGCGGCCGGTGGCCGACGCGCTCGACATGCTCGTGGAAGAACTGCTGCGGGATCTGGACATGGATGCCGGCGCCGTCGCCGGTCTTGCCGTCGGCATCGACCGCGCCGCGGTGCCACACCGCCTTCAGCGCGTCGATGCCGGCCTGCACCACCTCGCGCCGCGGCTTGCCGTCCAGCGTGGCGACGAAGCCGACGCCGCAGGCGTCATGCTCCTCCGCCGGGTCGTAGGCATGGGCCTCGACCAGCCGGGCGACATTGGCGTCGTATTCGCGGACGAAGCGCTGGCCGGCGGACATCTTCTCGGACTGGCTCATGGCTGGCTCCCCGCGCTTATTCCGCCGCGACCGCCGGAACGGCGGCCCTGGCGGCGAGGTGGCTGTGGATGGCGGCGGCGGCGTCGCGGCCGTCGCGGATGGCCCAGACGACGAGGCTGGCGCCGCGGACGATATCGCCGGCGGCGAAGATGCCCTCGACCGCGGTCATCATGGTCTTGTGGTCGACCCGGACGGTGCCCCATTTCGTCACCGGCAGGCCCGGCGCGTCGAACAGGGTCGGCAGGTCCTCGGGGTCGAAGCCCAGCGCCTTGACCACCAGGTCGGCCTCGATCGTGGTGGCCGACCCCTCGATCACCACCGGGCTCTGCCGGCCGGTGGCGTCGGCGACGCCGAGATGGATCGAATGGGCGCGCACGCCGGTGACGGTGTCGTCGCCCAGGAAGGCCTCCGGCGCCGCCTGCCAGACGAACTCCACGCCCTCCTCCTCGGCATTCAGCACCTCGCGCTGGCTGCCCGGCATATTGGCGCGGTTGCGGCGATACAGGCACTTCACCGAGACGGCGCCCTGGCGCACGGCGGTGCGGACGCAGTCCATCGCCGTGTCGCCGCCGCCGATCACCACCACCTTCTTGCCGGCAGCGTTCAGCGTACCGTCGGAGAACTCCGGAACATCGTCCCCCAGGCCGGTGCGGTTCGAGGCGGTGAGGTAGTCGAGCGCGGCGACGATGCCCTTGAGGCCGGAACCCGGGGCCTGCAGGTCGCGCGCCTTGTACACGCCGGTGGCGATCAGCACGGCGTCGTGGCGGCCGCGCAGCTCCTGCAGCGTGGCGTCGCGGCCGACCTCGAAGTTCAGGTGCAGGGTGATGCCGGCATCGGCCAGCCACTGGGCCCGGCGGGCCACGACCTCCTTCTCCAGCTTGAAGCTGGGGATGCCGTAGATCAGCAGCCCGCCGACCCGGTCGTAGCGGTCGTAGAGATGGACCTGGTAGCCCAGGCGCCGCAGTTGCTCGGCCGCGGCGATGCCGGCCGGGCCGGCGCCGATGATGCCGACCGATTGGGTGAGCTCGCGCAGCGGCACCGGCGGCTTGACCCAGCCCTCGGCCCAGGCGGTGTCGGTGATGTACTTCTCGATCGAGCCGATGGTGACGGCGCCGTGGCCCGACTGCTCGATCACGCAGTTGCCCTCGCACAGCCGGTCCTGCGGGCAGATGCGGCCGCAGATCTCGGGCATCGAGTTGGTGGCGGAGGAGATCTCATACGCCTCCTCCAGCCGGCCCTCGGCGGTCAGCTTCAGCCAGTCGGGGATGTTGTTGTGCAGCGGGCAATGCACCTGGCAGAACGGCACGCCGCATTGCGAGCAGCGCGACGACTGCTCCTCCGCCTTCTGCCGGACATAGGGCCCGTAGACCTCGAGCCAGTCGTGCCGGCGAGTCTCGGCAGCGCGTTTCGACGGCATCTCGCCGGCGGTCTTCACGAACTGCAGCATCTTCGTCGTCGCCATGGGCGGCTCCTGGTCCCGCGGAGTCGAATACGCCCCGCATCGGCGAGGCCCACGACATTTACGGATTTCGTGCAGCCATGGCGAGCCATTTTTCGCGATTAGGTCATATTTGTTGACTAATTTCCCGTTGTTAAGAGCCGCTCGCAGCTAGAGCAGCATTTCGGAATGATTGTTTCAAGGAAAATAGATCCGTTTCGGATCTATTGGTGAATCACATACTCCCTGGACGCATCAGGAGAAAGAAAGCCACTCGGCGTGCTGTTGTTGTCAAACTCACAACCGTCATTGCGAGCGCAGCGAAGCAATCCATGCTGCAGTCCCTGCGGAACGATGGATTGCTTCGTCGGCTTCGCCTCCTCGCAATGACGGAGCGGGATCCCGCCCCGGCATACGAGAAGGTAAGTGGACACCGCTCCCGGCCGGGCCTAACCGCTCGGGCCGGTTCCCCTTGCCGGCCGCCTGCCCTCATGTCGATCGCGATCAGCGCCCCGCTCCGCCGTTGCGAGAGCGACACCCGCGACATCCTGCTGCTGCTGGCGGCGCATGTCGTGCTGTGGACCGGCTTCTGCCTGCTCTATCTCGGGCCGTCGGACCTGCAGAACGACATGACCGAGGCCTTCTCCTGGGCGCAGGAGATGCCGCTCGGCACCTACAAGCACCCGCCCTTCTACGCCTGGGTGGTGCATGGCTGGTTCAGCCTGTTCCCCACCCGCGACTGGGCCTTCTACCTGCTGTCCTCGACCAATGCCGCGATCGGGCTGGCCGCGGTCTGGGCCATCGCCGGCCGGTACCTGTCCGGCCCAGCCCGGCTGGCGGCGGTGCTGCTGCTGGAAACCCTGCCCTTCTTCACGGTCCAGTCGTTCAACTTCAACGCCAATTCGGTGCTGCTGTCGCTGTGGCCGCTGGTGACGCTACTGTTCCTGCGCGCCTTCGACCGGCGCGACCTGGCCGGCGCCGTGGCGAACGCCGTGGCGTTGGGGCTGGCCGCCGCCGCGGCGATGCTGTCGAAATACTACAGCGGCATCATCCTGCTGTGCTGCCTGGCCGCGGCGCTGGCCCATCCCGACCGCCGCCGCTTCTTCGGCAGCGCCGCCCCCTATGTCGCCATCGCCGTCTTCGCCGCGGCGGTGGCGCCGCATGTGCTGTGGCACCTGCACGCGGCCATCGGCCCGCTGCAATACATGGCCAGCAAGAGCCATTCCGACACGCTGAGGATCCTCGGCAAGGCCGGGCTGTTCGTCGCCGGATGCCTCGCCCTGCATGCGCTGCTCGGCGCCGCCCTGGCCTGGCTGTGGCGGCGCGGCCGGGCGTCGGCACCGGAGGACCGGCCCGCCGAGTCATCCATGGGCGATCGCCGGTCGCTGGCAATCTTCGCCCTCGGCCCGTTCCTGCTGACCGTCGCGATCGCCCTGGCCTTCAAGGTGAAGATCGTCACCCAGTTCGCCATCCCGATCTTCAGCCTGTCGCCGCTGGCCGCGATCGTCTGGCTGCGCCTGGCGATCGACCGGGACGCGCTGCGCCGGCTGGCGCGGCTGGCCGGCATCGTCGGGCTGCTGCTGCTCGCCGTGGCGCCCTTCGCCGGCGCCTGGACCCTGCGGCACGACATCGAGCACGCGGCCGAGCCGCGCCGGCTGCTGGCCAAGCGGGTGACGACGCTGTGGCACGAGCGGATCGGCACACCGCTGGCGATCGTTGCCGGCACCGAGAGCTATGCCCTGGGCGCCACCTTCTACAGCCCGGACCACCCGACCGACTTCACCGCCTTCGCCCCGGCCTATGCCCCCTGGATCGACGCCCAGCGGCTGCGCCGCGGCGGCCTGGCCGTGATCTGCCTGAAGGATGATGAGTGGTGCCTGGGCGAGGCGGCGAAATACCAGGGGCTGGACAGCTGGCGCACCGAGATCGGCCTCGCCAAGCGGGTCCGCGGCGTGACCGGCCGGCCTTTCGATTTCGTCGTCCTCTTCGTCAAGCCCGGCCAGACCCTGCCGCTGCAGCCGATCCGCCTGCGCGAGTTCTGAGCCCCGAGCGTGCGGCCGCTGCGGACTCGGTCTAGGGTGGGACAACAACCCCAAGGGGAGCGAACGCATGCGCAAGGACCGGACCGCCCCGCGCGGGCAGCTGGACAGCTTCACCATCGACAGCCAGGTGCTGCGGGGCAACCTGCTCGGCGACCCGCATGAGCGTCGCGTCGACCTGTACATCCCGGCCGGGCATGACGGGCGCGGCCTGCCGCTGCTGGTCGACCTGGTCGGCTTCACCGCCGGCGGGCCGGCCCACACCAACTGGAAGAATTTCGGCGAGAACGTGCCGGAACGGGCCGACCGGCTGATCGCGGAAGACAAGCTGCCGCCGGTGGTGATCGCCTTCCCGGACTGCTTCACCCGCCTGGGCGGCAACCAGTACATCAACTCCGCCGCCATGGGCCGGTGGGAGGATTTCCTGATCGACGAGATGCTGCCGGCGGTGGAGGCGCGGCTGGGCTGCGGCGGCCCGGGCCGGCGCGGCGTGTTCGGCAAGAGCTCCGGCGGCTACGGCTCGATCATCCACGCCATGCGCCGGGCCGACACCTGGAGCGCCGCCGCCTGCCATTCCGGCGACATGGCGTTCGAGCTGGCCTATCTGCTGGAGATGCCGAGCGTGCTGCGGGCACTGGCCAAGCATGAGGGGTCGATCGAGCGCTTCATCACCGCGCTGGAATCGGCCAAGAAGATCCAGGATGCCGACCTCCACATCCTGATGTGGCTGGCGATGGCGGCGACCTACGACCCGGATCCGTCGCAGTTCCTCGGCATCCGGCTGCCGGTCAATCCCGACACCTGCGAGCTGATCGAGGAGCGCTGGGCCAACTGGCTGGCATGGGACCCGGCGCTGCTCGCCGACCGGCATGCCGACGCGCTGACGTCGCTGAAGGGCCTGTACATCGATTGCGGCGACATCGACCAGTACAACCTGGTCTATGGCGCCCGCCGGCTGCACCGGTCGCTGGAGCGGCTGGGCGTGCCGCACCGCTATGAGGAGTTCCCCGACAACCACTCCTCGGTCGACTACCGCATGGATGAGAGCCTGCCCTTCCTCGGCCGGGCGCTGACCCAGGGCTGAATTATCGCGCAGGCCGGGTTCGCGGGTGGCGAACCCGGCCTGCGGCCGTATCAGGCGACCTGGCTGTTGCCGAAGCGGCCGCCGGGGCGGTAGCGGTCGAGATAGCTCGGCAGGATCAGCTCGGCCGGGGTCGGCGTGATGCCGAGATCGGCCAGCGTCCGCGCGCCGGCACCGACCACGTTGTCGATCTTGAGCTGCGTCACCTGGTCCGAGGTCAGCGGCGGCTTCGGCAGCAGGCCGAGCAGCTTCGCCTCGAACGCCGCCATGCCCCAGGACAGCGAGACCAGGCGCTTCTTCCGGCCGGTCTGCTGCAGGGTCAGCTGCATGATCTCGCGCAGGGTGTAGACCCGCGGGCCGCCCAGCTCATAGGTCTGGCCGGCGGTGCCGTCCTGCTCCAGGCACGCGACGATGGCGGCGGCGACGTCGCGGACATAGACCGGCTGGAACTTGGTGGTGCCGCCGCCGAACAGCGGCAGGAACGGCGCGGTGCGGGCGAGGTTGGCGAACAGGTTGAAGAAGCCGTCCTCGGGCCCGAAGATCACGCTGGGCCGCAGGATCGACGCGCCCGGGAACGCCGCGCGCACCGCCGCCTCCCCCGCCGCCTTGGTGCGGGCATAGGCGGACGGGCTGTCGGCCGAGGCGCCGATCGCCGAGATCTGGACGAAGCGGCCGGCGCCGGCCGCCGCCGCGGCCCGGGCGACGCGGCCCGCGGCCTCGCCATGGATGGAATCGAAGCGCTGCTTGCCGCGCTCGAACAGGATGCCGACGAGATTGACCACCGCATCGGCGCCGGCCACCGCGGCGGCGACCGAGCCGTCGTCGCGGATGTCGGCGAAGACCGGGACGATCTGGCCGACCGCGCCCGCCGTCTTCAGCGGCAGCGCCCGGTCCGGGTGGCGCGAGGCGACGATGATGCGCCAGCCGCGCTGGGCCAGCATCTGCGCCACATAGCGGCCGACGAATCCGGTGCCGCCGAAAAGGGTGACCGTCTTTTGGCCGATTGAGTCCGTCATGATCCCGCCTGCGAGCCGATCAGGCCGCCCTGGCTGCGGCCCGGCCCCCTTATATCCGAGCCGCCGGAGGTTTCAAACGACCGCTGCGGAAAAACGCCGGCAGGCCGGATCAGGCGCTTGACAAGCCATCAACCGGGCACGATATTCCGCGCCGTTCGCCGGGATGCCCAACCGCCCGGGACCGAACTCAGTGGGGCTGTAGCTCAGTTGGGAGAGCGTCTCGTTCGCAATGAGAAGGTCAGCGGTTCGATTCCGCTCAGCTCCACCATCTCCCTTCGGCGATAGCATTCTTTGACGAACCGGCGACGGCCCACACATATGTGTGTCAGCCCCGTCTCCGCACGCCTTGTCGGGCTGTAGCTTATAAACTACAATAGACCATGCGTTCGATCGTCGAGACCGTCGCCTTCTCCCGCTGGATCGACGCCCTCGAGGATCAGCGTGCGGTCGCTCGCATCGCCGTCCGCATTGATCGGCTGGCTGCCGGCCATCCCGGCGACGCCAAGCCCGTCGGCGACGGCGTCAGTGAGCTGCGCATCGACTATGGTCCAGGTTACCGGGTCTACTTCACCCAGCGGGGCGATGTAACGGTGATCCTGCTGTGCGGCGGCGACAAGAGCACACAGGCAAAGGACATCACGCGGGCCAAGGCCTTGGCCAAGGAGCAACCGGAATGACTGCCCGCCCCTACGATTCCGCCCGCTATCTCGACACCCTCGAAGCGCAGGCCGAGTATCTGACGGCCGCCTTCGAGACCGAAGACCCTGCCTTCATCGCCGAGGCGATCGGGACTGTCGCCCGCGCCCGCGGCATGACCCAGATCGCCAAGGAGTCCGGCCTGTCTCGCGAGAGCCTCTACCGTGCGCTCAGCAGCGGCGGCAATCCCGAGCTCGGCACCGTAATGCGAGTGCTGCAGGCGTTGGGCCTGCGTCTGTCGGCAGCCCCCGTGGGCAAGGACGAGGCGGCCTGACGTTCACGACAACGGCCGGACATCCGTCGGGACGCCCGGCCGTCGATGCCGTGCCGTCGGGCCGCGCTAGCCGCGCCTGACCAGGCCGGCCACCAGCATGATCACGAAGATCACGATCGCGACCCAGAACAGGAGCTTGGCGCCGGCCATGGCCGTGCCGGCGACGCCGCCGAAGCCCAGCAGGGCCGCGACAAGCGCGACGATCAGGAACACCACGGCCCAGTGGAGCAGACTGCCGAACATGTCAGGCACCTCGGTCTTGTGAGCCGGCCGGCCGGCGATGCCGGCACGGACCTTCACTCCCAGGAACAGGGCCTGCCGCCCGGCAGTTCCCGCTTCGCCCGGCCGGATCGGGCCCGGATCAGCCGCCAGACTACCCGGTCGTGATGTATTCGCGCAGGCTCTCGGCCTCGCTCTCGATCTCGTCGAGCCGCGCCTTCACCACGTCGCCGATGCTGATCATGCCGCAGATCAGCCCCTGCTCGTCGACCACCGGCAGATGGCGGAAGCGGCGCTGCGTCATCATCCCCATCAGCTCGGCCACGGTGTCGTCCAGGCCGCAGGTGATGACGGTGCGCACCATGATGGCGGACACCGGCTCGTCCAGCAGCGCCGGGCCCCTGTCGGCCAGGCGGTGGACAACGTCGCGCTCGGACAGGATGCCGTCGATGTGGCGGCCATCGCCGCTGACCAGGACGGCGCCGATGCGCTTGTCACGCAGCAGCGCCACGACCTCGGCCAGCCGGAGCTCCGGCGCGACATGGATGACGCTGTTCCCCTTCACACTCAGAATGCGGGCAACGTTCATGGCGATTCCCCGATCTGTTCTGATTTGGAACGAACTTTTTTGGGAAGCATAACACGGCTGCGCCGGACCGCGACTCGGCAGTTTCCCGGCCGTCTCGTTCCATGGACCTAGGCGCCCGGCCGGTCCTTCGCCATCGCCAGCAGCGGGCCGCCCTCATCCTCCAGCGGATGGAACCCCGCCCCCTCCAGGCAGCGCACGGCGCGGTGGTTGGCGCGCGCCGGCCGGCCCAGGATGCGCGCGGCGCGCCCGCCCTTCAGCAGCCGGTCGGTGTAGGCGCCGAGGAAGGCGGTGCCCAGCCCCTTGCCGACATAGCTCGGCTCGCCGATGAACAGGTCGATGCCGAAGCTGCCGGGCTCGGCATCGCCCTCGGGCACGGCCGAGGCCGCGTCATAGGCCTGCAGATAGCCGATCTGGCGGCCCTGCCAGGCGACCAGCATCGGCTCGGCCCAGTCCGACGCCATCAGCCGGCGGATCTCGCGGATGCCGGCCTCGGGGTCGCCCCACCAGGCCCGGACATGCGGCATCATCAGCCAGTGGCGCAGGCGCGGCAGGTCGGCGGGGCGAAGCGGCGTGAAGGTGAACATCGGCGCCAGTCTAGCCGGGTTTGCCGGCGACGACAGCCAGCCGGTGTCTGGCTCGAAACCCGTTCCGGTGAGTCGGCTGGCGTGGTTTTCGAGAACCGGAGCGCAGCGGACATTGGGTCCGTGAGCACCGGAAGCGCAGAAAACCGCGTCAGACGGCCGCCGGGGCGGGTTTCGGGCCAGACACTCAGTGCTGCCGCCGGCGCAGATGCGGGGTCAGCCTCCACTCCACCGCCCGCACGCCCTGCGCGACCGCGAAGTTCATGATCAGGTAGAGGATGCCGGCGGCGGTGAACACCTCGAACGGGGCGAAGGTGCGCGAGTTGATCTGCTTGGCGATGCCGGTGATCTCCATGATGGTGATGATCGACGCCAGCGAGCTGGCCTTCACCATCAGGATGATCTCGTTGCCATAGGCCGGCAGCGCCTGGCGGATGGCGATCGGCACGGTGATCCGCCGGAACACCAGCGACCGCGACATGCCGCAGGCGCGCGCCGCCTCGATCTGGCCGAAGGGCACGGCCTGCAGGCCGCCGCGGATGATCTCGCTGGTGTAGGCCGCCGTGTTCATGGCGAAGGCGATCACGGCGCAGGGGAAGGCCTCGCGCAGCGGCCAGTCCCACACGCCCAGCGCCTCCCACAGCGGGCGGAACTGGCCGAGGCCGAAATAGATCAGGAAGATCTGCACCAGGAGCGGCGTGCCGCGGAACACGAAGACATAGGCGCGGGAGATGCGCGACAGGACGCCGTTGCCGGACATCCGCATCACCGCCAGCACCATGGCCAGGACGACGCCGACGGCCAGCGCCGGCGCGATCAGCTCGATCGTCACCACGGCGCCGCCGAGCAGCTTGCCGAAGGTGTCGAGGATCAGGTCGAGATCCATGGTCAGCCCGCCCGCCGCACGCCGCGGTCGTAATGCGCCTCGGCCTTCCGGAACATCTTGGTCGAGAAGGTGGTGATGACCAGGAACAGGATCGCCGCGGTGATGAAGAACGGGAACGGCTCGCGCGTCGACCGCGCCGCCACCTGGCTGATGCGCATCAGCTCGGTCACGCCGACGACGGAGACCAGCGCCGTGTCCTTCAGGATCAGCTGCCAGATGTTGCCCAGGCCCGGCAGCGCCAGGCGGATGGTCTGCGGCAGGATGATGCGGCGGAACACCATGAAGCCGTGCATGCCGAAGGCGCGGCCGGCCTCGATCTGGCCGTGCGGGATGACCTGGATGGCGCCGCGCAGCACCTCGGTCGAATAGGCGCCGGAGATCAGCCCGACGGCGAAGACGCCGATCGCGAACTCGTTCAGCTGGAACGGCTGGGTGATGCCGAAGATGCCGAGGATGGCGTTGATCGCCCGCTCATTGCCGAAGAACAGCAGGTAGATGATCAGCAGCTCCGGCACGCCGCGGATGACGGTGGTGTAGATCTCCATCAGCCCGCGCAGCACGACGCCGCCCCAGACCTTGAGGCAGGCGGCGATCAGCCCGACCACCACGCCGAAGATGTAGGCGGCGGTGGAGAGCAGCACCGTCATCCCGGCGGCCTGGACGAATTCGTCCCCCCAGCCCTGGTCGCCCCAGGAGAAGAGCTGCGCCCAGTGGGACAGCGAATCGATCAGTCCTTGCATCCTTGCCGCGCTGCCTGAATGGGGAGGGGCGGCCGGTCAGGCCGCCCGCAGCCTTCTTACTTGCCGGGAGCCAGCGGATCGTAGCCGAACCACTGCAATGCCAGCTTGGAGAGCGACCCGTCGGCCTTCATGGAGTCGATCGCCTTGTCGAACTTGGCCTTCAGCTCCTTGTCCTCCTGGCGCAGGCCGATGCCGATGCCCTGGCCGAACAGCGGGTTGTCCCTGCCGGTCAGGGTCGGGCCGTAATGGACGAAGTTCTTGCCGTTGTCGCTCTTCAGGAACGAATCCCAGGACGTGCTGTCGCCCAGCCCGGCGTCGATGCGGCCGTTGACCAGGTCGAAATTGAGCTCGTCGACCGTGTCGTAGAGCTTGATGTTCGCGTCCTTGAACTCGGCCTCGAGGAAGTTCTGGTGGGTGGTCGAGCGCTGCACGCCGATGGTCTTGCCCTTCAGCGCGGCATGGAGGTCGGCCAGGGTCTTGGCGTCCTTCAGGATGCCGTCCTTGGCGCCGACGAACCAGGCCGGCGTGTCGGTGTAGGGCACCGAGAAGGCGATCTGCTTCAGCCGCTCCTCGGTGATCGACATGCCGTCCATCAGGGCGCCGCAGCGCTTGTTCAGCAGCGCCGGGATGAAACCGTCCCAATCCTGCTGCACGACCTCGCAGGTCAGGCCGGCCTGCTTGCACAGGGCGTTGGCGACATCGACCTCGAAGCCGACGATCTTGCCGGTGGAATCGGTGTTGTTGAAGGGCGGGTAAGCGCCTTCCATGCAGATGCGCACCGTATCGGCGGCTGCAGCACCGGTCCCCAGCGCCAGCGCCGCCGCCCCGACCAGGGACAACCAGATCTTGTTCATGAACCTCTCCCGTTGGGACCTGCGGTCCCGGTTGGGGCCGGGGACCGGCACCGCATCGCCGGCCCCGGCCCTGCCCTGCCGGCTTGATCCTCGCCTTACTTGATCGACGTGTCGAAGCCGAACCACTTCACCGACAGCTTCGCCAGCGAGCCGTCGGCGTTCATCGCGTCCAGCGCCTTGTCCAGCTTGTCCTTCAGCGCCGTATCCTCCTTGCGCAGGCCGATGCCGACGCCGAGGCCGAAGATCGGGTCGTCCTTGCCGGTCAGGCCCGGGCCGAAATGGGTGAAGCCCTTGCCGGCGTCGCTGGCCAGGAAGTCCTTCCAGCCCAGGCTGTCGGCCAGGCCGGCGTCGATGCGGCCGTTCTGCAGGTCGAGGTTGAGGTCGTCCTGGGTGTCGTAGAGCCGGACGTCGATGTCCGGGATCTTCTGCTCCAGGAAATTCTGGTGGATGGTCGAGCGCTGCACGCCGACCGACTTGCCCTTGAGCGCGGCCTTGATGTCGTCCAGCGTCTTGGCGTCCTTGAGTAGGCCGTCCTTGGCGCCGACGAACCAGGCCGGGGTGGTGCTGTAGGGCTTGGAGAAGGCGATCTGCTTCAGCCGCTCCTCGGTGACCGACATGCCGGCCATGATGCCGTCGAAGCGCTTGTTCAGCAGGGCGGGGATCATGCCGTCCCAATCCTGCTGCACGATCTCGCACTTCATCTGGACGCGCTCGCACAGCGCGTTGGCGAGGTCGATCTCGAAGCCGACCAGCTTGCCCGAGGCGTCGGTCGCGTTGTACGGCGGGTAGGCGCCCTCGGTGCCGATCTTCAGCGTGTCCTGGGCCGAGGCGGTGCCGGCGGCCAGCACGAAGACCGCGGCGGCGGCCAACGACAACCAGCTCTTCATCATGAAGTCTCCCGTTCGGATCTGGGGCCCTGCGGCCCCGGGTTGGATGGGTCGATTTCCGCGAAACCGCCGGCCGAGGTCAAGCGGCGCGGCGAAGCGGCCCCCATCAATGCTGTGCCGCGAGGAATTGCCGGATCCGCTCGGAGCGGGGGTTGTCGAACACCTCGGCGGGCGTCCCCTCCTCCTCGGTCCGGCCCTGGTGCAGGAAGATGACCTTGCTCGACACCTCTCGGGCGAAGCGCATCTCATGGGTGACGAGCAGCATGGTGTTGCCCTCCTCCGCCAGCTGGCGGATCACCCGCAGCACCTCGCCGACCAGCTCGGGGTCGAGCGCCGAGGTCGGCTCGTCGAACAGCATCACCTTGGGCTGCATCGCCAGCGCCCGCGCGATCGCGGCGCGCTGCTGCTGGCCGCCCGACAGGTGGCTGGGATAGTGGTCGCGCTTGTCGGCGATGCCGACCTTGGCCAGCAGCGCCAGGGCGCGCTCCGTCGCCTCCTTGCGCGGCACCTTCTGCACATGGATCGGCGCCTCGACCACGTTCTCGAGCACGGTCATATGCGACCACAGGTTGAAGCTCTGGAACACCATGCCGAGCTGGGCGCGGATACGGTCGACCTGCTTGCTGTCCTCGGGCTCGGCCTCGCCGGAGCGCAGCTTGCGCATCCGGATCAGCTCGCGGTTGACCCAGACGCGGCCGTCATTGGGGATCTCGAGCAGGTTGATGCAGCGGAGCAGCGTGCTCTTGCCCGAGCCGGAGGAGCCGATGATCGAGATGACGTCGCCCTGCTGGGCCTTCAGCGACACGCCCTTCAGCACTTCGAGCTTGCCGAACCGCTTGTGCATGTCCTCGACGACGATCGCCCCCGCAGGGGCCGCGGCGTCAGCAACAGAGACCACGATGGAAAAGCCTCACCCGAGTTCTTGTTGCAGTCGAAACAAGCATTGTTTCCCGGCTCCGGTCAACCGCGGCCCGACGGCGCGCCGCCGAAGCCGCGAGAGCGAAAGTCCAGGGCCGGTTTTCATTTGCATTGTTGCGGATTCAGTCGGGCCACGGTCATCCGGCGCCAGGGGCTGGCAGCTGGGACATGCGGCCTTCGATCGCCCGGCGCTCGGCGCTGCCCTCCTGGAACTGGTCGCGCATCCGGCCCCACAGGCGCCGCGCCTCCTCCGGCTGGCCCGCCTTCTGCGCGGCGACGCCGAGGAACCACAGGGCCTGCAGGTCGTTCGGGTTGGACGCCAGGATGCGGCGCAGCCCGGTCTCCAGCACCGGCGGCACATCCTCGCCCCGCCCCGCGTTCAGCAGGGCATCGGCATAGGCGCGCAGCAGGTCGTTGTTGTCCGGCGCCAGCGCCGCGGCCTTGGCATAGGCGTCGGCGGCGGCATCGGCCTCGCCCAGCACGCCGCGGGCGCGGGCCAGTCGGACCCAGCCCTCCAGGTCGTCCGGCGACTGCTGCAGCCGGGCCGCCAGCCCGTCGACCATGCCGCGGATCGCCTTCTCCTGCTCGTCCGGCGACAGCGAGGCGATGGCGCCGGCCGCGCCGGTCGCCGGCCGGGCTGCCGGCTGCGGTTCCGGGATCACGGTCTTCGGGTCGAGGCCAAGGCGCTGCGCCATTTCGGTCAGGCGCTGCCGGAGCTCCGGCAGCCATGGTGCATCGGCCGGCGAATCCCGCACGACGCCTTGCCACAACTCCAGCGCCGCCCGGTCGTCACCGGCCTGGGCGTTGCCCACCCCCAGGATGTAGCGGGCGCGGATGTCGTTGGGGCGCAGCGACAGCACCTGCTGGAAGGCGGCGCGGGCGGTCTCGGTGACGGTGCCGCCATTGGCGCCGACCAAGGCCATGCCGTAGAGGCTGATCAGCTCCGGATCGGTTCCATCCAGTCCGCCTCCCGATAGACCGATGGCGCGGCCATAGGCGTCGGCCGCCTTCGCGCTCTCCCCCAGTTGGCTCCAGCGCCGGCCGAGCTCGACCCAGCCGGCGCGGTCCTGCGGGTTCGCGGCCATGCGCTGCTCCAGGGCCAGCGCCTCGGTCATCGCCGTCTGGACCGCCTGGCGCTCGCCCGGGTCGCGGCTGGCGAAGGGCTGCGACGGCAGGTTCGGGGTGCCCTCGGCAAGATAGATCGCCAGCGCCGCCACCGGCAGCAGCACGGCCAGGCCGAACGCCACGCGGCGCGGCGGCAGGGCCGGAGCGGCGACCGCCGGCTGCGCCTGGCCGGCGGCGGCCAGCAGGCGGCGGCCGATCTCCGCCTTGGCCGCCTCGGCCTCGGCGGCGCCGATCTCGCCGGCGGCACGCTCGCGCTCCAGCTCCTTCAGCTGGTCGCGGTAGATCGCGGCGTCGGAGTCCGCCGACCCCGGCGCGCTGGTGGCGAACAGCCGGCGCAGCAGCAGGGCGACGGCGCCCGCGGTCATCAGCGCGGCGACGACCCAGAAGACCCAGCCGGTCACGGGGCAGGCTCCTCATCGATCAGCCGGGCCAGGCGCTGGCTCTCCTCCGCCGACAGCGGCTGCGCCTCGGCCGGGCGCCGGCGGCGGCGCAGGATCAGCAGGGCGATGGCGGCGAACAGCAGCACCACCGGGCCGAACCACAGCGCCAGCGTGCCGGCCCGCAGCGGCGGCCGCAGCAGCACATAGTCGCCGTAGCGGGCGGTGACGAAGTCCAGCACCTGGGCGTTGCTGTCGCCGGCCTTCAGCCGCTCGCGCACGATGGTGCGCAGGTCGCGCGCCAGATCGGCGTTGGAATCGTCGATCGACTGGTTCTGGCAGACCAGGCAGCGCAGCTCCTGCCCCAGCTCCCGCGCCCGCGCCTCCAGCGCCGGGTCGGCCAGCTGCTCCTGCGGCTCGATCGCGCCGGCAGGGGTGGCAAAAGCCAGAGCGAGGAACACGGCCGTCACCGCCAGCCGAACCGCTTGCCCCCACCGAGTCCCCCCTACCCCCCTCCCGCGGGGGGAGGGACAAGAAAGAGCAGCTCTGCTGGAGGAAAAACCGGTCACTTCGCCAGCTCCGCCAGCAGCGGCCGGATCTCGCGGTCGACGATGTCGGGGGTCAGCGGGCCGGGGTGGCGGTAGCGGATGCGGCCGGCCTTGTCGATCACGAAGGTCTCCGGCACGCCGTAGACGCCGAGGTCGATCGCGGTGCGGCCCTCGACATCGGCGCCGATCCGGCGATACGGATCGCCGTTGCGCTTCAGCCAGGCCAGCGCGTCCTCCGGCTTGTCCTTGTAGTTGATGGCCACCACCGGGATGCCGTCCTCGCGGCCGAGCTTGGTGATCACCGGATGCTCGGCCAGGCACGGCACGCACCAGCTGGCGAAGACGTTCAGCAGCATCGGCCGGCTGCCGAAATCACCGGTCGACAGCCCGTCGGACCGGCCCGGCAGCGCCGCCAGGTCGAAGGCCGGCAGCGGCTTGTCGATCAGGGCCGAGGGCAAGGCCTGCGGGTCGCTGCCGGACAGGAGCTTGGTGCCGACCCCGACGGCGAGGCCAACGAGCAGCAGCAGCGGCAGGAGGAACAGGAGACGGCGCATCGATGGTCTTCCGCGATCCTCAGGCCGGCTGGCTCGCGGCCGGCGCCGCCGCCCGCCGCGGCGCGCCGACCCGCAGCCGACGGTCGCTGAGCGACAGGGCGCCGCCGAAGGCCATGACCAGGGCGCCGCCCCAGATCCACGGCACCAGCGGGTGGTGGTAGAGGCGCAGGCTCCAGCGGCCATCCGCCTGCGGCTCGCCCAGGGCGACATAGACGTCGCCGGCCAGGGTGGTGTGGATCGCCACCTCGCTGGTCGGCATCTGCGCCACCGGGTAGAAGCGCTTCTCGGGCGCCATGTCGGTGACGAAGGCGCCGTCATGCAGCAGCCTCAGGTCGCCCAGGCTGGTCTGGTAGTTCGGCCCCTGCTGCGCCGTCACGCCGTCGAACTCGACCGCGTAGCCGGCGGCAAGGTCGATACGGTCGCCCGGCTTCGCCAGCACCAGCCGCTCGGTCGACCAGTAGCTGGAGCCGATCATGCCCAGGAGCGCGATGCCGAGCCCGGCATGGGCGAAGGCGGTGCCCCAGGCGCTGCGCGGCAGGCCGACCGCGCGGGACAGGCTGTCGCGCAGCGGGATCCGGAACAGGCGCACCCGCTCCGCGATCTCGGTGGCGGCGCCGAGCACCACCCAGGCGCCGAAGGCGATGCCGAGCAGCGCCAGCACCGGCCCGCCGCCCTGCAGCCACAGCGCCGCCAGGGCGACGATCACGGCGCCGGCGGCGGCGAATTTCAGCCGGCCGAGCACGCCCGATAGGTCGCCGCGCTTCCAGGCCATCAGCGGCGCCACCACCATCGCCACCACCACCGGCGTCATCAGCGGCACGAAGGTGAGCTGGTAGTAGGGCTTGCCGACCGACACGGTCTTGTCGAGCAGCGGATAGAGCGTGCCGAAGAACACGGTCAGCGTGGCGGTGCAGATCAGGAGGTTGTTCAGCACCAGCGCCCCTTCCCGGCTGATCGGGGCGAAGACGCCGCCCAGCTTCAGCCGCGGCGCGCGCAGGGCGTAGAGGGTGAAGGCGCCGCCGACGGTGATCGCCAGCAGCAGCAGGATGAACACCCCGCGCTCCGGATCCACCGCGAAGGCGTGCACCGAGGTGATGATGCCGGACCGCACCAGGAAGGTGCCGACCAGGCTGAGGCCGAAGGTGAGGATGGCGAGCAGGACGGTCCAGCTCTTCAGCGCGTCACGCTTCTCCACCACCAGGGCGGAGTGCAGGAGCGCGGTGCCGGACAGCCAGGGCATCAGCGAGGCATTCTCGACCGGGTCCCAGAACCACCAGCCGCCCCAGCCCAGCTCGTAATAGGCCCAGTAGGAGCCGAGCGCGATGCCGACGGTCAGGAACGACCAGGCCGCCAGGGTCCAGGGCCGCACCCAGCGCGCCCAGGCGGGGTCGACCCGGCCCTCGATCAACGCCGCGACGGCGAAGGAGAAGGCCATCGAGAAGCCGACATAGCCGAGATAGAGGAAGGGCGGGTGGAAGGCCAGGCCGGGATCCTGCAGCAACGGGTTCATGTCCCGGCCGTCGATCGGCGCCGGGTCGAACCGCAGGAACGGGTTCGAGGTCAGGATGATGAAGGCCAGGAAGCCGACGCCGATCATGCCCTGCACCGCCAGCACCCGGGCCTTCAGCGTCGCCGGCAGGTTGCCGCCGAACAGCGCCACCGCGGCGCCGAACAGCGCCAAGATGAGGACCCAGAGCAGCATCGAGCCCTCATGGTTCCCCCAGACGCCGGTGACCTTGTACAGCATCGGCTTGGTGGACAGGCTGTTGTTCGCCACCAGCGCCACCGAGAAATCGGAGACGACATAGGCCCAGGTCAGCGCCGCGAAGGCGATGCCGATGGCGGCGAGCTGCAGCGTCGCCGCCGGCTCGGCGATCGCCATCAGCCCGGGATGGCGGCGGGCGGCGCCCCACAGCGGCAGGGTCGACTGCACCAGGGCCAGGATCAGCGCCAGCACCAGGGCGTAATGGCCGAGCTCGGGGATCATTGCGCGGCCACCGTGCCGGTCGGGAGGGCGGGCTTGCCGGCGGCGCCGGGCGCGCCGGGATGGCCGGCATCCTGGAGGGCCTTGGCGACTTCGGGCGGCATGTATTTCTCGTCGTGCTTGGCCAGGAGCTCGTCGGCGACGAAGGTGCCGTCGGCCGCGACCCGGCCATGCGCCACCACGCCCTGGCCCTCGCGGAACAGGTCGGGGACGATGCCGGCATAGCGCACCGGCACATCGAAGGCGGTGTCGGTGACGGTGAAGGTGATGGTCTGCCCGTCCGGGAGGCGCTGCAGCGAGCCGTCGACCACCAGCCCGCCGAGGCGGAAGCGCTGGCCCTCCGCCACCTTGCCGTCATGCAGCTCGGTCGGGCTGTAGAAGAACAGCAGATTGTCCTGGAAGGCGCTCAGCGCCAGAGCCGAGGCGGTGCCGAGGCCGAGGGCGGCGAGGCCCAGCAGCATCAGGCGGCGGCGCTTGCGGGTCATGCCCGTCTCCCGCGGCCGCGCAGCTGCTCCAGCGCCTCCAGGCTGCGCCGGCTGCTGCGCCGCCGCGCCAGGGTGGCGACGGTCAGCCCGACCAGCACCACCAAAGCGGCGCCATAGGCGGTCCAGACATAGGGCGCGTAACCGCCCATCGCGAGGAACTCGGTCACGCTGGTCATGCGGCCGGCTGCTCCAGTCCGGGGGTCTCGCCCCGGCGCGCCGCCATGGCGGTGGCCAGGCGCAGGGCGCGGATGCGGCGCTCGGCGATCTCGGTCTCGGTGCGCAGCAGCACCAGCCAGGCGAACAGCGCGGTGAAGGCCACCGCCATCAGCAGCAGCGGCACCAGCATCGAGGAGTCCAGGGTGGAGCCGCCCAGCTTCATCACCGAGGCTGGCTGGTGCAGCGTGTTCCACCAATCGACCGAGAACTTGATGATCGGCAGGTTGACGGCGCCGACCAGGGTCAGCACCGCGCCGGCCTTGAGGCCACGCTGCGGGTCGTCGAAGGCGGAGACCAGCACGATGTAGCCGAGATAGATGAAGAACAGGATCAGCACGCTGGTCAGCCGCGCATCCCATACCCACCAGGTGCCCCACATCGGCTGGCCCCAGAGCGAGCCGGACAAGAGGCACAGGGCGGTGAAGCCGGCGCCGAGCGGCGCCGCGGCCTTGGTGTAGAGCTCGGCCACCGGGTGCTTCCACACCAGGCCGACGGCCGAGGCCACGGCCATGGTGGTGTAGACCATCATCGCCATCCAGGCCGCGGGCACGTGGATGTACATGATCCGCACCGTCTCGCCCTGCTGGTAGTCCGGCGGCGAATCGAACAGGGCGAACCACAGCCCGGCGCCGAGCGTCAGCAGGGCGACGCCGAGGGCCCAGGGCCGCAGGGCGGCGCTCAGGCGCAGGAAGCGGGCCGGGTTGGCGAAGCGATGCATGGGCGTGGCGTGGCGGTCGTTGGTCTCAGGATAGACAAAGCCGGGGCGCGTGTCGGCGGCTCAATTGCCGCGCCCCGCCGGGCCGCCGGCGGCCGCGCCCGAGGCGTGGATGGCGTCGCGCAGCTCCGGGTGGAAGGCGCCGTAGTCGCAGGTCAGCTCCTCCCCCGCCGCGATGTCGCGCCGGGCGACGCAGACCTCGCCCACCGTCTCCAGCGTCGGGTCGTCGCTGTGGTTCATGAAGCGGGCGTCGTCGAGGTTCAGCGACAGTCCGCCCGGCAGCTCCGGCGCCGGATAGGCGTAGCGCTCGAGGAAGTCGCGCCCGGTCTCGGGCAGGCCGGCGAGCTGGGCGTCGGGCACGAAGACGTCGAACACCGAATGCCAGCGCCAGACCTCGGTGCCGGCGGCGATCGGTTCGGCGGCGAGCAGGCCCAGCCCTTGGATCCGGCTGGGACCGACGGTGGTGGGGACGAGAAGCATCGGCCGGGTTCCTTTTCCCACAGCATTACGCGAGCCCGGCCCCCGCGTCACCCCGGACGAAGGGCCGAGACGACTCCTTCGTGCGCATTGCCGCTCTCGCCCGGCCTGTCCATAGTTCGGACGTCGAGGCCTCCGGGATACGCGGCGATGACGGTCATCTACGATCTCTGGTTCGTGCGCGAGTACGACCACCGCGAGGACACGGAGCTGCATATCGGCGCCTATGCGACCGTCGGGGAGGCCGAGGCCGCGATCGCCCGGCTGCGCGGAAAGCCGGGATTCATCGACTATCCCGAAGGCTTCCAGATCCACGAGGTCACACTCGGCCGGACGGGTTGGACCGAGGGCTTCGTGACTGAGTATGTGCCTCGCAAAGACCCGGATCGCGACGCGTCAGACCTCCCAGCGCCCGAAACGGCCTAAGACTGCGCCTGGCGCAACGCCGCCGCCGCCGCGATCGGGGCCAGGGGCAAAGCGGCGGCGAGGCAGCCACCGAGCAGCAGCAGGTGCGGCCGGGCGGTCAGGCCAGTGGCCACCGCCTCCACCGCCGCGGCGCCGAAGATCAGCACCGGCACGAAGAGCGGCAGGATCAGGAGCGCCAGCAGCGCCCCGCCGCGCCGGGCGCCGAGGGTCAGGGCCGAGCCGACCGCGCCGATCAGGCTGAGGCAGGGCGTGCCGAGCAGCAGCGACAGCGCCAGCACCGGCCAGGACGCCGCCTGAAGCCCCAGCATCGCCGCCATCAGCGGCGACAGCAGGATCAGCGGCAGGCCGGTCAGCAGCCAATGCGCCAGCGCCTTGGCCAGCACCGCGGCCTCCAGCGGCAGCGGCGACAGCATCAGGAGGTCGAGCGACCCGTCCTCATAGTCCTGGGCGAACAGGCGGTCGAGCGCCAGCAGGGTCGCCAGCAGCGCCGCGACCCAGACCACGCCGGCGGCGATCCGGCCGAGCAGCGCCAGTTCCGGCCCCACGCCGAGCGGGAACAGCACCACGGTGATGACGAAGAAGGCCAGCACCGCGGCGACATCGCCGCCCGAGCGCAGGGCCAGGCGCAGGTCGCGCGACAGCAGGGCGAGGAAGGCGCTCACAGCGGCAGCTCCTCCGCCGCGTAATCCTGCAGCGCCAGGCCACGGGCACCATCGAGCGCCAGCGGCACATGCGTCGCCAGCATCACCAGCCCGCCGGCGGCGCGGTGCCGGGCGATGCGCCCCTCCAGCCGCGCCACCGAGGCGGTGTCGAGGCCGAGCGTCGGCTCGTCCAGCAGCCACAGCGCCGCCCGGCCGAGCTCCAGCCGCGCCAGGGCCAGGCGGCGGCGCTGTGGCTGCTGGACGAGGGGCGCATCGCCCGGCACCGCGCCGCCGGCGGGCTGGTGATGCTGGCGACGCATGTGCCGCTGGCCGCCGGCGGGCTGGTGATGCTGGCGACGCATGTGCCGCTGGCG
>NZ_NHON01000019.1 GCF_002195995.1 Inquilinus limosus
GCTGCAGCCCCGCCCCGCCCCGCCGGTGGCGGCGCAGCGGACGCCGTGGCGCCCGGCCGTCGTCGGCCAGGGCGGCGCCCGGCCGGCACGCATCCTGATGGTCGGCGACGACCCGGCGATGAAGCAGATGGTGGCCGCCTTCTTCGAGCAGCACAGCATGCGCGTCGTCCCGGTCTCCGGGCGGCAGGGCGTGGTCAGCCAGATCGCGGCCGACGCGCCGAACCTGGTGATCCTCGACCTGGACCAGGATCTGGCGGGCGGGCTGGACCTGCTGCGCGAGATCCAGTCGCGGTCGGACGCGCCGGTCATCATCACCGGCAGCCAGCGCAGCGACGAGGCCGACCGCGTCATCGGCCTGGAGCTCGGCGCCGACGACTATGTCGCCCGGCCGTTCGGCACGCGCGAGCTGCTGGCCCGGGTGCGGGCGGTGCTGCGGCGCCGCGGCCATGGCCTGGCCCAGCCGGAGCCCCGGCGCGGGCGCAGCCGGTTCGGCGGCTGGCAGCTCGACCGCCGCCTGCGGCGCCTGGCCGACCCCGAGGGCCGCGCGGTGGCCCTGACCAAGGGCGAGTACGCCCTGCTGGTCGCCTTCCTCGACGCGCCGCAGCGCCCGCTGTCGCGCGAGCACCTGCTGCAGGCGACGCGGGTGCATGAGGATGTCTACGACCGCAGCATCGACGTCCAGATCCTGCGGCTGCGGCGCAAGCTGGAATCCGCCCCGGGCGCGCCCCGACTGATCCAGACCGAGCGCGGCGTCGGCTATACCTTCATCCTCCCGGTCGAGCAGGCCTGACCGGCGCCCCTATTCCCCCTGCTGCAACAAAGAGCCGCGATCCCGGGCGGTGCGGAAGCCCTGGAGGAACGCGGCGCAGCCGAAGGCGAGCCAGACGACGTTGAGGCCGACGGCAGCCAGGAAATGCCCCATGGCGAAGCCCTGCCCGTGCAGCAGGCCGCGCATGCCCTCGAACACATGGGCCGGCGGCAGCGCATAGGCCACCCATTGCAGCCAGCCCGGCAGCACCGACACCGGGTAGTAGATGGCGCTGATCGGCGAGATGGCGAAGACGATCGCCCAGGCCAACCCCTCCGCCCCCATGCCGTAGCGCAGGATCAGCGCCAGCACCACCAGCGCCACCGCCCAGCCGGTGACGATCAGGTTGACGAAGAAGGCCAGGAGCGGCAGGCCGAGCGAGAAGATGTTCCAGTGGTACAGCAGGATCGCCAGCAGCGCCGCCGGCACCACCCCGGCCAGGGTGCGGATCAGGCTCATCGCCATCAGCGATGCCACCCATTCCCAGGGCCGGAGCGGGCTGACGAAGAGATGGCCGAGATTGCGGCTCCACATCTCCTCGAGGAAGGAGATCGACATGCCGAGCTGGGCCCGGAACAGCAGGTCCCACAGCAGCACCGCGGAGATCAGCACCCCGGCGGCCTGGGCCTGCCAGTTCATCGCCGGCGCCAGGCTCTCGGTGATCAGGCCCCAGACCACCATCTGCACCGTCGGCCAGTAGGCCAGCTCGACCAGCCGCGGCATCGAGCCGCGCAGGATGTAGAGGTGGCGCAGCATCACCGCCAGGATGCGGCCGGTGGCGGAGCCGCGCAGGGCGGTCGGAGAGGCGGGGGTTCCGCTCATTGCGCCGGCCTCATTGCGCCGCCTGGCCCAGCGCGCCGCGGCTGCGGGCGATGTCGAGGAACACCTCCTCCAGGTCGGTGCGGCCGTATTTGGCGATCAGGTGGTCGGGCGAGCCCTGGTCGACGATCTTGCCGGCCTTCAGCATCAGCACCTGGTCGCTCAGCCGCTCGACCTCGTCCATGTTGTGGCTGGCCAGCAGGATGGTGGCCCCGCGCTCGGCTTGGTAGCGCTCCAGCATGCCGCGCACCCAGTCGCCGGTGTCGGGGTCGAGCGAGGCGGTCGGTTCGTCGAGCAGCAGCAGCTCCGGCGCGTTGACCAGCGCCTTGGCCAGCGCCACCCGGGTCTTCTGCCCGGCGGACAATTTACCGGACGGCCGGTCAATGAACCCGGTCAGGTCCAGCATCTCCGCCAGCTCGGCGATGCGGCGGCGGCGGTCGCGCACGCCGTAGAGCCGGGCATAGACCGCCAGGTTCTCGCGCACCGTCAGCCGGTGCGGCAGATCGACATAGGGGCTGGAGAAGTTCATCCGGGGCAGGACGGCCCAGCGGTCACGGGCCATATCGTGCCCCAGCACGGTGATGCGGCCATCCGACGGCAGCAGCAGGCCCAGCAGCATCGAGATCGTGGTGGTCTTGCCGGCGCCGTTGCCGCCCAGGAGCGCGACGGTCGAGCCGCGCGGCACGACGAAGGAGATGCCGTCGACCGCGGGCGCGGCGCCGGGATGGAAGCGCTTGGACAGGCGCTCCGCTATGATGACGCCGTCGGAGAGCATGGAGCGAGAATGGACGGACAGGCTGAGAATGACCAGGGGGCGGGCATCGACCCGGCGGCGGAGGCTGGGCCGGCCGAGTTGCGGCGGCCGCTGGACGCGCCGGAGGCGGTGCCCGGCCGGCGGATGAGGGCGCGGATCAGCCAGATCACCCTGATCAAGATCCGCTGGGTCGCCGTCGCCGGCCAGGCCGTCTCGATCCTGTTCGTGCATTACTGGATGGACTACGCCCTGCCGCTGTGGCCGGCGTTGGCGATCGTCGGCATCTCGGTGGCGCTGAACGTCGCCGCCGTGGTCCAGGGCAAGTGGCGGCTGCGGCTGGTGGAGCGGGATGCCGCCCTCTATCTCGGCTACGACATGTGCCAGCTGGTGGCGCTGCTGTTCCTGACCGGCGGCCTGCTGAACCCCTTCGTGGTGCTGCTGCTGGCGCCGCTGACGGTGTCGGCCACCCTCCTGAGCTACCGCAGCACGGTGACGCTGACCGGCCTGGCCCTGGCCGGCATCGGCCTCTTGGCCTTCTGGCACTATCCGCTGCCGGGCGGCATGCCCTCCAGCGGGTCGCCCTACCATCTCGGCGTCGGGCTGGCGATGGCGATCGCCATCCTGTTCATCTCCAACTATGTCTGGCAGGTGGCGGCCGATTCCCGCCAGGTGTCGGATGCGCTGGGCGCCACCCAGCTGGCGCTGGAGCGTGAGCAGCGCATCTCGCTGCTGGGCGGCCTGGCCGCGGCGGCGGCGCACCAGCTGGGCACGCCGCTGGGCACCATCACCCTGATCGCGCGCGAGATGCGGCGCGACGTGCCGGCCGACAGCCCGATGGCCGAGGACATCGCCCTGTTGGAGCAGGAGGTCGGCCGCTGCCGCGACATCCTGACCGAGCTGGCGCGGCGGCCGGAGCCGGATGACGGCGACCCGTTCCGGCTGATGACCCTGCCGGCGCTGGCCGGGGCCGCGGCCGAAAGCTACCTGCACAGCGAGAATCGCCGCCTGTTCATCACCGCCGCCGACGGGCCGCCGGGCCAGCCGCTGATGCTGCGGCGGACGCCGGAGCTGATCCACGGCCTGGGCAACCTGATCCAGAACGCGCTGCAATTCGCGCGAAACCGGGTCGAGATCAGCGCCGAATATGGACCGAAGACCGTGGTGCTGAAGATCACCGATGACGGCCCCGGCTTCCCGCTGGCCCTGCTGGGCCGGCTCGGCGAACCCTATGTCTCCGGCCGCGGCGAGGACAGCGACCATATGGGGCTCGGCATCTTCATCGCGGCCACGCTGCTCGAGCACAGCGGGGCCCAATTGTCCTTCTCGAATGGCCTGCAAGGGGGCGCGGTCATTGCAGTTGCGTGGCCGCGACACAAATTTGAGAGGAAAGAAAGGACCTGGGCATGACCATCTCTCCCGCCACCCTCACCCCCGAACAGCCGGCGCCGCTGCCGGCGCGCGACGCGGCCAAGAGCCTCTTGATCGTCGATGACGACATCGCCTTCCGCACCCGCCTGGCCCGCGCCATGGAGAAACGGGGCTTCGAGGTGGTGACCGCCGACGGCCTGGCCACCGGCATCGACCTGGCCCGCCGCGTCGCCCCCGCCTTCGCGGTGCTGGACCTGCGGCTGGGCGACGGCAACGGCCTGGACATCGTGCCGGTGCTGCATGAGGCACGGCCGGACAGCCGGGTGATCATGCTGACCGGCTACGGCAACATCGCCACCGCGGTGGCCGCGGTGAAGGCCGGCGCCGTCGACTACCTGGCCAAGCCGACCGATGCCGACCAGATCGAGGCGGCGCTCCTGAACCCCGACGAGAAGCTGCCGCCGCCGCCGGAGAACCCGATGTCGGCCGACCGGGTGCGGTGGGAGCACATCCAGCGCGTGTTCGAGCAGTGCGATCGCAACGTGTCGGAGACGGCGCGCCGGCTGAAGATGCACCGCCGCACTTTGCAGCGCATCCTGAACAAGCACGCCCCGCGGGGGTGACGGGATTACGCCGGAAAAGCCGTCATTGCGAGCGCAGCGAAGCAATCCATGCAGCCGCCCTTGCGGGCCGATGGATTGCTTCGTCGGCTTCGCCGCCTCGCAATGACGATGAAGGTTATCTATCCAGCCAGGATCGCCACCGTCCGGGCCAACCATTCGGCCGGGTCGGGGCGGTGATAGACCCTCTCGGCCGGCTCGATGCGGTCGAGGAAGCCCTGGTAGATCACCGCCTGGCGGGCGGCGGCGACCGGCGCCAGCAGCGCCGCGGCCCGGTCCGGGTCCGATCCCGGCACGGCCGCCCGCCAGAGGCCCTGCCAATGCCGCTGGAGCGGATCCACCGCGTCCGCCGGCACCCGGGTCAGGAAGGCCGGCTGGTCGAGCAGCGGATGGCCGACGCCGCTGTCGCCCCAGTCCAGCAGCGTGAGCGTGTCGCCGTCGCCACGGAGATTGCCGGGGTGGAAGTCGCCATGCACCAGCGTGTCGTCCAGCCCGCAGGCGGCGATGTCGGCGAAGCGGCGCGGCAGGCCGCTCACGAAACCGGCCAGGACGGCCCGGTCGGCGGCGGGCAGCGGGTCGGACGCCTTCTCCACCACCGCGGCGATCGCCGCCGCCAGCGCCGGGGCGCGCCAGTCCGGCAGGCCGAGCGCCAGCAGCTCCGCCGCCCGGCCCTGCCAGCCGCGCTGCAGTCCCGCCAGCAGCCCGACCATCCGCAGCAGCAGCGGCCGGTCGGCCTCGTACAGGTCCTCGCCCGGGATCTCGGCCAGCAGCACGCGGCCCTCCGCCTGCCCCAGCAGCCGCGGCACCGGGCCGCCGGCCAGGCGTTCGAGCAGCCGGCCCTCATGCGCGAAGAAGGGCGGCACCGCCTTCAGCCACGCCATCTGGCCCTCGACCGGGATCCGCCACAGGCTGGACAGGTTCCAGCTGCGGACCTGCACCGGCGCGCCCGCCGGGCGCAGGCCCCGCACCTCCAGCACCTGCCGGGCCCAGGCCAGGTCGGCCGCCGGGCCGCCCGGCCGGGCATAGGGCAGCCGCAGCGGCTGCTCGTCGAGCGTGCCGCCCCAGGGCTCGACGGGCGCCGGATCCGCGGTCTCGGCGAGACCCGCGGTTTCCGCCAGATAGGTCACCTGCCCGCCATGCGGCCGGTCGAGCTCCGTCTCCAAGAGCCGCAGGATGGTGACGTCGACGCCGAAGCGGTCGCGCACCGCGCGCACCACAGGCTCGACCTCCTGCCACCACGGCGTCGCCACGGCGACCGGCGGCAGGATGCCGAGGACACGGCCATCCGGCGCGGCCAAGACCAGGCGGGCGGTGCGCGGCGGGATCTCGGGCGGCGTATCGATGGCGGGCTCTCCTCGACCTGGGCAGCGGGCCGGCTTCCAGGACCGGGGTCCTGTTATGCCGGGTCCGCCCCCGCCGCGCCAGCCCGCGCCGCAAGCTGCGCCGCAAGCGCCGTCTCCAGCCGCCGCAGCACGGCGTCCAGCTCCGGCAGGCCCCGGGCATCGAAGACGGCGCGGTAGTCGGCGGCGAATTCCGGCGGCAGCATCTCCACCAGGAAGCCGTCGCCGGTCCAGACCTTGAGGATGCGGAACAGCCCGGTGTCGACGACCTCGCTGCGCCAGCCCTTGCGCGCCGCCAGGGCGTGGACCCACGGCGCCGGCAGCGGCGTGGCGCACAGCACATGGGCGCCGCCATGCGGCCGCATCGCCGGGTCGCGGCCCAGGCTGAACGGCGCCTCCGGCTGGAACACATGGCCCCAGGGGATGATCTCGAGATAGGAACCGCGGGCGTCGCCGGCGCAGACGAACCAGGAACCGGCCGGGAAGGGCGGCGTCGGCGCCCGCACCGGCGTGGCGGCCAGCATCGCCGCCAACGTCCGGGCCGCATCCTCCGGATCGGCGGCATTGAACGACATGTGGAGCAGCATGGTCGACCCTTCCCGGCGCTTCGGTCGACTCTCTCTGCCACAGGCCGTGCCAGCCGGCTGTTCCGCCGAGAACACCGCCGCGATGATCGAGCGGCTGTTCAAGCGGGCGCGGCAGCCCGGCGCGTCAGGCTGACGCCGCAGCCACCGGCAGCCGGGCCGTCGCCTCGATCTCGACCCGCATATGCGGCTGCACCAGCTGGGCGAAGATCGTGGTGTTGGCCGGCCGCGCCGCGTCGCAATGGCGGCGGATGATCGGCACGATGCGCTCGAACTCCGCCTGGCTGGTGACGTAGATCACCACCCGCACCAGATGCTCCAGCCCCGCCCCGGCCTGGCCGAGCGCCCAGGCGATGTTGCGGAAGCAGTTCTCGCACTGGGTCTCGACATCCTCGGGGAAGGAGAAGTCCCTGGCGTCGAAGCCGGTGGTGCCGGAGACGAAGACCCAGCCATCGGCCACCACGGCGCGGGCATAGCCGGCGCGGTCCTCATAGGGCGAGCCGGTGAAGATGCGGGTTCCGATCATGTCCTGTCCTTTCAGTGGATGTCAGAGGCGGAAAGCACCGTCGGCGACGGTGACGCAGCGGCCGTTCAGCTCGACCCGGCCTTCCACCAGCCGCACCGCAAGGCGGCTGGGCCGGCCGAGCGCGTGGCCCTGCTCGATCGCGACCTCGCCGGTCGACGGCGCCAAGCCACGCTCGGCGAGATACCAGGCCAGCGGGCCGGCGGCGCTGCCGGTGGCCGGATCCTCCCACAGCCCGACGGTGGGGTTGAAGAAGCGGGCATGCGCGATCGCCGAGGGCTCGATCGGGTCGAGGCTGTAGAGGTAGCAGCCCTGGGCCCCGGCCCGGCGCAGCTCCGCCAGCAGCCGGGCGGCATCCGGGCCGGCCGCGGCGACCGCCGCGCGGTCGCGGGCCTGGACCAGGAGGTGCGCCGCGCCGGTCGAGATCACGCGGGCGCCGGGCATCAGGTCGTCGCCGCGCAAACCCAGCGCCGCCGCCAGCGCGGCGGGGTCGGGATGCTCCGCCAGCGCCTGCGGCCCGCCCTGCGTCAGGCCGATCGAGAGCAGCCGGCCGGCCCGGGCCTCGACCGCCACCGGCAGCACCCGGCCGCCGAGCTCCTGCGTCAGCGCCAGGCCGTCGCCGAGCGGGCCGAGCCGCCCGGTCTCCGCCAGCCACCACCAGGCGCCGAGCGCATTGTGCCCGGCGCCCGACACCTCGGCCCCCGCCGGGGTGAAGGAGCGCAGCCGGGACGCGGCGCCGGGCGCGACCGGGGCGAAGAGGAAGGTGGTCTCCGACTGGTTCAGCTCGCGCGCGATGCGGCGCAGCAGGGCCTCGTCCAGCCTGTCCGCATCGGGCACCACGGCCAGCGGGTTGCCGGCCAGCGGCTCCCCGGCGAAGACGTCGACCAGGTGGAAGGGGATGATGGTCATGGGCCTTGAACCATTCTCAGGGTCAGGAGCCATCATTTCGTTGCGATGCCAGTTGATCCAAGCGAGATGTGCTCAAGCCCTCCTGAGGAAACCTCAACATGCCTCTACCCTCCCTGAACGCGCTGCAGGCAGCCGAGGCGGTGGGCCGGCTCGGCTCCCTCTCCCGCGCCGCGGATGCGCTAGGCGTGACCCCGAGTGCCGTGAGCCACCGGCTGCGCGGGCTGGAGCAGCAGCTGGGGCTGGGCCTGTTCGAGCGCGGCGAGGCGGGGCTGGTGCCGACCGCGGCCGGGCGGCGCCTGCTGCCGGGGCTGAGCGAGGGCTTCCAGCGCATCGCCCAGGCGGTGGCCGAGGCGACGGCGCAGGAGCGCGGCACGGTGACCGTCACCTGCGGCCTGGCCTTCGCCGCCAAATGGCTGGTGCCGCGGCTGGTCGGGCTGGCCGCCCGCCACCCGGAGCTGGAGGTGCGGCTGGTCACCACCAGTCGCCTCGTCGAGTTCGACCGCGAGGACATCGACCTGGGCATCCGCTTCGGCCGTGGCCGCTGGCCAGGGCTGAAGGCCGAGCTGGTGGCGCCGCAGCCGCTGATCCCGGTCGCCACCCCGTCGGTCGCCACCGCCCTGGCCGACCCGGCGCGGGCGGTGCCGCTGATCGAGGACGAGCAGAGCCTGTTCGGCTGGGACGCCTGGCTGGCGGCCGGTGGGCCTGCGGCCCTGGCCGCCCGTCCGCGCCGGCGCTTCCCCGACGCGTCGCTGGCGGTCGAGGCCGCTTTGGCCGGGCACGGCGTGTGGCTGGCCTGGCCGCTGCTGGTGGAGGACGCGCTGCAATCCGGCCGGCTGGTCCGCGCCTTTCCCGACACGATCGACGCCGGCCTCGGCTACTGGCTGGTCTCCACCCCCGCCCGCTGGCGCCGCCCCGAGGTCGCCCGCTTCCGCGGCTGGCTCATGGAGTCGATCGGCAGGCCCGGCTAGCCCTCAGGCGGGCGGGGCCAGCGGCGCCGGCGGCGGCTTGGCCTTGCGGCCCTCCGCCACCAGCCAGCTTGCCAGCCGGTCGGCCGCCGCGTGGCCGGCGAGCGCCGGCCGCAGGAAGGTGAAGCGGGTGGGCAGGCGCCGGAAGCCCCAGGGCGCCACCAGCCGCCCGACCTCGATGTCGGATTGGGCGAAGGCCCAAGCGGTGACCGCGATGCCGAGGCCGGCGGCCGCCGCCTCCAGCATGTAGGAATTGTGCTCGAAGGACCGCTCGGCCGCCGGCCGCGGCAGGTCGATGCCGGCATCCGCCGCCCAGCGGGCCCAGCCTTCGGCGAAGGTCTCGCTGTGCAGCCGCGGCAGCAGCAGCGCCTGCGCCGCCGTGCCGCCGGCCTTGTCGAACAGGCCGGGCGACAGCACCGGGCCGAAGGCATGGGCCAGGAAGGGCGTCGCGGCCATGCCGGGCGGCGCCGGGCCGCGATGCGGCCGGATCGCGGCCTGCACGCCGCCGCGGCCGAACTCGACCGGCCCGCCATCCTCGATGATCCGCACCTGCAGGCCGGGATTGGCCTCGATGAAGCCGGCGAGGCGCGGGATCAGCCATTTCATGGCGAAGGTGCCGGGCGAGGAGACCACCAACTCCTCCCCCGCCTCCGCCCCCGGCAGGCCGGCCGCGATCTGGTCGAAGGCCGAGGCCAGGCAGGCCGCCAGCTCCCGCCCGGCCGGGGTGAAGCCCAGCGCATGCCGCGGGCCGGCCAGCAGCGTCGCGCCCAGCTGCCGCTCCAGCGCCTTGATCTGGCGGCTGACGGCGCCGTGGGTGACGCACAGCTCCTCCGCCGCGCGCACCATCGAGCCCGCGCGGGCGAAGGCCTCGAAGGCCTGCAGGGCCTTCAGCGATGGCAGCCGCCGCCTGACCATGTGACCTCAGCTCACATCCCCGACCGGCATAGTCGATGGACGCGGAAAGGCCAAGGCCCGATCACATCCGGGTCCCTTTCTCCCAGCAGGAGCCGCAGCCATGGCCAGCTTCGCCGAACGTTTCGCCGACCTCTCGATCCACCGATCGCCGCTGTGCCTCGGCCTCGACCCGTCGCCGGAGCTGCTGCGACACTGGGACCTAGCCGACGACCCGGACGGGCTGCGCCGCTTCTGCGGCCGGGTGCTGGAGGCGGCGGACGGCCTCCTGGCCGTGATCAAGCCGCAAACCGGCTTCTTCGAGCGCTTCGGCCCGGCCGGCATGGCCGAGCTGGCGGCCGTGACCGCGCAGATCCGGGCCCGCGGAGCGCTGTGCCTGATCGACGCCAAGCGCGGCGATCTGGCCGGAACCATGGCTGGCTATGCCGACGCCATGCTGGGCGTCGGCAGCGGCTTCGGCGGCGACGCCCTGACCGTCAGCCCCTATCTCGGCCTCGACGCGCTGCGGCCGGTCTTCGACCGCGCCGCGGCGACCGGGACCGGCGTGTTCGTCGTGGTCCGGTCCTCGAACCCGGAGGGCCGGGCGCTGCAGGCCGCCCGCCACGCGGACGGCCGCACGGTGGCCGAGGCCCTGGCCGACGGCATCAGCGCCTGGAACGCCGCCCGGGGGCCGGGCATCGGGCCGCTCGGCGCCGTGGTCGGCGCGACGATCGATCCCGCCGCGGCATCCCTGGTCGACCGCCTGCCGCAGTCCCTGATCCTGGCGCCCGGCATCGGGCCGCAGGGGGCGACGATGGCCGATGTGGCGGCCAGGTTCCCCGCCGCGCGTGGCCGAGTGCTGCCGCTCGTCTCGCGCGCCGTCCTCCGCGAGGGGCCGAGCCCGGCCGCCCTGCGCGACGCGATCAGGCGCTACCAGGAGGAGGCCTGGGCGCTGTGGCGCTAGGGCGGCGAGCCGCCCGGCGCCGGCATCGAGCATGATCCGGCCGCCGATTCGCGTCCCGAGATTTCGAGACAAGTTTGAGAATTCGTCACGAACACCCCAAGGAATCCCAAGACTTCCGGAGCCGCATGGCAGAGTCCACGGCGAGGACTTTGACAACCGCTTCCGCTGCGTCCTAGCGTCCGCGTCCCCCGCGGGACAGCCGCGGCACGAACAAAGCCCAAGAACAAGAGCGGACATCAGAGTGACCCAGATCGACTCGTCGTCCCCCGCCCCTCAAGCCTCCGCCGCCGACCGGCGCGCCTGGCTCGAATCCCACGAACAGGGCTACCACAAGGGCCTGAGATCCCGGCAAGTGCAGATGATCGCCATCGGCGGCGCCATCGGCACCGGCCTGTTCCTCGGCGCCGGCGGCCGGCTGCAGCTGGCCGGCCCGGCCCTGGCGCTGGTCTACCTGGTCTGCGGCTTTTTCTCCTTCCTGATCCTGCGGGCGCTGGGCGAGCTGGTGATGCACCGACCCAGCTCCGGCAGCTTCGTCTCCTACACCCGGGAGTTCCTGGGCGAGCGCGCCGCCTTCGTCGCCGGCTGGATGTTCTTCCTGAACTGGGCGATGACCGGCATCGTCGATACCACCGCGGCGGCCCTGTACATGCAGTACTGGTCGATGTTCTCCGACATCCCGCAATGGCTGTTCGCGCTGATCGCCATCGGCCTGATCACGGTGATGAACCTGATCGGCGTGAAGTGGTTCGGCGAGATGGAGTTCTGGTTCTCGCTGATCAAGGTCGCGGCGCTGGCGCTGTTCCTGGTGATCGGCGTGGTCGTCCTCGGCAGCGGCATGGAGGTGGGCGGGCACGCCACCGGCCTGCAGCTGGTCTCGGCCAATGGCGGCATCTTCCCGCACGGCCTGCTGCCCGCCATCGTCATTGTCCAGGGCGTGGTCTTCGCCTATGCCGGGATCGAGCTGATCGGCACCGCCGCGGGCGAGACCGAGGATGCGCGGAAAATCCTGCCGCGGGCGATCAACAGCGTGATCTGGCGCATCGCCCTGTTCTATGTCGGCTCGGTCGCCCTCCTGGTCCTGCTGCTGCCCTGGACCGCCTACAAGTCCGGCGAGAGCCCGTTCGTCACCTTCTTTACCGCGCTGGGCGTGCCGGGCATCGGCACGATCATGAACATCGTGGTGCTGACCGCGGCGCTCTCCAGCCTCAACTCCGGCCTCTACTCCACCGGCCGGGTGCTGCGGTCGCTGGCGATGGGCGGGTCGGCGCCCGACTTCGTGGCCCGGATGAACGCCCGCAAGGTGCCCTATGGCGGCATCCTGGTGACCGTCGGCATCTACTGCATCGGCGTGGTGCTGAACTACGTCGTGCCGTCGCAGGTGTTCGAGATCGTGCTGAACATCGCCTCGCTCGGCATCATCAGCACCTGGGCCTTCATCCTGGTCTGCCAGCTGATGCTGCGCCGGGCGGTGCGGCGCGGTGAGGCGCAGCCGATCACCTTCCGCATGCCGGCGGCCCCGGCCAGCACCTGGCTGACGCTGCTGTTCCTGGCCGGCGTGGTGGTGCTGATGGCGCTGGACTACCCGGTCGGCTCCTACACCGTCGCGTCGCTGCCGGTGATCGCGGCCATCCTCGCCATCGGCTGGGCGCTGGCGCGGAAGAAGGTGATGGCCCGGCGCCCCGACAGCCCGATGGCGCAGCACGAGCCGCTGGTGGCGCAGGGCGAAGGGCAGCCCTGACCCCGGTTCCGCGCCGCCGGGACGGAACCGGCGGCCGCGACGCTTGTTCTCCCCTCGCCCCCTGCCGGCGGCCGCATCGGGCGCTTGGCAGCGGGCTCCCGATTTGATCCACTGCGCGGGGCGAGGGAGAGAGCACGGCGATGAACATCGGCGAGGCGGCGCGGCATTCGGGCCTGCCGGCGAAGACGATCCGCTATTATGAGGAGATCGGCCTGGTCCGGCCGGACCGGCGCGGCAACAACTACCGCGACTATTGCGCCCATACGCTGGAGGTGCTGCGCTTCCTGCGCCGGTCGCGCGAGTTCGGCTTCACCATCGAGCAGTGCCGCGCCCTGCTGTCGCTGTACGAGGACCCGACCCGCTGCTCCTCCGAGGTCAAGGCCCTGGCCTCGGCCCGGATCGGCGAGATCGACGCCAAGATCCGCGAGCTGGAGGCGCTGCGCGAGAGCCTGGGCGCGCTGGTGTGCCAGTGCCCCGGCGACGCCGCCCCCGCCTGCCCGATCATCGACGAGCTGGCCGGCGCCCCGGCGCGCCCCGTTCCCCCGACCGCCGAGATGCAATGATCGCGCGTCGCGCGCTGTTCCTGGTCAATCCCAAGGCCAGCCGGGCCGAGACCGGCCTCGACACCGTGATCCGCACCCTGACCGATGGCGGGGTCGAGCCGGTGCGGCCGCTGAACGACGATGTCGACACCCTGATCCGACGCCATGCCCGCGCGGTCGAATGCGTCATCGTCGGCGGCGGCGACGGCACCCTGAACCGGGCCGCGCCGGCGCTGATGGAGACCGGGCTGCCGCTCGGCATCCTGCCGCTGGGCACCGCCAACGACCTGGCGCGGACCCTGGAGCTGCCGGCCGACCCGGCGGCCGCGGCCCAGGTCATCGTCGACGGCCGGCTGCGCAGCATCGACCTGGGCGAGGTCAATGGCCGGCCCTTCTTCAACGTCGCCAGCCTGGGCATGAGCGTGGAGCTGGCGAAGTCGCTGGACGGCAACACCAAGAAGCGCTGGGGCCGCTTCGGCTATGCCCTGGCCGCGCTGCGGCTGGTGCGTCGGCTGGAGCGGTTCTCGGCCGAGATCCGCACCGACGATGGCAAGGTCATCCGCGGCAAGAGCATCCAGATCGCGGTCGGCAACGGCCGCTACTACGGCGGCGGCATGAGCATCGCCGAGGATGCGGCGCCGGACGACGGCATGCTGGATCTCTATTCGATCGAGGTCGACCACTGGATGTGGCTGGCGCTGATGTACCCGTCCTTCCGCGCCGGGCGGCACGGACGCTGGGACGAGGTGCATGCGCTGCGCTGCCGGTCGGTCGAGATCCGCACCCGCCGGCCGCGCGACGTCAACACCGACGGCGAGGTGACGACCCAGACCCCGGCCAGGTTCCGGGTGCTGCCGAAGGCGATCCGGGTCTACACCCCGCTGCCGGTCATCCCGCAGCCGGAACCGCTGGCCGCCGGCTGACCGCGACCAGCCACAGGCTGCCCAGCACCGCCGCCACCAGCGACCCGGCCAGCACGCCCATCTTGGTGGCCGCCTGCAGCGCCGGGCCCTCGAAGGCCAGGGCGCCGATGAACAGGCTCATGGTGAAGCCGATCCCGGCCAGCACCGAGACGCCGGCCAGCTGCGCCGTGGTCGCCCCGGCCGGCAGCGCCGCGAAGCCGAGCCGGATCGACGCCCAGGCGGCGACGCCGACGCCGAGCGACTTGCCAAGCACCAGGCCGGCGGCGATGCCAAGCGGGACCGGCTCGAGGAACGAGGACACGCTGGCGCCGGCGAAGGAGACGCCGGCATTGGCGAAGCCGAACACCGGCACCACCAGGAAGGCAACGAAATCGTGCAGGCTGTGCTCCAGCCGCAGCAGCGGCGGCTCGTCCTCGTCCTCCGCGGTGCGGTCCAGCGGCACCAGGAAGGCCAGCACCACCCCGGCCAGCGTGGCGTGCAGGCCGGATTTCAGCACGAACAGCCAGACCACGGCGCCGACCACCAGATAGGGCCACAGCGCCTGCACCCTGAGCCAGTTGAACAGGCCCAGCACGGCCACGCCGGCCGCGGCCCAGGCCAGGAAGGGCAGCGAGATGTCGCCGGTGTAGAACAGGGCGATGATGACGACGGCGGCGACGTCGTCGATGATCGCCAGCGCGGTCAGGAACACCTTCAGCGACACCGGCACCCGGCTGCCCAGCAGCGACAGCACGCCGAGGGCGAAGGCGATGTCGGTGGCGGCCGGGATCGCCCAGCCGCGCAGCGCCACCGGGTCGCCGACATTGATCACGGCGTAGATCAGCGCCGGCAGCACCACGCCGCCGACCGCGGCGATGCCGGGCAGCATCAGCGTCTCGCGCGACGACAGCTCGCCCTGCAGGATCTCGCGCTTGATCTCGAGCCCGACCAAGAGGAAGAACACCGCCATCAGCCCGTCATTGACCCAGTGCAGCAGCGTCTTCTCGAGCGCGAAATCGCCGATGCGCAGGCCCATCGGCAGGTGCAGCAGCTGGTCATAGGCCCCGGCCAGCGGCGAGTTGGCGGCGATCAGCGCCAGCACCGCCACCGCCATCAGCACGATGCCGCCCGCCGCCTCGATCTCGAGGAAGGAGCGGATCGCCGAGATCGGCTTGCGCACCAGCCAGGCCTTCACGGTCTCGGGCATCGGCTGCTCTCCGGCGTCGGTGTCGGGGACCACAAATTGAGCGATAGGCAGAGCTGGCTCAACCGGAATCGGGATGCAACTTGGTCGCGGAACGCGTTGCCTCTCCCGCAAGCGAGACCTTTTCGGAATTCCCAACACCGTCATTGCGAGCGTAGCGAAGCAATCCATGCAGCAGCACGGGCGGACCGATGGATTGCTTCGTCGGCTTCGCCTCCTCGCGATGACGGTGAGGAACGAGCGTTCTGAAAAGGTCCCGCCTGGCGGGAGAGGCAATATGTTCCCCCCTCCAAGGCCTGTCCTGCCGATCAAGTCCACGCCAAGCTTGGCACCGCCCCCTCCCGCACGGCACTGTCGCGCATGGACCGACCGCCCCGCCGACCGCCCGCGCTCGACGACGCCGCCCTGGAACGGGCGGCGCTGGATTATCTTGGCCGCTACGCCGCCTCGACCGGCCAGCTGCGCCGGGTGCTGCAGCGCCGGATCCGGCGCGCCCTGCAGGCCGGGGCCGAGGTCGATGTCGAGGCGGTGGAGGCGCGGATCACGGCGCTGCTGGACCGCATGGCCCGGTCGAAGCTGCTGGACGACGCGCAATTCGCCGAGATGCGGATCGCCGGCCTGGCCCGGCGCGGCCGGTCGACCCGGGCGATCCGGGTCAAGCTGCGCGAGGCCGGGATCGACGAGACAGTTGCGGACGCGGCCCTGTCCCTGTATGGCGGCGCGCCCGGGGCCGATCCGGACCGGGCAGCGGCGATCCGGCTGGCGCGACGGCGCCGGCTGGGACCGTTCCGGGCCGAGGCGGACCGGGCCGCGCACCGGATGCGCGACCTGGCGGCGCTGGCCCGGGCCGGCTTCGCCCCCGGCCTGTGCCGGGCGGTGATCGACGCGCCGGACGCGGCGGCGCTGGATGAGGCGGAGGACTGAATCCGCCGCTTCCGGCTTCGGGGTGGTGGCATTGACGTTCGGAAACGCGCTTCGGATAGTGCTTTCCCGAACATTGGTCGAGGCAGGAGTGGGAAGATGCGGCGACGCACATATGTCCTGGCGATCGACCAGGGGACGACATCGACCCGGGCGATCGTGTTCGACCCCCAGGGCCGGCCGGTGGCCGGCGCCCAGCGCGAGCTGCGCCAGATCTACCCGGCGGATGGCTGGGTCGAGCACGACCCGGAGGGGATCTGGTCCGACACCGTCTCGGCCTGCCGCGACGCCATCGCCCGGGCCCGGCTGACCGCCGACCACATCGCCGCCATCGGCATCACCAACCAGCGCGAGACCACGGTGCTGTGGGACCGCCAGACCGGCCGGGCGCTGCACTACGCCATCGTCTGGCAGGACCGGCGCGCCGCCGCCTTCTGCCGCGAGCTGGTGACCGCCGGGCACGAGCCCGCGGTGCAGACCAGGACCGGGCTGGTCATCGACGCCTATTTCTCGGCCAGCAAGCTGACCTGGCTCCTGGACAATGTCCCGGATGCGCGGCGCCGGGCCGAGGCGGGCGAGCTGGCCTTCGGCACCGTCGACAGCTTCCTGCTGTGGCGGCTGACCGGCGGGCGGGTGCACGCCACCGACGCGACCAACGCCAGCCGCACCATGCTGTTCAACATCCGGACCCAGGCCTGGGACGACGACCTGCTGGCCCTGTTCCGGATCCCGCGCGCGATCCTGCCGGAGGTGCACGACAACGCCCACGCCTTCGGCACCACCGACAAGATCCTGTTCGGCGCCGCCATCCCGATCACCGGCATGGCGGGCGACCAGCAGGCCGCGACCTTCGGCCAGGCCTGCTTCAAGCCGGGCATGATCAAGTCGACCTACGGCACCGGCTGCTTCGCCCTGCTGAACATCGGCGACAAGCCGAAGACCTCGAAGCACCGCCTGCTGACCACCACCGCCTATCGCCTCAACGGCAAGCCGACCTATGCCATCGAGGGCGCGATCTTCAGCGCCGGCGCCACCATCCAGTGGCTGCGCGACGGGCTGAAGATCATCAAGAACGCGGCGGAGAGCGAGACCCTGGCCCGGTCGGTCGAGGATTCCGCCGGGGTCTACCTGGTGCCGGCCTTCACCGGCCTGGGCGCGCCGCATTGGGACCCGGAGGCGCGCGGCACCATCCTGGGCCTGACCCGGGATTCGACCTCGGCCCACATCGCCCGCGCGGCGCTGGAGGCGGTGGCCTTCCAGACCCGCGACCTGATGGAGGCGATGGCCGCCGATGGCGGCGCCAAGGCGCGGGAGCTGCGGGTCGATGGCGGCATGGTGGCCAATGACTGGCTGTGCCAGATGCTGGCCGACATGCTGGACACCCCGGTCGAGCGGCCGAAGGTGATCGAGACCACGGCGCTGGGCGCCGCCTACCTGGCCGGGCTGACCGCCGGGGTCTACCCCTCGGTCGATGCTGTGGCCGAGGCTTGGCAGCGCGACCGGCTGTTCGAGCCGTCGATGCCGGCGGCCACGCGCAGCCGGCTGTATGAGGGCTGGCAGAAGGCGGTGAAGCGGGCGCGCGGCGTGAGGTAGTCCGCCTGCCCGGCCGCGCGGAAACGCGCGCTCATGCGCGGTTGCGAAAACAGTCGCAAAAGTTTCACTGCGCTGTCATGTTGCGAAAATGTGGCGCCTGTTAAGAGCGCCAGCACCATAACCTTCGGGGGGATTCCGCCATGACACTGCGCCTTGCCACGGCCGCCGCCGCCGCCGCCCTGACCATCAGCCTGCCCGCGCTGGCCGCCACCGAGATCCAGTGGTGGCACGCCATGACCGGGGCGAACAACGAGGTGGTCGAGACCCTGGCCAAGGAATTCAACGACAGCCAGTCCGACTACAAGGTCGTGCCCGTGTTCAAGGGCACCTATCCGGAGACGCTGAACGCCGGCATCGCCGCCTTCCGCGCCGGCCAGCCGCCGCACATCCTGCAGGTGTTCGACGCCGGCACCGGCACCATGATGGCCGCCGCCAAGGCCATCGTCCCGGTGGCCAAGGTGCTGCAGGCCGACGGCGTGACCTTCGACAAATCGCAGTATCTCGGCGGCGTGGTCAGCTACTACAGCACCGCCGACGGCGAGCTGCTGTCCTTCCCCTACAACAGCTCCTCGCCGATCCTCTACTACAACAAGGACGCCTTCAAGAAGGCGGGGCTGGACGAGAACACGCCGCCCAAGACCTGGCCGGAGCTGTTCGACGCCGCCAAGAAGATCAAGGCGGCCGGCTGGCCCTGCGGCTTCACCTCGACCTGGCTGACCTGGATCCAGCAGGAGAACTTCGCCGCCTGGAACAATGTGCCCTACGCCACCGAGCAGAACGGCCTGGCCGGGCTGGACCCCGAGCTGCTGATCAACAGCGACCTCTATGTCCGCCACTTCCAGACCCTGGCCGACCTGCAGAAGGCCGGCGTGTTCTCCTATGGCGGCCGCACCTCCGAGGCCAAGATCAAGTTCACCAGCGGCGAATGCGCCATGATGACGGAGTCCTCGGGTGGCCTCGGCGATGTGGTGAAGTCGGGCATCAACTACGGCACCGGCACCCTGCCCTACTATCCGGAGGCGGCCGGCGCGCCGCAGAACACCATCCCGGGCGGCGCCAGCCTGTGGGTCCTGGCCGGCCATCCGGACGCCGAATACAAGGGCGTGGCCAAGTTCTTCGAGTTCCTGTCGCAGACGTCGATCCAGGCCCGGCTGCACCAGAAGTCGGGCTACCTGCCGGTCACCCTCGCCGCCTATGAGGAGACCAAGAAGTCCGGCTTCTACGACAAGAATCCGGGCCGCGAGATCCCGATCCAGCAGATGATGGGCAAGGCGCCGACCGACAATTCCAAGGGCGTGCGGGTGATCAACCTGCCGCAGGTGCGCGACATCATCAACGAGGAGCTGGAGCAGATGCTGAACGGCCAGCAGGACGCCAAGACGGCGCTCGACAAGGCCGTGCAGCGCGCCAACGCCGCGATCAAGGAAGCGGCGGAGCAGTAAGGCCGGACCGGCTCTCCCCCTCACCCGGAAATCCGCAGGATTCCCGGGCGAGGGGACGGCGCCGGCCGCGCCGTCCTTCCCCTTTCCCACCACGACCCGCCCCGCATGAACCGCCGCGCGATCTTCCCGAACACGGTCCTGCCCTATCTGCTGGTGGCGCCGCAGATCGCGATCACCGTGATCTTCTTCTTCTGGCCGGCCGCCCAGGCGGTGCGCCAGTCGATGCTGCGCGAGGACCCGTTCGGCTTCAAAACCCGCGTGGTCTGGCTGGACAATTTCGGCCGGGTGCTGGGCGACCCGGCCTATCTGAACTCGCTGCAGGTCACGGCCGTGTTCTCGATCGCGGTCGCGGTCTCGGCCCTGGTGGTGGCGCTGCTGCTGGCGGTGATGGCCGACCGGGTGGTGCGCGGCCAGGGCCTGTACCGCACCCTGCTGCTGTCGCCCTACGCCATCGCCCCGGCCATCGCCGGCATGCTGTGGCTGTTCCTGTTCAACCCGTCGATGGGCACGCTGGCGGTGCTGCTGCGCCAGGCCGGCTTCGACTGGAATCCTCTCCTGAACGGCGGCCAGGCGATGACGCTGGTGGTGGCCGCGGCCGCCTGGAAGCAGATCAGCTACAACTTCCTGTTCTTCCTGGCCGGGCTGCAGGCGATCCCGAAGAGCCTGGTCGAGGCCGCGGCGATCGACGGCGCCGGCCCGGCCCACCGCTTCCGCACCATCATCTTCCCGCTGATCTCGCCGGTGTCGTTCTTCCTGCTGGTGGTCAACACCGTCTACGCCTTCTTCGACACGTTCGGCATCATCCATGCCGTGACCTCGGGGGGCCCGGGCAAGTCGACCGAGATCCTGGTCTACAAGGTCTACAATGACGGCTTCGTCAACCAGCAGATGGGCGTCTCCGCCGCGCAGTCGGTGATCCTGATGGTGCTGGTGATCGGGCTGACCTTCGTCCAGTTCCGCTATGTCGAGCGCCGGGTGCATTACGCATGATCGAGAACCGGCCGCTCGGCACGCTGATCGCCCATTTCGTCCTGATCGTCGGGATCGTGCTGGTCGCCTTCCCGGTCTACTACACCTTCGTCGCCTCGACCTACCCGACCCAGGCGATCCTGTCGCCGCCGCTGCCGCTGCTGCCGGGCGACCGGTTCCTGGAGAACTATGGCGGCGCGCTGTTCGGCGGGTCGGGCCGGATCGGCGGCGTCGACATGCTGAGGATCCTGTGGAACACGACGGTCGTGGCGCTGGCGATCGCGGTCGGCAAGATCGCGATCTCGCTCCTGTCCGCCTACGCCATCGTGTTCTTCCGCTTCCCGCTGCGGCTGGTGTTCTTCTGGATGATCTTCGTCACGCTGATGCTGCCGGTCGAGGTGCGCATCGTGCCGACCTACCAGGTCATCGTGAATCTCGGCCTGATCGACACCTATGCCGGGCTGACCATCCCGCTGATGGCGTCAGCCACCGCCACCTTCCTGTTCCGCCAGTTCTTCCTGACCGTGCCGGACGAGCTGGTGGAGGCGGCGCGGATCGACGGCGCCGGCCCCTTGCGCTTCCTGCGCGACATCCTGCTGCCGCTGTCACGCACCAACATCGCGGCGCTGTTCGTGATCACCTTCATCTATGGCTGGACCCAGTATCTCTGGCCGCTCCTGGTGACCAACGACAATTCGATGAACACGATCATCATCGCCCTGCGCAAGATGATCTCCTTCGCCGACGCCGACACCGAATGGAACCTGGTGATGGCGACCACCATCCTGGCGATCATCCCGCCGGTGGTGGTCGTCCTCGTCATGCAGCGCTGGTTCGTGAAGGGCCTGATCGAGAGCGAGAAGTAATGGCGACAGTCGAGATCCGCCGCGTCCGCAAGACCTATCCCGGCGCCGCGCAGGAGACCATCAAGGGCATCGACTGCGCCATCGCCGATGGCGAGTTCCTGGTCATGCTGGGCCCGTCCGGCTGCGGCAAGTCCACGCTGCTGCGCATGGTGGCGGGGCTGGAGAGCATCGGCGGTGGCGAGATCGCCATCGGCGGCCGGGTGGTGAACCGGCTGGAGCCGAAGGACCGGAACATCGCCATGGTGTTCCAGAACTACGCCCTGTACCCGCACATGTCGGTCTACGACAACATGGCCTACGGGCTGCGCATCCAGGGCCTGTCCAAACCCGAGATCGACCAGCGGGTGCGCGCGGCGGCGCAGACGTTGGAGCTGTCGGCCCTCTTGGAGCGCAAGCCGCGCCAGCTGTCCGGCGGCCAGCGCCAGCGCGTCGCCATGGGCCGCGCCATCGTGCGCGAGCCGGCCGTGTTCCTGTTCGACGAGCCACTGTCCAACCTGGACGCCAAGCTGCGCACCCAGATGCGGATCGAGATCAAGAGGCTGCAGTCGCGCCTGGCCGTCACCAGCCTCTACGTCACCCATGACCAGGTCGAGGCCATGACCCTGGCCGACCGGATCATGGTGATGAATGGCGGCGCCGCCGAGCAGATCGCCCCGCCGCTGGAGATCTATCTGAAGCCGGCCTCGGTCTTCGTCGCCGGCTTCATCGGCTCGCCGGCGATGAATTTTTTGCCGGCCGAGGTGGCGGGCGACGGAAGCGGCGTGATCCTGCCCGGCGGCCAGCGCATCGCCACGCAGCGGGCGGCGGGGCTGGGCGGACGCAAGGTGCTGGCCGGCATCCGGCCGGAGCATCTGACGCTGGACGGCCCGGCCGACCCGGAGCACCGGCTGGAGGTCGCGGTCGAGCTGGTCGAGGCGCTGGGCGCCGACACCGTGGTCCACGGCCGGCTGGGCGACGGCGCGACGCTCCTGGCCCGGCTGCCCGGCGTGGTGCCGGCCCGCGGCGGCGACCGCCTGGCCTTCGCCGTGCCGGAGGACCAGCTGCATTTATTCGACCCAGAGACCGGGCGGGCGCTGGGGTAGAGCGGCCCGGTCCGGTCAGCCGCGCGGCCTCTCTCGCCTTCCGGACCTTTTCACAGTCCCCACCGCCGTCATTGCGAGCGCAGCGAAGCAATCCAGGGGCCAGTGCGAACCGGCCCCTGGATTGCTTCGTCGGCTTCGCCTCCTCGCAATGACGCCGAGGGGTGAAGGGAAGGCCGCGCGAAGACGCTCGGCATCCCATCGGTCCAAAGGAAAGGGGCCGGACTCCACAGCCCGGCCCCCGTCATTCCCCGAACGTCAGCGGATGGTCAGGCCGCCCTTGAACAGCGGGCTGCGCTGGGCCGCCGCGCGCTTGGCGGCCGTGGCCGCGAACTCCGCGGTGTCGGTCACCGGATCGCGCCGCATACCGAACACGATCACCGCATTCGCCACCGCGTCCGAGAACTGGTCCAGCGCCCGGTCGCTGATATTGGCGATGCCGTCGCAGGGCTGGTGGTAGCAGGCATCGTAGGGCTGGCCAGCCGTGCCGCCATAGATCCGCGCCTCGGCCTCGGACTTGACGTTCTCGGCGCCGCTGAACAGGCCGCCGGCCGGGATGCCGTTCTCGATGAACGGGCCGTAGTCGGACCGGCCGTCGAAGGCCGTCGGGGCCGTGGCCAGGTTCTTGCGGGCGAAATGCGCCAGGAACACGTTCTCGATCAGCCCCGAGCCGTCCGGCCCGGCATCCGGCGTGTCGGAGCCGTTGCCGTCATAGACGAAGCGCACGAAGTTCGGCGACGCCAGCATGTCGAAGTTGAGGTTCAGCAGGATCTTCTTCTTCTCGGCATCGCTGAGCGACGCGACATAGTGGGTCGAGCCGAGCAGCCCCAGCTCCTCGCCGCCCCAGAAGGCGAAGCGCACCTTGTTGCGCAGCAGCAGCTGGCGGCGGCCGACCTGCTCGGCGACCTCGAGATTGGTCGCGGTGCCGCTGCCATTGTCGTTGATGCCGGGGCCGACCTGGACGGAATCGAGATGCGCCCCGACCGTGACGATCTTGTTCGGGTCGCCGAACCAGGTGTCGGCGATCACGTTCCAGTTCGTCCGCTTCTCGTTGATCGCCTGGACCTTGATCCGGACATTGACCGGGCCGGACTGGGCCTGGGTGTACAGCTCGTTGCCGACCTCGAAGGTGGTGAACACGCCCGGATAGGGCCGCGGCGCGCCGAGGCCGACGCCCTCGATCACATCGGTGCGGCCGGGCTGGCCCTCATTCATGATGATGACGCCGATGGCGCCCGCCGCCTCCGCCATCTCCGCCTTCTGGGCGAAGGGGCAGGTGCCGCGCTGGATCAGCGCGATCGCCCCCGCCGTCTCCGGCGGATAATCGGCGGCCTCGCAGCCGCTGGCCGAGCTGGGCTCCGGCGTCGGCGGCAGCACCAGGTTGCGGGTCGGCACCACCCGGCCGGTGACCTCGGTCGAGGCGGAATACAGCGTGGTCGCGAAGTCGGTGGCGGGAGTGTAGGTCCGCGGCGACGGCGACACCCGCGCGAATTCCGGCGTCCCGGTCTCCTGGAAGAAGTCGAACGGGAAGGGCTGGACGGTGACCCGGTAGCCGGCGCGCTGCAGCCGCTGCTTCACATAGTCGACCGAGGCCTTGTAGCCCGGCAGGCCGGCGGCGCGGTTGCCGCCATTGGCAGTGGCGATGGCCTGCAGCGCCGTCAGGTGCTGGCGGATGCCGGCGACGGTGACCGCCCGCTGCAGGTCGGCGCTGATCAGCGCCGTGATCAGGTCGCCGATCAGGCCGCGCTGGGCCGCCGCCGACGGGGCAGCGTTGGTGGTGGCGGCCATGGTCGAGGACGCAGGCAGGGCCAGGGCGGTCGCCAGCAGGGCGGCCGCCAGATGACGCGTTTTCACGATGGTCCCCCTTCAAGTCGTTGCGGTGGGGCTTGTGGCCGCCCGGAGCGCAATCGATTGGCCCTGGTTAGGCCAGCCCCCACTTGCCCGGCACTGTCCAGCAGTGCCGTAAAGGACGTCAACAGGATTTTTGATCCTGTTTTCGATCTATATTTGGCAAAATTTGATCATCCTGAAATTTTGTCTGACGATCCCTTCACTGCACAAAAGATTTCCTGCCTAATGCCTGACAAATATACCAATTCCCAAAATACTGAGCCGTCATGGCGAGCCCCGCAGGGGCGTGGCCATCCAGCGGCACAGCCCCCTGGATGGCCACGTCGGCTTCGCCTCCTCGCCATGACGGAGAAGAACCGGAGGGTCGATCTCAAAGGTCGCCGGTATTGCTGGCGCGTCCAAAATAGAAAGGGTCCGGACGTCGCCGTCCGGACCCCAAAGGCCGCTCGCCAACCCGCGTCAGCGGATCATCAGCGGACCCTTGTACAGCGCGCCGCGCGTCGCGTTCCGGGCGACCCGCTTGGTCGCGGCCGAGGCCGCCAGCCCGACCGGGTCGACCACCGGGTCGCGCCGCTGGGCGAACACCACGACCGAGTTCGCCACCGCGTCCGAGAACTGGTCGAGCACGGTGTTGTTGATGTTGGCGATGGTGTCGCAGGCCTGATGGTAGCAGGGATCATAGGCGATGCCGGCGGTGCCGCCGTAGATCCGCGCCTGGGCCTCGGTCTTGATCACCTCGGCGCCGGTGAAGATGCCGCCCGCCGGGATGCCGGCCTCGGTGAAGGCGGCATAGTCCGACCGGTTGTCGAAGGCGGTCGGGTCGGTCGCCAGGTTGCGCTGGGCGAAGAAGGCCAGGAACACGTTCTCGACCAGGCCGGAGCCGTTCGGGCCCGCCGCGTCCGGGAAGGTCGACCCGTTGCCGTCATAGACGAAGCGGACATAGTTCGGCGACGCCAGCATGTCGAAATCCAGCATCACCTTGATCTTGGCGCGCTCGGCGTCGCTCAGCGATTCGACATAGTGGAACGCGCCCAGCAGCCCGAGCTCCTCGGCACCGAAGAAGGCGAACCGCACCTTGTTGCGCAGCAGAATCTGGCGGCGGCCCAGCTGCTCGGCGACCTCGAGATTGGTCGCGGTGCCGCTGCCGTCATCGTTGATGCCCGGGCCCGCGGGCACGGAGTCATTGTGGGCGCCGACCACCACGACCGAGTCGGGCCGGCCGAAATACGTCTCGCCGATGACGTTCGAGGTCGGCCGGTTCTCGGACAGGGTGTTGGTGGTGACATGCACCGTCACCGGGCCGGCCTGGGTCTGGGCGTAGAGATCGGCGCCGACCTGGAAGGTGGCCTTCAGCACCGGGATGTCGATCGGCACGTCCATCGCGGCGGTGGGGAACAGGTCGATGCGCCCGGGCTGGCCTTCGTTGAAAATGACCACGGCCTTGGCCCCGGCCGCCTTGGCGTTGGCCGCCTTGAGGCTGAAGTCGCAGGTGCCGCGCTGGACCAGCGCGATCTGGCCGGACACCGCGGCCGGGAAATCCGCGGCCTCGCAGCCGCTGGTCGAGTTCGGCGCCGGCGCCGGCGGGATCTCGATGTCGGTGGTCGGCACCAGCCGGCCGGTGACGTCGCCCGAGCCGGAGAACGGCATCGTCGCGAAGTCGGTTTCGTTGACGTAGGTCTTCGGGGTCGGCGCCGTCTCGGCGAAGGTGCCGGGCCCGAGCTCCTCGTAGAACGGGATGGTGAAATCCTGCACCGTCACCCGGTAGCCGGCGCGCTGCAGCCGCTGCTTGAGATAGTTGACCGTGGCGACGTTGCCGGGCGTACCCGCGGCGCGGGTGCCGCCATTGGCATCGGCGATGCGCTGCAGGGCGTTGAGATGCTGGCGGATGCCCGGGACGGTGACCGCCCGCTGCAGGTCCAGGCTCATCAGCGCGGTGATCAGGTCGCCGAGCGGGTTGCCCAGCGACAGGGTGCTGGCGGAGGCTGATTTGGATGCGGAGGCGGTCGAGGACGCCGTATCGGCGGCCAGGACCGAGGACACGGGGAGGGCGATGACGGACGCCAGCGCGGCGGCCGCCAGATGACTCGATCTCACGATTGGTCCCCCTATGTGTTGCGGTGGGGCTTGTGGCCGCCCGGTTCGCAAATGAATGGCCTCGGTTTGGCCAGCCCCCACGTGGCGGCACTGTCCGCCGCCGCCGGGACAGTCGTCAACATTACTGATTTAGGTCAATTTGTCTGAAACTCGCTTCAAAGATTTGCGTTATATGTTAACAATTCTATGAAGTCTTGGTCTCGTCTGAGATATAGCCCGACAAAACTTGACGATCCTTTATCTGATACTGCTGCACTGCAGCACGCGACCACGCAACGGTGTTGAAATCGGCTCCTCAGCCCTTTTTGTCATGGCGAGGCGCGCAGCGCCGCGGCCATCCAGGGCCGCTCGCACTGGCCCCTGGATGGCCGCGCCCCTTCGGGGCTCGCCATGACGAACCGATAATTGAGTCCTCAGGCGGAGAAGTACCGCCCCCAGGCCTCCGCCACCACGGGGTCCGCCAGCAGCGTGTCCCAGATCCGGCTGAGCGGCGTCATCTCCTCGCGGAAGTCGTACCAGCTCAGCAGCATCAGCAGATACAGGTCGGCCGCGCTGCGCTGCTCGCCGAGCAGGTACGGGCCGGGCATCAGCGCGTCGGCGATCAGCGCCCAGTAGCGGTCGACCGCACGGTCCGCCGCCTCCCGCACCCCCGGTGCGGCGGCGGGGTCGGCGGTGAAGCGCTCGGGATAGGCCTGGCGCAGCACGGCGCCGTACAGGTTCACCGCCATGAACACGAGCCAGCGGTCGAACCGGGCGCGTTCGGCGCTGCCGGGCGGCGGCGCCAGCCCGGCGGCGGGATGGGCATCGACCAGATGCAGGATCATCGCCGCCGACTCGGTCAGCACCGTGCCGTCGGGCAGCACCAGCGTCGGGATCTCGCCCATCGGGTTCAGGCGCAGATAGTCCGGATCGCGATGCGCGCCGATCTTGTGATCCACCCGGATCCGCTCGCAGGGCGCGCCGGCCAACTGCAGCACGAGGTCGGGGGCGAAGGCGCCGGTGTCCCTGTTCCAATACAGCCTGTACATCGCCGCGCCCTCCCCGCTTCTGGACCGCCGCAACCATGATGGCGTGAAACCGCCGCGGATCAACGGTCTGTGCCTCACGCTTTGCTGCGTTGCAGCGACTCGGTTGCCCCGAGAGATTCAGGTGCTATTGTGCGGCCCGTTTCGCGGGCGGCCTCAGGCGCCGCGCTCTCACCCAGGACGGACGGTCCATGAACATCCACGAGTATCAGGCGAAGGGGCTCTTGGGGCGCTATGGCGTGCCGGTGCCGCGCGGCGGGGTGGCGTACACGCCGGAGGAGGCGGTGCGTGTGGCGGAGGGTCTCGGCGGCGCCGTGTATGTCGTCAAGGCGCAGATCCATGCGGGCGGCCGCGGCAAGGGCCACTTCCAGGAGGATCCGTCGGGCAAGGGCGGGGTCCGGGTGGTGAAGTCGACGGCGGACGTCGCGGCGGCGGCCGAGGCGATGCTGGGCCGGACGCTGGTGACGGTGCAGACCGGGCCTGCGGGCAAGGAGGTCGGCCGGATCTATGTCGAGGAAGGCTGCGACATCGCCCGTGAGCTGTATCTGTCGCTGCTGGTCGACCGCAAGAGCGGCCGGGTGACGATCATCGCCTCGACCGAGGGCGGCATGGCGATCGAGGAGGTGGCCGAGGCCACGCCGGAGAAGATCCAGACCATCGTCATCGACCCGGCGACGGGCTTCTCGGACTTCCATGGCCGCGAGGTCGCCTTCGGCCTCGGCCTCGAGGGCAAGCAGGTCAATGCGGCCGTGGGCTTCCTGAAGGGGCTGTACAAGGCCTTCATCGAGCTCGACGCGTCGCTGGTGGAGATCAACCCGCTGGTGGTGACGGGCGCGGGGCAGCTGATCGCGCTCGACGCCAAGATGGGCTTCGACGACAACGCCCTGTTCCGCCACAAGGAGGTCGAGGAGCTGCGCGACGAGAGCGAGCAGGACCCGACCGAGACCGAGGCGGAGAAGGCGTCGCTGAACTACGTCAAGCTCGACGGCAACATCGGCTGCATGGTCAACGGCGCGGGTCTCGCGATGGCGACCATGGACATCATCAAGCTGGAAGGCGGCGAGCCGGCCAACTTCCTGGATGTCGGCGGCGGCGCCACGCGCGAGCGGGTGACCACGGCGTTCAAGCTGATCCTGTCGGACCCGAATGTCGAAGGCATCCTGGTCAACATCTTCGGCGGCATCATGCGCTGCGATGTGATCGCCGAGGGCGTGGTCGAGGCGGCGCGGGAGGTTTCCCTGCACGTGCCGCTGGTGGTGCGTCTGGAAGGCACCAATGTCGAGCGCGGCAAGCAGATCCTGGCCGAGAGCGGTCTGCCGATCCTGTCGGCCGACGACCTCGGCGACGCCGCAGTGAAGATCGTCCGTGCCGTGAAGGAGGCCGCGTGATGGCCGTGCTCGTCGACAAGAACACCAAGGTGATCTGCCAGGGCTTCACCGGGGCCCAGGGCACCTTCCACTCCGAGCAGGCGATCGCCTACGGCACCCGCATGGTCGGCGGCGTCACCCCGGGCAAGGGCGGCACCCGCCACCTCGACCTGCCGGTGTTCGACACCGTGGCCCAGGCCGTCGACCAGACCGGCGCCAATGCCAGCGTCATCTACGTGCCGCCGCCGTTTGCGGCCGACGCGATCCTGGAGGCGATCGACGCCGGGATCCCGCTGGTGGTGTGCATCACCGAGGGCATCCCGGTCTTGGACATGGTCCGGGTCAAGCGGGCGCTGGYSGGSTCSGCCACSCGGCTGATCGGGCCGAACTGCCCGGGCGTGATCACGCCGGGCGAGTGCAAGATCGGCATCATGCCGGGYCACATCCACAAGCGCGGCAAGATCGGCATCGTCAGCCGGTCGGGCACGTTGACCTATGAGGCGGTGGCGCAGACCACGGCGGCGGGCCTCGGSCAGACCACCTGCATCGGCATCGGCGGCGACCCGGTGAACGGGACCAACTTCGTCGAGGCGCTGACGATGTTCGTGGAGGACCCGGAGACCGAGGGCATCATCATGATCGGCGAGATCGGCGGCGATGCCGAGGTGATGGGCGCCGAGTTCCTGAGACCTGCATCGGCATCGGCGGCGACCCGGTGAACGGGACCAACTTCGTCGAGGCGCTGACGATGTTCGTGGAGGACCCGGAGACCGAGGGCATCATCATGATCGGCGAGATCGGCGGCGATGCCGAGGTGATGGGCGCCGAGTTCCTGAAGGCCAGCGGCACCAAGAAGCCGGTGGTCGGCTTCATCGCCGGCCGCACCGCCCCTCCCGGCCGCCGCATGGGCCATGCCGGCGCCGTGATCTCCGGCGGCCACGACACCGCCGACCACAAGATCGAGGCGCTGAAGGCCGCCGGCATCGCCGTCGCCGACTCCCCGGCATCCCTCGGAAAGACCATGCTCGCGGCGATGAAGGGCTGACCCTTCACCGTTCGCGGCGGATGCAACCCCGACCGGTCCGCCGGTCGGGGTTTTTTCGTATCGGGATTCCGCCGATTCGGACGGTCTGTTTCAGACAGGATGTCGCGTTTGCGTTCTTTGCGTGGGAGATCTGTCGTATTGGCGCCGGAAATTGCTCGTTCCGCGCCCGACATATCTTTCATCCATTGGACTTTCGGCGTAGGTTGCGCGCCACTTGAGCCCGTCCCGCGAGGGACCGCCCGGCCGCGGCGTCAATGCGGCCGCCGACCGCCAGGGAAACGGCCGGAGACCGGCCGTTGGAAATGATGGGTAGCCCGTCGGAACAAAGTTCCTTCCTGTTCGCCCCGAATGCCGATTTCATCGCCGAGCTGCATGAGCGCTACCGCGCCGATCCAGGCTCGGTCGATGAGAGTTGGCGTGCCTTCTTCGCCGGACTCGGCGAAGGCGAGGCGGAGGTGGATGCAGGTCCATCGTGGAGCCCGCAGAACGGGGCCATCCCCGCGGTCAGGCTGAACGGCCTGGGCGAGGCCTTCGCGCTGGAGGCGCCGACCGAGGCGCCCGCCGCCGGTTCGACCAAGGGGGGCGCCAAGCCCGGCAAGGCCCCGGCCGCCGCGGCTGCCGCCGCCCCGGATGCCGATGCCATCCGCCGCGCCGCGCATGACACGCTGCGGGCGATGCAGCTGATCCGCGCCTATCGCGTGCGCGGCCACCTGCTGGCCGATCTCGACCCGCTCGGCCTGACGGTGCAGAGCAAGACCCATCCCGACCTCGACCCCGCCACCTACGGCTTCACCGAGGCCGACATGGAGCGGCCGATCTACGTCGCCGGCCAGCTGGGCCTGGACACGCCGACGCTGCGCCAGATCGTGACCCGGCTGCGCGCCACCTATTGCGGCCATATCGGCGTCGAATACATGCACATCCAGGATCCGGCGGTGCGCGCCTGGATCCAGGAGCGGATCGAGACCATCGAGAACCGCACCGAGTTCACCCCCGAGGGCAAGCGCGCCATCTATGAGCGCCTGACCGCGGCCGAGAGCTTCGAGCGCTTCCTCAACGTCAAATACACCGGCACCAAGCGCTTCGGCCTGGACGGCGGCGAGGCGATGATCCCGGCGCTGGAGCAGATCCTGAAGCGCGGCGGGCAGCTGGGCCTCGAGGAGATCGTGGTCGGCATGGCCCATCGCGGCCGCCTGAACACGCTGGCCAACTTCCTGGGCAAGCCCTTCTCCGCGATCTTCTCGGAGTTCCAGGGCAACCCGGCGAACCCGGACGACGTCCAGGGCTCGGCCGACGTGAAGTACCATCTCGGCACCTCGTCGGACCGCGACTTCGACGGCCACACCGTGCACCTGTCGCTGACCGCCAACCCGTCGCATCTGGAATGCGTCAACCCGGTGGTGATCGGCAAGGTCCGCGCCAAGCAGACCCAGCGCCGCGACGAGGACCGCACCGCGGTCCTGCCGCTGCTGATCCATGGCGACGCCGCCTTCGCCGGCCAGGGCGTGGTGGCCGAGACGCTGATGATGTCCGACCTCAAGGGCTATCGCGTCGGCGGCACCATCCACTTCGTCATCAACAACCAGATCGGCTTCACCACCGCGCCGGTCTATTCCCGCTCGGGGCCCTACTGCACCGACGTGGCGCGGACGGTCCAGGCGCCGATCTTCCACGTCAACGGCGACGACGCCGAGGCGGTGGTGCACGCCTCGCGCATCGCCATCGAGTTCCGCCAGAGATTCGGCCATGACGTGGTGGTGGACATGTTCTGCTACCGCCGCTTCGGCCACAACGAAGGCGACGAGCCGGCCTTCACCCAGCCGCTGATGTACAAGACCATCGCCAGGCACGCGCCGGTGCGCGAGCTGTATGCCCGGCAGCTGGTCGAGGAAGGCCTGCTGACGGCCGACGGTGCCGAGGGCATCGTGCGCGACTTCCAGAAGCATCTGGAGGAGGCGTTCGAGGGATCTACCACCTACAAGCCGAACAAGGCGGACTGGCTGGGAGGCGCCTGGTCGGGCCTGACCATCGCCGCCGGCGACGACCGCCGCGGCGCCACCGCGGCGCCGGACGCGCTGCTGCGCGAGGTCGGCAAGGCGATCAGCACGGCCCCGTCCGGCATCAACGTCAACCCGAAGGTCGTGCGCCAGCTCAAGGCCAAGGCGCAGATGATCGAGACGGGCCGGGATATCGACTGGGCCACGGCCGAGGCGCTGGCCTTCGGCACGCTGGTGGCCGAGGGCATCCCGGTGCGCCTGTCGGGCCAGGATTCCGGCCGCGGCACCTTCAGCCAGCGCCATTCGGTGCTGGTCGACCAGGAGACCGAGGAGCGCTACGTCCCGCTGAACCACATCCGCGAGGGCCAGGCCGCCTATGAGGTGCATGACAGCCCGCTGTCGGAATTCGCGGTGCTGGGCTTCGAATACGGCTATTCGCTGGCCGAGCCGCGGGCCCTGACGCTGTGGGAGGCGCAGTTCGGCGACTTCGCCAACGGCGCCCAGACCATCATCGACCAGTTCATCTCCTCCGGCGAGCAGAAGTGGCTGCGCATGTCCGGCCTGGTGATGCTGCTGCCGCACGGCTATGAGGGCCAGGGGCCGGAGCATTCCTCGGCCCGCATCGAGCGCTACCTGCAGCAATCGGCCGAGGACAACTGGCAGGTGGTGAACCTGACCACCCCGGCGAACTACTTCCACGCGCTGCGCCGCCAGATCCACCGCGATTTCCGCAAGCCGCTGGTGGTGTTCACGCCGAAGTCGCTGCTGCGCCACAAGGAGTGCGTCTCGACCCTGGACGACTTCACCAACGGCTCGACCTTCCACCGCGTGCTGGGCGAGACCGCCGAGCTGGTGGCGGGCGAGCAGGTGAAGCGGGTCGTGATCTGCTCCGGCAAGGTCTATTACGACCTGAAGAAGGGGCGCGACGAGCGCGGCCTGAAGGACGTCGCCATCATCCGGCTGGAGCAGATGTTCCCGTTCCCGCGCAAGACGCTGGGCGCGGAGCTGGCGAAGTATCCGAACGCCGAGGTGGTGTGGTGCCAGGAGGAGCCCGAGAACCAGGGCGCCTGGTACTTCGTCGACCGCAAGATCGAGGCCGCGCTGGGCGAGATCAAGCACCGCAGCGCCCGGCCGCGCTATGCCGGCCGGCCGGAGGCCGCGGCCCCGGCCACCGGCCTGCTGCGCCGCCACAACCAGGAACAGGCCAAGCTGGTCGACGAGGCCCTGTCGGTCGGCTGATCTCAGAGCGCCCGCACGGATCGGAAGGAATGGAGACTCTATGAGCGTCGAGATCAAGGTGCCCGCCCTGGGCGAATCGGTGACCGAGGCCACCGTCGCCCGCTGGCTGAAGAAGCCGGGCGAGGCCGTGGCCATGGATGAGCCGCTGGTCGAGCTCGAGACCGACAAGGTGACGCTGGAGGTCAATGCCACCGCGGCGGGCGTGCTGGAATCGGTGGCCGCCGAGGAAGGCGCCAATGTCGAGGTCGGCGCCCTGCTGGGCAGCATCGGCGAGGGCGCCGGCGCCCCGGCCGCCAAGCCGGCGGCCAAGGCCGAGGCGGCGAAGCCGGCGGCTGCCGCTCCCGCGGCGGCCCCCGCCAAGACCAATGGCGGCGGCGAGGCGCCGATCGCCATGCCGTCGGCCGCGAAGATCATCGCCGAGAACAACCTCGACGCCGGCGCCATTTCCGGCAGCGGCAAGGGCGGGCGCATCCTGAAAGAGGACGCGCAGGCCGCGGCCGCCGGCGGCGCCAAGCCGGCCGCCGCCCCGGCTTCGGGCAGTGTGATCGAGGTTCCCGCCTTCACCCGTCCGGACAGCGGCCCGCGGCCGCAGAAGGACCGGGAGGAGCGGGTGCGCATGACCAAGCTGCGCAAGACCATCGCCACCCGGCTGAAGCAGGCGCAGAACAACGCCGCCATGCTGACGACCTTCAACGAGGTCGACATGACGGCGCTGATGGCGCTGCGCAACCAGTACAAGGACAGCTTCGAGAAGAAGCACGGCGTGAAGCTGGGCTTCATGTCGTTCTTCCTGAAGGCCTGCATCGTCGCGCTGAAGGAGCTGCCGGCGGTCAACGCCGAGATCGACGGCGACGACCTGGTCTACAAGAACTACTACGACATCGGCGTCGCCGTCGGCACGCCGAACGGGCTGGTGGTGCCGGTGGTGCGCGACGCCGACGGCCTGTCCTTCGCCGAGGTCGAGAAGACCATCGGCGACCTGGGCCGCAAGGCGCGCGACGGCAAGCTGTCGATGGCCGACCTGACCGGCGGCACCTTCACCATCTCCAACGGCGGCGTCTACGGCTCGCTGATGTCGACGCCGATCCTGAACCCGCCGCAGTCCGGCATCCTGGGCATGCACAAGATCCAGGAGCGGCCGATGGCCGTGGGCGGCAAGGTCGAGATCCGGCCGATGATGTATCTGGCCCTGTCCTACGACCACCGCATCATCGACGGGCGCGAGGCCGTGACCTTCCTGGTCCGGGTCAAGGAATGCCTGGAGGATCCGCAGCGCATCCTGCTCGACATGTGACGATCCGGAAGGGCACGGTAAAACGTGCCCTTCTTCGTTTCAGGAGCCCTGATGTGATCCGCGCCCCTCTTCTTGCCCTGCCCGTCCTGCTCGCCGTCGCGGCGCCGGCCCTGGCGCAGGAGGCCGAAGGCTGGGGCACGGGCTACCACATGGGCACCGCCTATGCCGGGCTGACCAATGCCGACGGCGCCCATCTCGGCGTCTACTGCTCCGACGTGTCGCGGCAGGCGGATTCGGCGGTCCGCACCGGCCCCTATGTCCTGTTCTCGCTGCCGCGCAGGCTGGCGCTGGAAGGCAAGGCCGTGCCGGTGACCTTCACCGTCGACGGCAAGGCCACCCCGGTGCCGATGGGGATCGAGGTCGAGGAGGCGTCGACCGCCTTCGACTGGGGCCCGTCCAAGAGCTTCACCACCGACCAGATGAAGGCGCTGGTCGAGAGCCTGCGCCGCGGCAAGGCCCTGACCGTCGGCCTGGCCGAGCCCGCGGTGACCGCGGTGACCGAACCCTTCACCCTCGCCGGCTCCGGCGCCGCGCTGGAGAACATCCTCGACTGCGCCAGGCGGTGATCGCAGGGCTTGGGTGAGACCCTTCGCCCCTTTTGCTGTCATCCTCGGGCTTGACCCGAGGATCCAGGGGCTTTCAAGAGCCGCTCTCGATGGCCCTGGATTGCCGGGTCAAGCCCGGCAATGACAGGAGTGGCAGGAGCCGCGAACCCGACGCGTGAATCTTGACTTGAACCCAGCGGACCGGCTACTCACCTAGAACGAACGTTCGATCGAGTGCAGCCCGTGTTTGCCGACGCCGACATCGACAGCAAGCGCGACGCCATCCTCAAGGCGACCCTGGAGCTGGTGGCGGAGCGCGGTTTCCACGACACGCCGATGTCCCAGGTCGCCAAGCGGTCCGGGGCCAGCCCCGGCGTGATCTACCACTACTTCGCCAGCAAGGACGAGCTGATCCGCGACCTCTACCGCGAGGTCAAGGCGGTGAAGGCCCGGGCCATGCTGCAGGGCGGGGCCGACGGCGCGTCGCCGAAGGCGGCGTTCAAGCAGACTTGGCGCAACGCCTACGACTTCTACCGCACCCACCGGCTGGAGGCCCGCTTCCTCGAGCAGTACGAGAACTCCCCCTACCATTGTCCGACCGACCTGCAGGAGTTGGCCAAGGAGGACGAGAACTTCGCTATCCTGGCCCGGCGGCTGGGCTTCGTCGACGGCGGCAGCCCGTTCAAGCCGCTACCGACGGAGATCGTCTACGACCTGTCCTTCGGGACGGCCGCGCGGTTGGCGCGGCGGGCCCCGGACACGCCGCTGGACGATGCGACGCTGGACGACATTGCCGAGGGCTGCTGGCGCGCCGTCGCCCGCAACCCTTAAGCCTTTCGACGAATTCGATCGAATATTCGATCTAGACCTTTGTTCCTAGATCCGCGGCCAACGCGGACATGCCAGCCCCGGCGCGGTGCCCGGCCCTGATCGCACCGCATCCAAATTGGGACATCGACCATGGTGAAGCTCAACATCAATGGCGCCGACCACGAGCTCGACATCGATCCGCAGATGCCGCTGCTCTGGGCCCTGCGCGACCATCTCGACATGACCGGCACCAAGTTCGGCTGCGGCCAGGCGCTGTGCGGCGCCTGCACCGTGCATCTGGACGGCCAGCCGGTGCGGTCCTGCCAGACCTTCGTCGGCGATGTCGGCGAGGGCAAGATCACCACCATCGAGGGCGTAAACGGCAAGGTCGCCGAGGCCGTGCGCGCCGCCTGGACCAAGCTCGACGTGGTGCAGTGCGGCTACTGCCAGTCCGGCCAGATCATGTCGGCGATCGGCCTCTTGAGCCAGACGCCGAAGCCGACCGACGACGACATCGTCGCCGCGATGGACGGCAACATCTGCCGCTGCGGCACCTACCAGCGCATCCGCGCGGCGATCCACGACGCCGCGGCGCAGCTGGCCTGAACCGGGAGGGACGATCCATGTTTGCTCAGCCAATCGTCGCCCCGGCCGCGACCGGAGCCGCCGACGACCTCGCCAGGCCGAACCGCCGCTCCTTCCTGAAGGGCGCCAGCGCCCTGGGCGGCGCGCTGGTGGTCGCGGCCCATCTGCCGCTCGTCCGCCGCGCCATGGCCGCGGCCGGCGACCTGGCCCCCAACGCCTTCGTCCGCGTCGCACCGGACAGCACCGTCACGGTGCTGATCAAGCATTGCGAGATGGGCCAGGGCGTGACCACAGGCCTGACCACCATCGTCGCCGAGGAGATCGACGCCGACTGGGGCCAGATGCGCTTCGAATTCGCCCCGGCCGACGCCAAGCTCTACAACAACCTCGCCTTCGGCCCGATCCAGGGCACCGGCGGGTCGACCTCGATCGCCAATTCCTGGGACCAGCTGCGCAAGGCCGCCGCCGCGGCGCGCGCGATGCTGGTCCAGGCCGCCGCGGCGGCCTGGGGCGTCCCGGCCGGCGAGATCACGGTTCAGAAGGGCGTCGTCGCCCACGCCTCGGGCAAGTCCGCCCGCTTCGGCGAGCTGGCGGCCCAGGCCGCGGCGCTGACCCCGCCGGCGGACGTCACGCTGAAGGACCCGAAGGCCTTCACCCTGATCGGCACGCATGTGCCGCGGCTGGACACCCCGGCCAAGATCACCGGCAAGGCCGGCTTCTCGATCGATGTCCGCCGCCCCGGCCAGCTGACCGCGCTGGTGGCCCACCCGCCGCGCTTCGGCGGCACACCGAAGAGCGTCGACTCGACGGCGGCGAAGCAGGTGCCGGGCGTGGTCGATGTCGTCACCATCCCGACCGGCGTGGCCGTCGTGGCCAAGGACACCTGGTCGGCGATGCAGGGCCGCGAGGCGCTGAAGATCGAGTGGGATGCGACCGCGGGAGAAGGCCAGTCCACCGATGCGATCATGGCCGGATACAAGGCCATGGCGCAGGAGCCGGGCCTGACCGCGGCCAAGCGCGGCGACGCCGCGGCGGCGCTGCAGAAAGCGGCCAAGGTGGTGGAGGTGGAGATCGAGTTCCCCTACCTCGCCCACGCGCCGATGGAGCCGCTGAACGGCGTGCTGGAGCCGACCAAGGACGGGGCCGTGTGGTGGGCCGGGTCGCAGTTCCAGACCATCGAGCAGGCCACCATCGCCGCCATCCTCGGCCTGAAGCCGGACCAGGTGACGATCAACTCGACCTACACCGGCGGCTCCTTCGGCCGGCGCGCCACCCCGACCGCCGACTACGCGGCCGAGACGGCGATGATCGTCAAGGCCACCGGCGGCAAGGCGCCGATCCACCTGATGCGGACCCGCGAGGACGACATGAAGGCCGGCTATTACCGGCCGATGGCGTATCACAAGGTCCGGGCCGGGGTGGACGCGGCCGGCAATGTCAGCGGCTGGGACCACACCGTGGTCGCCAAGTCGATCATGATCGGCACCTCCTTCGAGGCCTTCGCGGTGAAGGACGGCATCGACGCCACCAGCATCGAGGGCGCGTCGGACACCGCCTATGCCGTGCCGGACCTCACCGCGACGGTGCACAACGCCAAGGAGGGCGTGCCGGTGCTGTGGTGGCGCTCGGTCGGGCACACCCACACCGCCCATGCGGTCGAGACTGTGGTCGACGAGTTGGCCCATGCCGCCGGCAAGGACCCGGTCGCCTTCCGCGCTAGCCTGCTGAAGGACCAGCCGCGCCATGCCGGCGTGCTGGCGCTGGTGACGGAGAAGGCGGGCTGGGGCCAGCCGATGCCGGCCGGCCAGGGCCGCGGCGTCGCCGTGCACCAGTCCTTCGGCAGCTATGTCGCCACCGTGGCCGAGGTCTCGATCAAGGGCGGGGCCCTGAAAGTGGACCGGGTGGTGGCGGCCGTGGATTGCGGCATCGCCGTCAATCCGGACGTGATTCGCGCCCAGGTCGAGGGGTCGGTGGGCTTCGCCCTCTCCGTCGTTCTGCGCAACAAGATCACGCTCAAGGACGGCGGCGAGGTGGAGCAGGCCAATTTCGACACCTATGAGCCGACCCGGATGTCGGAGATGCCGAAGGTCGAGGTGCATATCGTGCCGTCGACCGAGGCACCGACCGGCATCGGCGAGCCGGGCGTGCCCGGGCTGGCGCCGGCGATCGGCAACGCGGTCTTCGCCGCGACCGGCCAGCGCCTGCGCTCGCTGCCGCTCGACCTGTCGAAGCTGACCAGCACCTGATCGGCTGAGTTCGGCGCGGTCATTGAAAATCGAGGCCCGTGCCCCGCACGGGCCTCGATGCATTTCAGACGCCCGGCCTACAGCAGGTAGTCGCCCTGCAATGGCAGCACGTCGCCGTCCAGTCCCAGATCGATGCCGATGTTTTCGAGCGTGCCGTTGGCGAAGCCGAGAAGGCCCCCGACGATCCCGCCGACGCTACCAGCCAAGCCGGCTTCGCCGATGTCGGCCCCGTATTCCACCCCGAGTTGCAGCCCGGTCCCGAGCCCGCCGGCCAGCCCTCCGGTGTCGCCGTTCAGCACGTCGCTGATCGGGCCGAGGTCGATGGCATCGCCGAGGCTCAGAGCACCGTCCGCGATGGCAACGACGCCGACGGCCAGCCCATTGACGAGATCGCTCCCGAGATGCAGCGCACCGCCGAGCACTTCGCCGAGCACCGGGATCTTGTCGACCGAGTCTCCGAGATTGTCGGCCGCACCGATCAGGAGGCCAACAATGCCGCCGACCGCGCCGCCGAGAACACCCAGGAGGCCGTTGTTTCCGGCCTCCGTTCCCTTGTCGAGGCCGACTCCCAGGCCATCGCCCAGACCATCCACCGGGTTGCCGCTGTCACCGCCGAGGAGCTGCCCCACGGCACCAAGCAAACCGCCAAGAAGATCGGATTCCATATCGCGGATCCCCTATATCGCCTTCAGAAGAGCCTGCTTCCGAGTCAAGCAGGCCAAATGCTGCATAATGTAATATGAATAAGACTTCAACCCTATATTTGGGAAAATAAACATTCCTTTATTGCAAAATCCTACGGACTTTGAGAATGGGGAGGCCCTCAAAACGATTTTCACTTTTCCCTAAAATCCGTTCATTGCGATCATTGACTCCGGCACGAAAAAGCCGAGGAGGCGGGCCGGAGCGACGCCGATCGGCCTGTCGGGCAGCGCCCTGACCCCCGCGGCAATTCGCACCTGACCCGCGCGGCGAAACCGGCTAAAACCGCGCCGCGCGGCAACGGCCCACCCCTGAGGCCGCCAGAAGACGCCGCGCCGGACCAGCGTGATGGGCTACGTCGTCAAAGAGATCTTCAAGACCCTCCAGGGCGAAGGCCGCCATGCCGGGCGCGCCTCGGTGTTCTGCCGCTTCGTCGGCTGCAACCTGTGGACGGGCCGCGAGCAGGACCGGGCCGAGGCGGTGTGCCGCTTCTGCGACACCGACTTCCTGGGCACCGACGGGCCGGGCGGCGGCCGTTTCGATAGCGCCGAGGCGCTGGCCGCGGCGATCGAGGCCTGCTGGGACGGCCCGGCCGCGGAGCGCTTCGTCGTCTTCACCGGCGGCGAGCCGCTGCTGCAGCTCGACCGCGCCCTCCTGGACGCCATCCATGCCCGCGGCTTCACCGCCGCGATCGAGACCAACGGCACCATCGAGCCGCCGGCGGAGCTGGACTGGGTCTGCGTCAGCCCCAAGGCCGGCGCCCCCCTGGCCGCGCGCCGCGGCGACGAGCTGAAGCTGGTCTATCCGCAGCCGGAGCTGATGCCCGAGGCGGTGGCAGGCCTCGACTTCACCCATTTCTGGCTGCAGCCGATGGACGGGCCGGACCGCATCGCCAACACCGAGGCCGCGGTCGCCTATTGCCTGTCGCACCCGCAATGGCGGCTGAGCCTGCAGACCCACAAGCTCATTGGCATTCCATAAGAGTTCTTTGGCCATGAAGATCACCCAGGCCTTCACCTTCGAGGCGGCACATCGCCTGCCCAACGTCCCGGCGACGCATCGCTGCCACCGGATGCACGGGCATTCCTACCGGGTCGAGCTGCGGCTGGAGGGGCCGGTCGATCCCGAATCCGGTTTCGTCGTCGACTTCTTCGATGTCGAGGCCGCCTTCGCGCCGATCCTGGCCCGGCTGGACCATTACTGCCTGAACGAGATCGAAGGGCTGGCGAACCCGACGGCGGAGCACATCGCCGTCTGGATCTGGGACCGGGTACGGCCGTCCCTGCCGCTGCTGGCCGCCGTCACCGTTTACGAAACCCCGAACTGCTGGGCCGAATACGATGGTCGCTGACCAGGGCGAGCGGGCCGCCGCCGAGGGCGCGCTGGTGCTGTTCTCCGGCGGCCAGGATTCGGCCACCTGCCTGGCCTGGGCGCTGGAGCGCTTCGGCCGCGTCGAGACCGTCGGCTTCGACTACGGCCAGCGCCACCGGGTCGAGCTGGACGTCCGGCCGGTGGTGCTGGAGGCGATCCGCGCCCGCTTCCCGGACTGGGCCGGGCGGCTAGGCGACGACCACATGCTCGATCTCTCGGTGCTGGGCCAGGTCAGCGACACGGCGCTGACCCGCGACGTCGAGATTGCGATGCAGGACAACGGCCTGCCCAACACCTTCGTGCCCGGCCGCAACCTGGTGTTCATGACCTTCGCCGCCGCTTTGGCCTATCGCCGCGGGCTGCGCCACCTGGTCGTGGGCGTGTGCGAGACCGATTATTCCGGCTATCCGGACTGCCGCGACGACACCATGAAGGCGATGCAGCTGGCGCTGAACCTGGGCATGGAAACGCGCTTCGTCCTGCACACGCCCCTGATGTGGATCGACAAGGCCGAGACCTGGCGCCTGACGGAGAGCCTGGGCGGCGAGGCGCTGGTCGGACTGATCCGCGACGAGACCCACAGCTGCTACCGCGGCGACCGCAGCCAGGTGCACGACTGGGGCCATGGCTGCGGCGAATGCCCCGCCTGCGACCTGCGCGCCGAGGGCTGGCGCCGGTTCCGGGCCACACCCTAGGCTCCGCGGCGCGATCCCCCTCACCCTCCCGCCGCCAACGCGGCGGGCCCCTCCCTCTCCCCAAGGAGAGGGAAACAAGGCCAGCGCTCCATATACCTCTCCTTGGGGAGAGGTCGAAATCGCGCCAGCGATTTCGGGTGAGGGGCGGCTCCGGCCCATCCGCCTCTCTGAGATCAACCACGGGCACGCCCCGCCGCCTCGGCCACCAGCCAGTCGCGGAAGGCGGCGCGCAGCGGATCCGGGCGGTCGGCCAGGGGCTGCGCCAGGAAATAGCCGCGCTGGGTGCGGTAGGGCGAAGGCAGGCAGGCGACGAGCTGCCCCGCGGCCAGCAGGTCGTCGACCAGCGGCCGCCAGCCCAGCGCCACGCCCTGCCCGGCCAAGGCCGCCTGCAGCACCAGCGGGTAGTTGTTGAGGCGCAGCGACCGGCCGCGTGGCGCGCCCTCCACCCCCTGCCCGCGAAACCAGCCGGACCAGTCGATCCAGCGCGCCGGGTCCGGGCTGTCGAGATGCAGCAGCGGCTGGGCCAGCAAATCGGCCGGCGCGGTCAGGCGCGGCAGCCGGGCCGCCATCTCCGGGCTGCAGATCGGCACCACGCTTTCCGGGAACAGCCGGTCGACGGTGCAGCCGGGCCAGCGCCCCGGCCCGAACGCGACCACCGCGTCGACGGCGCGGTCGCGCGGGTCGATCACGTCCTGGCTGGCCAGGATGCGGATCTCGACCCCGCCCAGCGCCGCCCGCAGCCGCTCCAACCGCGGCAGCAGCCAGTAGGTGGCGAAGGCGAAATCGGTGGCGACGGTCAGCCCGCCGGGGTCGCGCGCCTGGCGGATCTCCGCCGCCGTGTCGGCGATGGCGTCGAGCGACCGGGTCACCACCTGCAGGAGGCGCTCGCCCTCCGCGGTCAGGGCCACGCCGCGATGCAGCCGCCGGAACAAAGCCGCGCCCAGCCGCGCTTCCAATGCGGCGATCTGATGGGAGACGGCCGGCTGGGTGGCCCCGAGCTCACGCGCGGCGGCGCTGAAATTCGACAGCCGCCCCGCGGCCTCGAAGGCCAGGAGCGCGGGCATCGGCGGCAGGTCGCGGCGTCGGGTTGCCATAAACAGGGATAATACCTCCATGAGCCGCCGCGGTCTTCACGATCCTTTCGGTCGCACCCCATCCTGTCGGCTGAACCAGGGCACCGTCCCCGGCGTTGCATCAGCATGGAGAGGCGGATCGTGGGGACAGAGGCGCGGCGACCGAACATCCTGATCCTGATGGCGGACCAGCTGACGCCCTTCGCCCTGCCGACCTATGGCAATGCCGTGGTGCGGGCGCCGGTGATCGCCGGGCTGGCGCGCGACGGGGTGGTATTCGACGCCGCCTATTGCAACAGCCCGCTCTGCGGCCCGTCCCGCGCGGTGTTCATGTCCGGCCGGCTGCCCTCGGCGATCGGCGCCTATGACAATGCCGCCGAGTTCCCCTCCGACATCCCCACCTTCGCCCATGCGCTGCGGGCGCTGGGCTACCGCACCATCCTGTCCGGCAAGATGCATTTCTGCGGTGCCGACCAGTTGCATGGCTTCGAGGAGCGGCTGACCACCGACATCTACCCGGCGGATTTCGGCTGGACCCCGGACTGGGACCGGCCGGAGGCGCGGCCGAGTTGGTATCACAACATGTCGTCGGTGCTCGATGCCGGCCCCTGCATCCGCACCAACCAGCTGGATTTCGACGACGAGGTGGTGTTCGCGGCCGAGCGGCGGCTGTACGACCTGGCGCGGACCGGCGACGGCAAGCCGTTCTGCCTGACCGTGTCGCTGACCCATCCGCACGATCCCTTCGCGGTGCCGGAGCGGTACTGGACTCTGCACCGCGACGAGGACATCCCGCTGCCCGAGGAGGCGCCGGCCGACGACCCGCATTCGCGCCGGCTGCGCGCGGTGTGCGAACTGGACCGGACGCCGGTCACGCCGGAGCAGACCCGCCGGGCCCGGCGCGCCTATTACGGCGCCATCGCCTATGTCGACGAGCAGTTCGGCCGGGTGATGGAGGCGCTGCGCCGCACCGGCCTGGCCGAGGACACGGTCACCATCCTCCTGTCCGACCATGGCGAGTTCCTGGGCGAGCGCGGCCTCTGGTACAAGATGAGCTTCCTGGAGGGCGGCAGCCGCATTCCCCTGATCGTCCACGCCCCCGGCCGCTTCGCCCCGCGCCGGGTGGGCGCCGCCGTCTCCTCCGCCGACCTGCTGCCGACCCTGGTCGATCTCGCGACTCCCGAGGGCGCGCCGGCCCATCCGACGCCGCTGGACGGGCGCAGCCTGCTGCCGCATCTGGCCGGCACCGGCGGCCACGACCTGGTGCTGGGCGAGTATCTGGCCGAGGGCGCGGTGGCGCCGATGGTGATGATCCGCCGCGACGGCTGGAAGTTCATCCACAGCCCGGCCGACCCCGACCAGCTGTTCGACCTGACGGCCGATCCCGGCGAGCGGACCAACCTCGCCGCGGACCCCGCCCAGGCCGCCCGCATCGCCGCCTTCCGGGCCGAGGTGGCGGCGCGCTGGGACCTGCCGCGGCTGCGCGAGCAGGTGCTGGAAAGCCAGCGGCGGCGGCGCTTCGTCGATGCGGCGCTGCGCCGGGGCGCGCTGCATGGCTGGGACTGGCAGCCGCGGCAGGACGCCACCCGGCAATACATCCGCAACCACATGGATCTCGACGATTTGGAGGCCGCCGCCCGGTTCCCGCGCGTCACGCGGGGCAACACCCCCCATGGGGACGACAACAACAGGGAGACAGCATCATGCGCGGACCCATCGCCCTTGCCCTGACCGGGCTGCTGCTGGCGGCCACGCCCGCCGTCGCGGCCGACCCGGACGCTTGTGCCACCGTGCGTATGTCGGACCCGGGCTGGACCGACATCACCTCGACCAACGGGATCATCGGCACGCTGCTGGAGCCGCTGGGCTACACCCAGAAGGTGGAGACCCTGGCCGTGCCGGTCACCTTCGAAAGCCTGAAGAACGGCCAGATCGACGTCTTCCTCGGCAACTGGATGCCGGCGCAGAAGCGCTTCATCGAGCCGCTGACGGCGGAGAAGGCGATCGAGGTGATCCGCCCGAATCTCGACGGCATCCGCTTCACCCTGGCGGTGCCGTCCTATGTCGCCCAGGCCGGGGTGAAGGATTTCGCCGATCTGGCGAAGCATGCCGACCAGTTCGGCCGCAAGATCTACGGCATCGAGCCCGGGGCGCCGGCGAACCAGAACATCCAGAAGATGATCGACGCCAAGGATTTCGGGCTGGACGGCTGGTCCCTGGTCGAATCGAGCGAGCAGGCCATGCTGAGCCAGGTCGACCGCGCCGTGCGGCGCCAGGAATGGGTCGCCTTCCTGGCGTGGGAGCCGCACCCGATGAACACCAAGTTCCAGATCGACTATCTCAGCGGCGGCGACGCCTATTTCGGCCCGAATTACGGCGGCGCCACCGTCTACACCGTGACGAAGCGAGACTTGTCGAAGAATTGCCCCAATCTCGCCCGGCTGCTGTCACAGCTGGCCTTCACGGTGGATATGGAGAACCAGATCATGGGGACGATCCTGGACGAGGGGGCGGATGGCCGCACGGCCGCCGCGAAGTACCTCAAGGCTCACCCCGACCTTCTCGCCGGCTGGCTGGCCGGCGTGACCACCCGCGACGGACAGGATGGCGCCACCGCCGTTCGCGCCGCACTGACCAAGGGCTGAGGGAGGCCCGCAGCGCATGTTGACCGTGATCCGGGGTTGGATCGTTCAGCTGTTCAAGCCGCGCTATCACCCGGAGCGGCACTACATGCGCGGCCGCCCGACCGGCGGCACCTCGCGCTGAGGTTCGCAACCCCGGCGACAGGCAAAACAGTTCGTCATGGCGAGCCCCGAAGGGGCGTGGCCATCCAGGGGCGGCTCGCATCGGCCCCTGGATGGCCACGGCGCTGCGCGCCTCGCCATGACGGTTCGGGATGGGCGGCGGGCGGTGACCCGCCGCCTTTCACTTAGCCCTTGATGAAGGCCAGCAGGTCCGGATTCAGCACGTCGGCATGGGTGGTCAGCATGCCGTGCGGGAAGCCCTTGTAGACCTTCAGCGTGCCGTGCTTCAGCAGCTTGACCGAGAGCAGCGCCGAATCGGCGATCGGCACGATCTGGTCGTCATCGCCATGCATCACCAGGGTCGGCACCTCGATCGCTTTCAGATCCTCGGTGAAGTCGGTCTCCGAGAACGCCTTGATGCAGTCGTACTGCGCCTTGGCGCCGCCGATCATGCCCTGGCGCCACCAATTGTCGATCACGCCAGGCGAGACCTTCGCGCCCGGCCGGTTGAAGCCGTAGAACGGGCCTTCCGGCACGTCGCGGTAGAACTGCGCCCGGTTGGCCGCGAGCGCCTGGCGGAAACCGTCGAACACCTCCAGCGGCAGGCCGCCCGGGTTCTTTTCCGACTTCACCATCACCGGCGGCACGGCGCCGACCAGCACCGCCTTGGCCACCCGGCCGTGGCCGCCATGCCTGGCGACATAGCGCGTCACCTCGCCGCCGCCGGTCGAATGGCCGATATGGACGGCGCCTTTGAGGCCGAGATGCTCGAACAGCTGCGCCGCGTCGGCGGCATAGGTGTCCATCTCGTTGCCGGTGTCGGTCTGGCTGGACCGGCCATGGCCGCGCCGGTCATGGGCGACCACGCGGAAGCCCTGGCCCAGAAAGTACAGCATCTGGGCATCCCAGTCGTCGCTGCTGAGCGGCCAGCCGTGGTGGAACACGATCGGCTGCGCGTCGCGCGGGCCCCAATCCTTGAAGAAGATGTTCGTGCCGTCCTTGGTCGTGAACGATCCGCTGCTCATGATGCTGTCTCCGGATGAGGGTGGGCGTGAGGGCGCGGCGGCAGCTTGCGCCGGGGAAGAATGCGGCAGGGCGGCCGCTGCGGCGAGTCCGACTCCTGCCGCCAGGACCAGCCGGCGCGAAATCCCGTCCGTCCCGTGCTCGCTGTGATCCATCTGCGGCTCCATAGATTATCGCGACATCAATTGTCGCGATAATCTATCGGTACCCGATCGCCTCGCCGGCGTCCAGCTATATCTTAGCGTGATATCATTTTTCGTGATAATCATGATCGCGCATCAGGAACAGGAGGGCCACATGCCTCTGCCGAAGGACCGCCCGCTGGCCCTGGACCAGCAGATCTGCTTCACGCTCTACCGGACCAACATCGCCATCAACCGGACCTACAAGCCGCTGCTGGACGAGATGGGCATCACCTATCCGCAGTATCTGGTGCTGAACGTGCTGGGCGAAGAGGACGGCCGGACCATCGGCACGATCGCATCCCGGCTGGCTCTCGATTCGAGCACGATCACGCCCCTGGTGAAGCGAATGGAAGCCGCGGGGCTGGTGACGCGGCAGCGCAGCCCGGGCAATGAACGCGAGGTCCAGGTCCGGCTGACCGGGGCGGGCCGCGATCTCTTCGCCCGCAGCCGCTGCCTGGGCGAATCGCTGCTCGCGCGGTCGGGGCTGACGCTGCCGCAGCTCGACGCCCTCAACCGCCAGATCCTGGACCTGACTGCCGCGCTGGACAGCCGGCTCGACTGACCGGAATGAGCCGCGCCGGGGCGCCCCGACCATAGGCCCGCATATCATCCGGGGATGGCAGACGCCCGCTCGACACGGTTGCGGCGCGGCGCCGGGTCATGCAGTTTGCGGCCACCCTTCCGCAAGCTGAGTGCGAGCGATGACCGAACCCGCAGCCACCTATGACCTGATCGTGATCGGCGCCGGCCCCGGCGGCTACGTCGCCGCCATCCGCGCCGCCCAGCTGGGGCTGAAGACCGCCTGCGTCGAGAAGATGCCGACCCTGGGCGGCACCTGCCTGAACATCGGCTGCATCCCGTCCAAGGCGCTGCTGCACGCGTCGGAGCGGTTCGAGGAGGCCGGCCACTCCCTGGCCGCCTTCGGCATCAAGGTGGCGGGGGTCGAGCTCGACCTGCCCGGCATGATGGGCCACAAGGACAAGGTGGTGAAGGCCAACACCGACGGCGTCGACTTCCTGTTCAAGAAGAACAAGATCGACCGGCTGCTCGGCACCGCCCGCTTCACGGCGAAGGACCGGATCGAGGTCGAGGGCAAGAGCTACGCCGCCAAGAACTTCGTCATCGCCACCGGCTCCGATTCGACCCCGCTGAAGGGCGTCGAGGTCGACGAGACGCGCATCGTCACCTCGACCGGCGCGCTGTCGCTGCCGGAGGTGCCGAAGCACCTGGTGGTGATCGGCGGCGGCGTCATCGGGCTCGAGCTCGGCTCGGTCTGGTCGCGCCTCGGCGCCAAGGTCACCGTCGTGGAGTTCCTCGACCGCATCCTGCCGACCAATGACGGCGAGGTGTCGAAGCAGATGCAGCGCATCCTGACCAAGCAGGGCATGGCGTTCAAGCTGGGCTCCAAGGTCACGTCCGCGACCAAGACCGACACCGGCGTCACCCTCACCGTCGAGCCGGCCAAGGGCGGCGACGCGGAGACCATCGAGGCGGATGTCGTGCTGCTGTCGATCGGCCGGCGGCCCTACACCGACGGCCTCGGCCTGGACGCCGCCGGCGTCGAGCTCGACGAGCGCGGCCGGGTCAAGACCGACAGGCACTTCCGCACCAATGTCGAAGGCATCTACGCCATCGGCGACGTGATCGCCGGCCCGATGCTGGCGCACAAGGCCGAGGATGAGGGCGTGGCCGTGGCCGAGATCCTGGCCGGCCAGGCGGGCCATGTGAACTATGACGCGATCCCGAGCGTGGTCTACACTTGGCCCGAGGTGGCCTCGGTCGGCCGCAGCGAGGAGGAGCTGAAGCAGGCCGGCGTGGCCTACAAGGCCGGCAAGTTCCCGTTCCTGGCCAATGGCAAGGCCCGCGCCATGAACGCCACCGACGGCTTCGTCAAGGTGCTGGCCGACGCCAAGACCGACCGCGTGCTGGGCGTGCACATCATCGGCGCAGAGGCCGGCATCCTGATCGCCGAATGCGTGCTGGCGATGGAGTTCGGCGCCTCGGCCGAGGACATCGCCCGCACCTGCCACGCCCACCCGACCCTGAGCGAGGCGGTCAAGGAAGCCGCCCTCGCCGTCGACGGCCGCGCGATCCACATCTGATTGCGGGCGGTCGCTCTCCTCACCGTCATGGCGAGCCCCGCAGGGGCGTGGCCATCCAGGGCAGCGCGCACCGGCCCCTGGATGGCCACGGCGCTCCGCGCCTCGCCATGACGCGGAGGGGCATGCCTCGCATGCCTTGACGCCCCGGCCGCGATGGCGTTCCCATCGCCCATGACCCACCCGCCGCCGAACCTGACCGTCGCCGCGCTGGCCTATGACGGGCTGTGCACCTTCGAGTTCGGCGTCGCGGTCGAGGTGTTCGGCCTGCCGCGGCCGGAATTCCCCGACTGGTACCGCTTCACCGTCTGCGCCGCCGAGCCCGGGCCGCTGCGCGCCATCGGCGGCATCCAGGTCCAGGCCGAGGCCGGGCTGGAGGCGCTGGAGCAGGCCGGCACCATCGTCGTGCCCGGCTGGCGCGGCATCCGCGAGGCCCCGCCCGAGCCGCTGCTGGCCGCCCTGCGCCGGGCCCATGCGCGCGGCGCCCGGCTGGTCTCGATCTGCTCCGGCGTGTTCGTGCTGGCGGCCGCGGGCGTGCTGTCCGGCCGCCGCGCCACCACCCATTGGCGTTACGCCGAGGCCCTGGCCGCGCGCCATCCCGACATCCGCATCGTGCCCGACGTGCTGTATGTCGACGAGGGCCAGGTGCTGACCTCGGCCGGCAGCGCCGCCGGGTTGGACCTTTGCCTGCACATCGTGCGGCGCGACTGGGGGGCGCGGATCGCCAACCAGGTGGCGCGGCGCCTGGTGGTGCCGCCGCATCGCGAGGGCGGCCAGGCGCAATATGTCGACCGGCCGGTGCAGGTCGAGGAGCGGCCGCGCCTGGCCGCCCTGTTCGACTGGGTCCGCCGCCACCTGGCCGAGGACCTGCCGCTGGAGCGGCTGGCCGAGGAGGCCGGGATGAGCCTGCGCACCTTCCTGCGCCGCTTCCGCGAGGCCACCGGCACCACCCCGGCGGAATGGTTGATCGGCGAGCGCCTGGCGCTGGCCCGCGACCTGCTGGAGACCACCGAGCTGCCGGTCGAGCGCATCGCCACCGAATGCGGCTTCGGCTCCGCCGACACGCTGCGCCACCATTTCCGCCGCCGCCTCGCCACCAGCCCGGCCCGCTACCGCGCCGGCTTCAGCCTCGCCTGAGAGGCAACGCCCATGCTCCGCCTGTTCGTCGCCATCGCCATTCCCGCCGCGCTGCGGCCTCGCCTGTCGCTGCTGCAGGGCGGCGTGCCCGGGGCGCGCTGGACCAACCCGGCCGATTTCCACCTGACCCTGCGCTTCGTCGGCGAGGTCGACACGCTGGAGGCGGAGGAGATCGACCAGGCGCTGCACGCCTTGGCCGCGCCCGGCTTCAGCCTGGCGCTGGACGGCGTCGGCCAGTTCGGCACCAAGCGCGCCGCCTCGACCCTGTGGGCCGGGGTGGCGGCGGAGCCAGCGCTGAATTTCCTGCACGCCAAGGTCGACCGCGCCCTGGTCGCCACCGGCCAGCCGCCGGACGACCGCTCCTATGCCCCGCATGTCACCCTGGCCCGGCTGCGCCAGTCCCCGGCCGAGCGGGTCGAGCGCTGGCTGCTGGAGCATGCGCCCTTCCGGGCCGAGCCCTTCCCGGTCGACGCCTTCCACCTGTACCAGAGCCATGTCGGCCGCGAGGGCGCGGTCTACGAGATTTTGGAGAGCTACCCGCTGGCGCCGGCGGCATGAAATAGAGACCCGTCATGGCGAGCCCCGCAGGGGCGTGGCCATCCAGGGCGGCTCGCACCGGCCCCTGGATGGCCACGCCCCTGCGGGGCTCGCCATGACGGGTCTCTATTTCATGCCGCCGGCGCCAGCGGGTAGCTCTCCAAAATCTCGTAGACCGCGCCCTCGCGGCCGACATGGCTCTGGTACAGGTGGAAGGCGTCGACCGGGAAGGGCTCGGCCCGGAAGGGCGCATGCTCCAGCAGCCAGCGCTCGACCCGCTCGACCGCTCCTATGCCCCGCATGTCACNATGGCCACGGCGCTCCGCGCCTCGCCATGACGGGAAGAGATCGGTGAGCCGATCTCAAACGCCGATGGCATCACATGAAAGTCATCGCGCCCGCGCCCCCAGCCCCATCGCCTGGCGCATGAAGAAGCGCTTCACCGGCGGCAGGCGGCCGACCGCGGCGAGGCCGAGGTCGCGGGCCAGCTGCACCGGCGCCAGGTCGGTCGAGAACAGGCGGTTCAGCCCGTCCGTCGCCAGGATCATCGCCACATTGTCCGGCCGCCGCAGCCGCTCATAGCGCTGCAGCAGCGCCGGATCACCGAGGTCGAGGCCGAGGCGGCTGCGCTCGACCAGCAGCCCGGACAGCACGTCGATGTCGCGCAGGCCGAGATTGAGGCCCTGGCCGGCGATCGGGTGGATGCCGTGCGCCGCCTCGCCGATCAGCGCCGCCCGCCGGGCGCCGTAGCGCCGGGCATGGACGACGCCGAGCGGATAGGTGAAGCGCTTGCCCAGCGTCCGCACCGGCCCCAGCCAGTCGCCGACCACGGCCTGCAGCGCCGCGTCGAACGCCTCGACCGGGCGGTGCACCAGGTCGTCGGCAGTGTCCGGATGCTCGGTCCAGACGATCGAGGAGCGATGGGTGCCGTCGGCATCGTCGCGCATCGGCAGCACGGCGAAGGGGCCGGCCGGCAGGAAATGCTCCACCGCCACGCCCTCATGCGGCTCGGCATGGCCCATGACGCAGACCACCGCCTTCTGCCGGTAGGCGAAGCTGCGCGCCGGGATGCCCAACTGCTGCCGGGTGAAGGAGCCGCGGCCGTCGGCGCCGATCACCAGCTCGGCCCGCACCACGCTTCCGTCGGCCAGGGTCACGGCGGCATGGCCGGTGCCCGTCTCCACCGCCACCACCTTGGCCGGGGCGATGTGGCGCACCGCCGGCAGGGCGTCCAGCCGCTGGAACTGCGCCAGCCGCAGCAGCCGGTTCTCGACGATATGGCCGAAGGGCGCGCTGTCCGATTCCCCGGCCATCTCCTGATGGTCGAAATGCAGGAACACCGGGGCGCGGCCGTCGGCGATGCGGATGTCGAGGATCGGTTCGGCCTGGTCCGCCACCGGGTCCCACAGCCCGGCCGAGGCGACGATCCGGCGCGACCCGTAGGACAGGGCCGTGGTGCGGCCGTCGAAGCTGGGCAGGGTGCGGGCGGCCGCCGGCTCCTGGTCCAGGATCACGGTGTCGATGCCGGCCTGGCCGAGGGCCGCCGCCATGGTCGCGCCGGCCAGGCCGCCGCCGACCACCACGACCTGGGTGCGCAAGGTAGTGCTGTCGTTCATGGCGCGCAGCATCGGAGCGCGCCGCCGTGCTGTCCAGTGGCGGCGTGTCACATCGGCGGGTGCCCGCCCGCCGTTTCGTGGTAGGATTTCACCATGGTCCGGATTCTTCTCCTATCCATCCTGGTGCTGGCTGCCGGGTGCTCCGAGCGGCGGGGCGTCGGCGTCGCCGCCGGCGGCGCCTGGGGCTCGTCCGGCGGCGCCGGCAGCCTGATGTCGCTGTCGATCCCCTTCGGCCTCTGACCTCGGCAACATCGCGTCGGGCGCCGATCCTGATTCGTTCGTGATTCGTCCGGACGTTCCCGGACCGTGCTGGCCCGGCCACACCGTGGCCGGAAAAGCGCGCCACCCTGGCCGATCAGCGACGCCGGATTTGACAGGAGAGGTCAGAAGACCGGATAAAGTGATTGGAATCTAAGAGCTGTTTCGCGGCGGCACCGGCCGCCGGAAGCGAGGAGAAAGGCCGGCTTCAGCCGGCCCGCCGCGGAAGAGGGTGTTGCAGGAGAGCATGCGGGGCGGCCGACTCAACGAGGCACTGGAACGGCTCGCGGACTATCCGTTCGCGCGTCTGGCGACGCTGTTGTCCGGCGTCACGCCGCCGGAGGGGGTGACGCCGCTGGCCATGTCGGTCGGCGAGCCGCAGCACCAGCCGCCGGCCTTCCTGGCCGAGGTCCTGGCCGCCAATGCCGGCAGCTGGAACCGCTATCCGCCCGTGGCCGGCACCCCGGCCTTCCGCGAGGCCTGCGCCGGCTGGCTGCAGCGCCGCTTCCACCTGCCCGACGGGCTGGTCGACCCGGCCCATATCCTGCCGCTGTCCGGCACCCGCGAGGCGCTGTTCCTGGTGGCCGAGCTCGCCGTGGATCATCGCCCCGGCGCCAACCAGGTGCCGGCCGTCGCAATCCCCGACCCGTTCTACGCCCCCTATGAGGGCGCCGCGGTGATGGCGGGGGCGGAGCCGGTGTTCCTGCCGGCCGGGCCCGCCACCGGCTTCCTGCCCGATCTCGACGCGCTGGAGGCCGATGCGGCCCTGCTGGCGCGCCTCAAGCTGCTGTATCTGTGCAACCCGACCAACCCGCAGGGCGCCGTCGCCCCCCGCGCCTATCTCGACCGCGCCATCACCCTGGCACGGACGCATGGCTTCATCCTGGCCGCCGACGAGTGCTACGCCGAGATCTACGACCGCGACCCGCCGGCGGGCGTGCTGGAGGTCGCTTCCGGCCGGGACGGCGGGTCGCTGGACAACCTGCTGGTGTTCCATTCGCTGTCGAAGCGGTCGAACGCGGCCGGGCTGCGCAGCGGCTTCGTCGCCGGCGACCCGGCGCTGGTCGCCGCCTTCCTGCGGCTGCGCAGCCATTCCGCCGCCGGCATGCCGCTGGCGGTGCAGGCGGCCTCGGCCGCCTTGTGGGCCGACGACGCGCATGTGGTCGAGAACCGGGCGCTGTACCGGGCCAAGTTCGACGCCGCCGAGGCGGCGCTGGGCGGGCGCTTCGGCTTCCGCCGGCCGGAGGGCGGCTTCTTCCTGTGGCTCGATGTCGGCGACGGCGAGGCCGCCGCCCGCCGACTGTGGGCCGAGGCCGCGATCCGCACCCTGCCCGGCGGCTACATCACGCGGCTGGACCGGCCGGAGATCGGCCGGCGCTGGCTGCGCATCGCCGTGGTCCACGACACCGAGACGGTCGGGCGCGCCCTGACCCGGATCGGCGAGATCCTAGCCGAGGCGGCAGAATGACGATGGCCGGAACCTCCTCCCGTCGAACCGCGGTGACGCGCAGCTCCGGCCGCGGCGCCGCCAGCAAGCGCTCCTTCCTGCCGCCGGTGGTGCAGGAGTTCCTGCGCAACCGGGTGCGGGAGCTGAGCGGCTTCGGCATCGCCGTGTTCGGCTGCGGCCTCTTGGTCGCGCTGGTCAGCTACGACCCGACCGACCCGTCCTGGAACACCGCCAAGGCCGGCCCCGCCGCCAACCTGCTGGGCCGCCCCGGCGCCCATTTCGCCGACCTGCTGATCCAGACGCTGGGCATCGGCGCCTTCCTGCTGGCCGTGCTGCCGCTGTTCTGGGCCTGGCGGCTGATGCGGCACCAGCCGCTGGACCGGGTGTGGTGGCGCGTCACCAGCATGCTGTTCGGCGTGCTGTTCCTGGCCGCCGGCCTGTCGCCCCTGCCGGCGATCGAGGGCTGGGCCGAGCGCGGGTCGCTGGGCGGCGCCGTCGGGTCGATGATCCTGCGGCGCATCTCCGACACCGTGATCATGTCGGCCGGGCCGGTCGCCACCTTCTGGCTGGCGCTGGCCACCGGCGCCGTCGGCCTGCTGCTGGTGCTGGTCGCGCTGGGCCTGTCCTCGACCGAATGGCACCGGGTCGGCTCCGTCACCGGGGCCGGCGCCCGCGCCGGCGCCTCGGTCACCGGATCGCTGCTGCGCACCTTCGGCCGGCTGATGCAGTGGCTGGGCCTGCGCACGCTGCAGGGCGCCGGCACCGTCGCCTCCAGCATGATGCGGCGCGAGCCCGCGGCCCCGGCCCAGCCGGCCTTCGCCATGCCCGGCGCCGGACCCGCGGCGCGGCCGCGCTTCGCCCGCGCCAACCCGCCCGGCCCGCGGATCCCCGACCCGGAAGGCCCGGAGGACGACGAGGATATCGCCCCGGCCCGCCCGCCGCTCATCATCGGCGGCGGCCGCACCGAGCCCGATCTCGACCTGCCCGAGGACGAGGACGACGACCTGATCGACCTGCCCTCGCTGCGGCCGGTCGAGGAGCCGCCGCGCCGTCCCGGCGCCCCGATGCCCCCCGCCGCGCCGCCCCATATCTCGCCACAGCGCGTCGCCCCCGCGGCGATCGAGCCGGCGCCGCGCCGCCCGGCCACGCCGCCGCCGCGCCAGACCAGCTTCGAGCTGGCGCCGCCCGACACCTATGAGCTGCCGCCGCTCGACCTCCTGACCCTGCCGGACCCGACCAAGCGGCCGGCCGTGGCCGACCCGCGGGTGCTGGAGCAGAACGCCGCGGCGCTGGAGCAGGTGCTGAGCGATTTCGGCGTCCGCGGCTCGATCGTGAAGGTCAATCCCGGCCCGGTGGTCACGCTGTACGAGCTGGAGCCGGCGCCCGGCACCAAGTCCAGCCGCGTCATCGGCCTGGCCGACGACATCGCCCGGTCGATGAGCGCCGTGTCGGTGCGCGTCGCCGTGGTGCCCGGCCGCAACGTCATCGGCATCGAGCTGCCGAACCAGAAGCGCGAGATGGTGCTGCTGCGCGAGCTGCTCGGCTCCGACACCATGGACAAGGCCGGGTCCAAGCTGGGCCTCGTCCTCGGCAAGGACATCGGCGGCGGCCCGATCATCGCCGACCTGGCCCGCATGCCCCACCTGCTGGTGGCCGGCACCACCGGCTCGGGCAAGTCGGTCGCCATCAACACCATGATCCTGTCGCTGCTGTTCCGGCTGCCGCCGGACAAGGTGCGCTTCATCATGGTCGACCCGAAGATGCTGGAACTCTCGATCTACGAGGGCATCCCGCACCTGCTGGCGCCGGTCGTCACCGACCCGAAGAAGTCGGTGGTCGCCCTGAAATGGGCGGTGCGCGAGATGGAGGACCGCTACCGGTCCATGTCCAAGGTCGGCGTCCGCAACATCGAGGGCTACAACCAGCGGCTGCGCGAGGCCAAGGCCAAGGGCGAGGTGCTGACCCGGCGGGTGCAGACCGGATTCGACCCCGACACCGGCAAGCCGATCTTCGAGGACCAGCCGATCGACCTGACCGAGCTGCCCTACATCGTCATCATCGTCGACGAGATGGCCGACCTGATGCTGGTGGCGGGCAAGGATATCGAGGCGCTGATCCAGCGCCTGGCGCAGATGGCGCGCGCCGCCGGCATCCACCTGATCATGGCGACGCAGCGGCCCTCGGTCGACGTCATCACCGGCACGATCAAGGCCAATTTCCCGACCCGCATCAGCTTCCAGGTCACCTCCAAGATCGACAGCCGCACCATCCTCGGCGAGGGCGGGGCGGAGCAGCTGCTGGGCCAGGGCGACATGCTGTACATGGCCGGCGGCGGCCGCATCACCCGCGTGCACGGCCCCTTCGTCTCCGACGGCGAGGTCGAGGAGACGGTGCGCCACCTCAAGGCCCAGGGCGAGCCGGCCTACAACGACGCGGTGCTGGAGGACCAGGAGGACGGCGGCGGCTTCGATTCGCTGGCGCTGGACGGCGAGGGCGGGTCGGGCGACGACCTGTACGACCAGGCCGTGGCGCTGGTGGCGCGCGAGCGCAAGGCGTCGACCAGCTTCATCCAGCGCCATCTGCAGATCGGCTACAACCGCGCGGCCCGCCTGATCGACCGGATGGAGCAGGAGGGCGTGGTCAGCCCCGCCAACCATGTCGGCAAGCGCGAAGTTCTGGCGGGGAACCACTGACGTCGCCGCACCCGCTATCGGTCTTCGTCGAGCGGAACCGCCCTATTGCCTCTCCCGCTTGCGGGAGAGGTCGGAGACGCGAAGCGGCTCCGGGTGAGGGGATTTCGTCGAGGCCTGGGTCAGCCCTCACCCGGTCTCGCTGACGCGAGCCCGACCTCTCCCGCCAGGCGGGAGAGGCAATTTTCTCCTCGCAGCGACCTTCCCTCCGCCGCTCCGCTCGGCCCCGATCGTTACACCGATTTCATGTTCCGCCCACCAGGGCGTTAGCTGCGGCGACGTAGGGTTGCGTCTGTCGGAGCCAAGACGTGGCCTCCCGCCCCGCCTCTCCTCCGATCTTCGTTGTCTGTCGATGGAGATCGTAAACATGCGCAGGAGCCTTCTGTTCGCCGTTCTCGCGGTTCCGGCCCTGGCCGTCGTCCCCGCTTTGGCGATGGCGCAGACCACGCCGGCCACCACGGCCCCGGCCGCCGCCCCCGCGGCGCACAAGATGATGANTTCCTTGTCTGTCGATGGAGATCGTAAACATGCGCAGGAGCCTTCTGTTCGCCGTTCTCGCGGATCCGGCCCTGGCCGTCGTCCCCGCTTTGGCGATGGCGCAGACCACGCCGGCCACCACGGCCCCGGCCGCCGCCCCCGCGGCGCACAAGATGATGAAGACCCACCACGCCGCCCGGGTCCATCACAAGGCCCATCGCACCGCCAACAGCGAGCAGGACCAGACCCGCAAGCTGAACGAGGAGCAGCTGAACAAGAAGTAAGGTTTCGGACCGCAGCAGACCCTCGCCCCCACCCCCCCTTCCGAGGCGAGGATCGCGGTTCGCGGAGGCCCGGTCGTACAGACGACCGGGCCTCTTTTTTTGCCTGCCGCCAGGTTTCGATCCGGATGCAGCCAGATATTGCATCCGAAACATGAAATATCGTCCATGAAGGCAGTTTTCCCGGATCGGTATTGCCGGCCGGATCGTTGAGGGGTGGATCGGATCACGCGCCGCGGCCGCCTGTGCCTGTGGCGCCGATCATCAGGCATCCCTCGATGGAGAGCTTCATGCGCAGGAGTTTTGTCTTTACCGCCCTCGCCGTGTCGGCGTTCGCCGCTGCGCCTGCCCTGGCCCAGACCGGGGTCGAGCCGGCGACGCCCGGGACGGCGCCGTCGGTCGAGGCTCCCGCCGCGAACGCGCCGGCGGAGCAGCCGGCCCCGAGCACCCACCGGCATCGCAAGCACATGCAATCGTCGAATGCCGACGACCAGGCCCAGCCGCGCCATCGCCGCGGCAGCAAGAACTCGGCGGAGGAGGAGCAGACCCGCCAGCTCAACCAGCAGCAGCTGAGCGCCGGGGCCACCCCGACGGCGCCCGGCGCGGCCATGCCCGGCACGGCCATGCCCGGCCAGATGGCCCCGGCCGAGCCGATGCAGCCTGGCGGGATGATGGAGCAGGCCCCCTCGACCGACCAGACCGTTCCGGCGGAGCCAATGGCCCCGACCGGCGAGTAACCCCAGCCGCCGCGGCCCTCCAGCGGCGGAGACCCAGGCCCGGTCGCCCAGGCGGCCGGGCCTTTCTCATGCCCCGGCGGCAGGCTCCGTGCCGGAGGCCAGGATCGAGTCGCGGAACGCGGCGGCGGCGGGCGACAGCGTCCGCCCCGCCCGGGTCAGCACGCCGATGTCGCGCGTCACCTCCGGTCCTTGCAGCAGGCGCGTGGTCAGGGCCGGATGGGCCAGCACCGGCAGGGTCAGCACCGGCAGCGCCGTCACCCCGAGCCCGGCCGCCACCAGCGCCCCGGCGGTCGCGAGATGCGACACCTCGAACTCCGGCTCCGCCGCCACGCCGGCCTGGGCGAAGCCGCGATCGGTCAGCGGCCGGACGCTGGTGATGCGCGACATGGCGACGAAGGGCCAGGCGGCCAGGTCGGCCCAGGTGACGGCGGATTGGCGCGTCAGCGGATGGTCCTGGCGCAGGATGGCGACGAAGCGGTCGGACATGATGCGGGCGAACTCGATCCTGCCGTCGGACGCCGGGCGGCCGGCGATGCCGAGATCGGCCTCGCCGCGCAGCACCGCGCCGACCACGCCGTCGAGCAGCGTGTCGATGACGCCGACCGAGACGCCCGGATGGCTGCGGCGGAACCGGTCGATCACCGGCGGCAGCAGCCCGGCCGTCACCGAGGGCAGCCCCGCGACCGAGACGCGGCCGCGGGCCGAGCGGAAATAGTCGCCGAGATCGTCGAGCGAGCTGCGCAGGTCGCCGATCAGCCGGCCGGCGATGGCGGTGAACTCCCGCCCCTGCGGCGTCGGCTCCACCGTCCTTGTGTTGCGGTCGAACAGCCGCTCGCCCAGCCGCGTCTCGGCCCGCGCCACCGCCCGGCTGACCGCCGGCTGCGACATGCCCAGCGCCTCCGCCGCCGCGCGGAAGCTGCGCAGCCGGTCGACCTGCAGCACCACCTCGATCTCGAACAGCGACAGGTTGATGCGCTTCATGCATCAATCGATGACACAAATTCACTTCCCGATCCACCACCCGCCATGGCGTCCTGGCACTTGAGCGGCCCCGGATGAAGGACGGCCGCCGCAACGGGAGGATGGCGGATGCTGGCGGCCCTGGGGTTCCTGACCATCGCGGTGTTCCTGGCGCTGATCCTCAGCGGCCGTGTCTCGGTCCTGGTGGCGCTGGTGCTGGTGCCGCTGGCCGGCGGCCTGATCGGCGGCTTCGGCGCCGGCCTCGGCCCGATGATGCTGGACGGCATCGTCAAGGTCGCGCCGGTCGGCATCATGATCATGTTCGCCGTCCTCTATTTCGGGCTGATGCTCGACACCGGGATCTTCGAGCGGCCGATCGGGTTCCTGCTGTCGCTGGTGCAAGGCGACCCGGTGCGGCTGTGCCTGATCACCGCCCTGCTGACCATGCTGGTCGCGCTGGACGGCGACGGCGCCACCACCTTCCTGATCACGGTCACGGCGCTGCTGCCGGTGCATCGGCGCCTCGGCCTCAACCCGCTGGTGCTGCCCGGCATCATCTGCCTGGCCGCCGGCACCATGAACCTGCTGCCCTGGGGCGGGCCGACGGCGCGGGCGATGACGGTGCTGAAGACCGACGCCGCGGCCCTGTTCAACCCGGTGATCCCGGCCATGGTCGCCGGCCTGGCCTGGGTGTTCGTCGCCGCCTGGCTGATCGGCCGCGGCGAGCGCAAGCGCCTGGGCATCGCCCATGGCGTCGACGCGGTCGCGCTGGTCGAGCCGACCGAGGCCGAGCGGGCGGCGCGGCGACCGCACCTGGCTTGGTTCAACGCCGCCCTGACCATCGCCCTGATCGTGGCGCTGCTGGCCGGGCTGTGGCCGCTGCCGGTGCTGTTCATCACCGCCTTCGCCATTGCCCTCCTGGTCAACTATCCGCGCTGGGAGCAGCAGCGCGAGCGGCTGGTGAAGCATGCCGACAGCGTCGTCACCGTCACCGCCATGATCTTCGCCGCCGGCATCTTCACCGGCATCCTGGGCGGCACCAAGATGATCGGCGCCATGGCCGAGGCGCTGGTGGCGGTGGTGCCGCAGGGCCTGGCGCCGTACCTGTCGCAGATCGTGGCGGTGACCGGCATGCCGCTGAGCCTGGTCTTCACGCCGGACGCCTACTATTACGGCATCCTGCCGGTCTTCGCCGGCACCGCCGGCGCGCTGGGCCAGGACCCGCTGGCGATCGGCCGGGCCGCGATCCTGGGCCAGATGACCACCGGCTTCCCGCTGAGCCCGCTGACCGCCTCGACCTTCATCCTGGTCGGGCTGACCGGGGTGCAGCTGGGCGCGCATCAGCGCTTCATCTTCAAATGGGCCTTCGCCTCGACCCTCGTCATGACGGCCGTCGCCTGGGCCACGGGAGCCATCTGAATGCCGAAGGCGATGCGGATCGGGGCCGGCGCCGGTTTCGCCGGGGACCGGCTGGAGCCGGCGGCGGAGCTGGTGGCGCGCGGCAATCTCGACGCGCTGGTGTTCGAATGCCTGGCCGAGCGCACCATCGCTTTGGCCCATCGCCGCCGCCGGGCCGACCCCGATGCCGGCTTCGACCCGCTGCTGGAGCGGCGGCTGCGCCCGGTGCTGCCGGGCGTCGCCGCCCAGGGCATCCGGGTGCTGACCAATATGGGCGCCGCCGACCCGGTGGGCGCCGGCCGCCGCGCCGCCGCGCTGTGCCGCGAGCTCGGGCTGGCGATGCGGATCGGCGTGGTGACCGGCGACGACGTGCTGGACCGGATCGACCCGACCGCCCCGGCGCTGGAGGACGGAAAGCCGCTGGCCGCGCATGGCCCCCTCATCGCCGCCAACGCCTATCTCGGCGCCGACGCCATGCTGCCGGCGCTGGAGGCCGGGGCCCAGCTGGTGATCACCGGCCGGGTCGCCGACCCGTCGCTGTTCGTGGCGCCGCTGGCCTGGCGCTTCGGCTGGGCGCTGGACGATGCCGGCCGCATCGCCACGGCGACGCTGGCCGGCCACCTGATGGAATGCGCGGGACAGGTCACCGGCGGCTATTTCGCCGATGCCGACGGCAGCGACGCGCCCGGCCTGGCCGATCTGGGCTTCCCGATCGCCGAGGTCACGGCGGCAGGCGGCATCACGATCACCAAGCTGCCGGGCACCGGCGGCCGGGTCAGCCGGGCCACGGTGAGCGAGCAGCTGCTGTACGAGGTGACCGACCCCGGCGCCTATGTCACGCCCGACGTGGTGCTGGAGGTCACCGGCGTGGCGGTGGCGGAGCAGGGCGCCGACCGCGTCACGGTCTCCGGGGCGCGCGGGCAACCGCGGCCGGAGTCGCTGAAGGTCAGCGTCGCCTATGAGGCGGGGTGGGAGGCCGAGGCCGGCATCTCCTATGGCGGGTCCGGCGCGGTCGAGCGCGGCCGCCGCGCCGCCGACATCGTGCGCGAGCGGCTGGGCCGGCGCGGCGACATCACCGACCTGCGGTTCGACCTGGTCGGCGTCGATTCGCTGCTGCCCGGCCGGCTGCGCGGCAGCGAGCCCTCCGAGGTCCGGCTGCGCCTCTGCGCCCGCGCCGCCAGCGCTGAGATCGCGGCCGATGCCGCGCGCGAGGTCGAGAGCCTGTACACCAACGGCCCGGCGGCGGGGGGCGGCGTGCGCAGCGCGCTCCGGCCCGTGGTCGGCATCGTCTCGACCCTGATCGACCGGCGGGCCGTCAGCCCGGCGGTCGAGATCCTGGAGGCATGATGGTCCGCCTCGGTGAACTCGCCCATGCCCGCGCCGGCGACAAGGGCGACACCACCACGCTGAGCGCGATCGCCCGCGACCCGGCCGATTACGAGCGCCTGCGCCGCGCGGTGACGGCCGAGCGGGTGGAGGCGCATCTGTGCGGCGACCTCGCCGGCCGCTTCACCCGCTTCGAGCTGCCCGGCCTGGCGGCGCTGCATTTCGTCGGGCGCGGCGTGCTGGGCAGCGGCGTCACCACCTCGCTGGCGCTGGACAGCCACGGCAAGTCGCTGTCCTCCGCCCTGCTCGACCTGGAGCTGCCGGACGAGAGCTGAGCCGGCACCGCCGGCCCGAACCACACGACAATGGGGGACCGCATGAGGGGTTGCATCATCCGCGCCGCGGCGCTGCTTGTCCTTGCCCTGGGCCTGCCGGGCCCGGCCCAGGCCCGGCTCGTGAGCCTCACGGTGGAGCGGCAGGAGGCGGCGGCCCCGGCCAGGCCCGGCGCCCCGGCCTATCAGGTCCTGCGCGGCACCTTCCGGGGCGAGCTGGATCCCGCCGACCCGGCCAACGCCCTCATCACCGACCTGCGGCAGGCGCCGCGCAATTCCCGCGGCAAGGTCGAGTATGCCGCCACCTTCGCCATCGCCCTGCCTTCCGACCCGAAGCAGGCCAGCGGCGTGCTGGTCTATGACGTGCCGAACCGCGGCAATGGCGGCGTCAAGGCGGATCCCGACGGCCATATCCGTGTGGTCAGCGGCTGGCAGGGCGACATTCCGGCCACCGACGGGCTGCAGACGGCGGAGGTGCCGGTCGCGGCCAGCCTGACCGGGCCGGCCTTCGCCCGCTTCATGAACATGGCGCCGGGGACGAGGAGCCTGCCGATCCTGGTCGGCTTCTCCCGCACCGGGCCCGGGCCGGTGCCGGCGACCTTGGACACCCGCCGGGCGCGGCTGTTCCGCCAGTCCGCCGACGACCGGCCGGCGATCCCCATCCCGCCGCGCGACTGGGCCTTCGGCAACTGCAGCGACAGCGCCTTCCCCGGCACGCCCGACCCCGGCTGGGTCTGCCTGCGCGGCGGCTTCGACCCGCGCTACGCCTATGGCCTGGCCTATACCGGCAAGGCCCCGAAGGTGCTGGGCATCGGCTTCGCCGCCACCCGCGACCTGACCGAATTCCTGCGCCACGCCGCGGCGGACGATGCCGGCACGGCCAACCCGGCGGCCGGGCTGGTGCGCTGGACCGTGGCAACCGGCACCTCGCAATCCGGCAACTTCCTGAAGAGCTTCCTCAATCTCGGCTTCAACGCCGACGAGCAGGGCCGGATCGTGTTCGACGGCCTGAACCCGAACATCGCCGCCCGCCAGTTGCCGATGAACCTGCGCTTCGGCGTGCCCGGCGGCGCCGCCACCCTGTACGAGCTGGGCAGCGAGGGCACGCTGTGGTGGATTCGGTACGACGACCGGGCCCGCCGGCGCGGCACCTCGAGCCTGCTGGACCGCTGCGAGGCCAGCGGCACCTGCCCGAAGATCATGGAGACCTTCGGCGCGGCGGAGCTGTGGGGCCTGCGCCTGTCGCCCGGGCTGGTCGGCACCGATGCGCGCCGCGACTTGCCCCTGCCGGCGAATGTCCGGCGCTACTACTTCCCCGGCGTCACCCATGGCGGGTCGGCGACCGGCGGCTTCTCCACCACCGGCGAGGCCCTGCCCGCCTGCACGATGCCGGGCAACCCGAACCCGTCGTCGATGACCCTGCGGGCGCTGCAGGCGGCGCTGGTCGACTGGGTCAGGTCGGGGAAAGAGCCGCCGGCCAGCCGCTACCCGACCCTGGCGGCGGGCGACCTGGTCGATCCGACTTCGCGGGCGATGGGCTGGCCCGTCCTCCCCGGCGCGCCGCGGCCGGACGGAAAGCTGAACATCTTCCTCGACTACGATGTCGGCCGCGGCTTCGACTATGCGGATCTGAGCGGCGTGCCCGAATTCCTGCCGCCGCGGATCCGGCAGGCGCTGCCGTCGAAGGTGGTGCGCGTCGACGCCGACGGCAACGAGGTCGCGGGCGTGCCCTCGGTCCAGGTGCTGGTGCCGCTGGGCACCTATACCGGCTGGAACGTGCTGGCCCGGGGCTATGGCGCCGGCGGCGGCTGCTCCTTCCTCGGCGGCTTCATCCCCTTTGCCCGGACGAAAGCGGAGCGGATCGCCGCGCAGGATCCGCGGCCGTCGCTGCAGGAGCGCTACCGCGACCATGCCGGCTTCGTGGCGCGGGTGAAGGCAGAGGCCGCCCGCCAGGTCGCCGCCGGCTGGCTGCTGCCCGACGACGCCGCGACCCTGGCCGCCCAGGCGGAGGCGAGCGACGTGCTGAAGGAGTGAGGCGCGCCTTCGCGTGGCCTCTCCCACCTGCAAGCCTCTTTCAGAATTCCCACACCGTCATTGCGAGCGCAGCGAAGCAATCCAGGGACCAATGCGAACCGGCCCCTGGATGGATTCGTCGGCTTCGCCTCCTCGCAATGACGAGGAGGGGACCGAAGAGTCGATCTCAAAGCCCACTGGCGCAGGGCGGCGACACGCCGCCCTGGATATCCGGGATCCGGTGCCCTACTTGGAACACAGACCCCGTGTATCCGGACGACCATGACGATCCTACGCACCCTCGCCGCGGCCCTGGCCGCGCTGCTCCTCGCCGCCGGGCCGGCCGCCGCCGTGCAGCCGGCCCAGCTGACCGCCCAGGACCGCCAGGACCTGGCGCGGGTCGAGCAGTATCTGGGCAGCCTGACCACGGTGCAGGCGGATTTCGTCCAGACCACCAACAACACCGACCTGTATCGCGGCCATTTCTACCTGAAGCGGCCGGGCAAGATGCGGCTCGAATACGAGCCGCCGATCTCCTACATGTACATCGCCGACGGCACCTGGCTGACCTATTACGACGCCGATCTGCGGCAGCGGAAGGACGTGCCGCTGGGGTCGACCATCGCCGACTTCATCACCCGCGCCAACGTCAAGCTGTCGGGCGACGTCACGGTGACCAAGGTCAGCCGCGGCAACAACCTGCTGAGCGTGCAGCTGGTGCAGACCGACAAGCCGAATGACGGCGCCCTGACCCTGAACTTCACCAGCAACCCGATGATCCTGCAGAGCTGGGTGTCGGTGGACCAGCAGGGCAACGTCACCCAGGTCGACCTGACCGGCATCCAGCCCGGCGTGCAGCTGGACAACAAGCTGTTCATCGTGCCGCGCCGGGGCAGCAACCGCTGAATGGCGGCCAGGCCGGTGCTGGAGTGGCGCGGCGCCTTCGGCAATGACGAGCTGAACGCCCTGCATGCCGAATGCTTCGGGCACCCGGTGCTGGGCGACGACTGGTGGGGCCAGGTCAACCGCTTCAGCCTGGGCTGGGTGTGCCTGCGCCTGGACGGCCGGCTGGCCGGCTTCGTCAATGTCGCCTGGGACGGCGGCGTGCACGCCTTCCTGCTGGACACGGCGGTGACGCCGTCGCTGCGGCGGCAGGGCCACGCGACGCGGCTGGTGCGGGAGGCCGTGGCCCGGGCCCGCGCCGCCGGCTGCGAATGGCTGCATGTCGATTTCGACCCGGAGCTGCGCGGCTTCTATCTCGACGCCTGCGGCTTCCGGCCGACCGAGGCCGGGCTGGTCCGGCTGCGATAACGGCCGGCCGGCCCCCGCCCGCTCACCCGGTGTCGGGGGTGGGGACGAGGATGCGGGCGAGATAGCCGTCGGCGTCGTTCCAGATGTCGAAGGCGAGCGAGCGGCAGAGGCGGATCATGGCCCCGCCGATGCTCTGGGTGTCGAGCAGCGCGTCGACATCGGGCTCCTGCAGCCGGACCGCCAGCCCGGCCTTCAGCGGCGCGACCCGCGCGGGTTCGGCGAGGTCGTCGATGGCCCGCTCGATCATGGCGGCGACCGCGGCGCGGCGGCGGGAGCGCTCGGCCCGGATCTCCTCCGGGCTGCCCTCCGGCCGGTCCGGGCGCGGCCCGTTGCCGTGCCCCCGCTCCCACCGGCGCCACGCCTCGGTCAGGCCGAGGCCGCTGACCAGCCCGGCCACGACCGACCCGACCGGGCGCTCCTCGACCGGGTCGTCCGGATCGCCGTAGAGATCGGCCAGCGCCTGGGACAGCTCCTGGTCGAGCTCGGCGGCCCGGCCGCGATCGCCGAGATCGGCCCAGATCAGGCGGGTGATGGTGTCCTCGACCTGCTCGCGATGGCGGGCGCGGCGGGCATCGCGGCCGCCGTCGCGGAGGCTGAGGTCGTTCACGGCCCGGGCGCGCTGGGCCAGGGCCTGGCGCACCAGATGGGCATAGCGGGCGAAGGCGAGACCGGGGTCGCCGGCCGCAACCGGAGGCTGGGCCGCAGCCTGGGCTTCCGGCCCCTCGGCCGGCGCGGTCGAAGCCTCAGCCTGTGGCGCCTGGGCGGCGAGGGCGCGGGCGCCCGCCGCCTCGGCCAGCTGCATGCCGATCTCGGCCAGGCGCGTCAGCATCTCGCACTGCTGCAGCGCGCAGCCGCGGCCATAGGCCTGGACATCGAGATCGGCGGGCACGTCCTTCATAGAACATATCATGAACGAGAAGGCGAGTTAAGGCAATGGCCCTTGCGTGGGCACAAGCGAACGAGGATCTCCGGTCCCGCGGCGCCCGATGTCCCCGATGCGCCAGAAGGAGACATCGCGTCGGCGCCTCGACACCGGACATTCCTCGATCTCGCAGAATTCGGATCGTCCTGACTGGGCCGACCCGATCAGGACGCCCGGAACCTGCCAATCCGGTGGGAACCCGGAACCTGCGATGATGGCCGTCCGACTGTACGCCAACATGGAGCTGCCGCTCGAGAGTTGGGACTCGAAGCTCAAACTCTGGGAGTGCATCGCCGTAGGTGACGCGGTCGTCGATCTCTTGAGATATCAGATCTGCGTCTGCCCGCCGTCCACGAAGAGTTCGATCCCGTTGATGAAGCTCGCGTCATCCGAGGCGAGGAAGAGAACGGCCTTCGCGATCTCGTCGGGCCGTCCAACCCGCCCCGCCGGGATCAGCCCGACGAGGTCGGATTTGATGCCCGCGGCCGTCGCGCCGCCACCGAACAGGCCATCGAGCCCGGCCGTATCGGTTACGCCGGGGCTGACCGCGTTGACCCGGATCCGGCGTTGCTTCAGATCAAGGATCCAGTTGCGGGCGAAGCTGCGGACAGCAGCCTTGGTGGCGCTGTAGACGCTGAAGGCGGGAGTGCCGCTGACGCTTGTGGTCGAGGCGTTGAGCACGATCGAACCGCCGTCCCGCAGGAGCGGCAGCGCCTTCTGGACCGTGAACAGAGTGCCCTTCACATTGGTCGCAAATGTCCGGTCGAAATGCTCTTCGGTGATCTCGCCCAGGGCGCTGAACTCGCCACCGCCGGCGTTCGCGAAGATCACGTCGATCCGCGAATGCCTTTGCTGCACGGAGTCGTAGAGCTTGTCGATATCGGCGAGCACGGACATGTCCGCACGAATGCCGGTCACCCGCCCCCCGATCGCCTTCACCGCCTCGTCCAGAGCGCCTTGGCGGCGGCCGGTGATGAAGACGGAGGCGCCTTCCTCGGCGAACGCCTTGGCCGTCGCGAGACCGATGCCGCTTGTCCCGCCGGTGACGACCACAACCTTGCCTTCAAATCTGCTGCTCATCATTGATCTCCTCGCGATGGCGAACTGCTCGCCGTCCACGGAGGAGATGCCCTTAGAACGCTGATGCATGTAGACACCGATTGTGACACTCATCGTTCCGAAACAGGAACGCTAGACCGATGCCTGATCTCAATGACTACGTCTATTTCGCGGAAGTCGTGGCCCATGGCGGCTTCGCGCCGGCCGGCCGCGCCCTGCGCCAGCCGAAGTCGAAGCTGAGCCGGAGGATCGCCAGGCTGGAGGCCAGGCTCGGCGTTCGCCTCATCGAACGCTCCACCCGTCGGTTCCAAGTGACGGAGGTCGGGCGTGCCTTCTATGAACGCTGCCGTGCGATCGTGCTGGATGCCGAGCAAGCCGAAGCGGTGGTGGCGCAGGCCCAGGCGGAGCCGCATGGCCGGGTGCGGTTCAGCTGTCCGACCGGTCTCGTCGAGATCCTCGCCCCGATCATCCCTCTGTATCTGGCGAGGTTCCCGAAGGTCAGGCTCCAGATGATCGCGATCGACCGGCCGGTCGATCTCATTGCCGAGCGCATCGATGTCGCTCTACGGGTTCGCACGGCTCTGGCGGGGGATGCCACGCTCACCATGCGATCGCTCGGCCGGTCCCGGCGCATTCTCATCGCCGCCCCACGGGTGGCGAAGGAAGCGGGGTCTAGTCTCGAAGCGCTGGCCTCGCTTCCGACGCTCGCGACCGTCGACGACGCCGACGAGATCGAATGGCATCTCGAGCATTCGGCCGGGGCGATGCACGTTCTTCGACATTCACCGCGGATGAGTTGCAGCGATTTCGGGGCGATCCGCGAGGCTGCAGCGGCAGGGCTGGGCGTCGCGCTGCTCCCGGACCATAGTTGCCGCGATCACCTCGAGGCAGGGCATCTCGTCCGAGTGTTTCCGGAGTGGTCCGGCTACGAGGGGATCGTTCATCTCGTTTTCACCACGCGGCGCGGGCTGCCGCCTGCGGTGCGGAGTTTCATCGACCATCTGGCGGCAACATTTCCTCCGGATATGATCGGCACGCCATAGCGTCGGCTTCGCGTGGGCGCGAAATGCGGTCATCGCGTTCGCGCCGCAACAGCGGACATCGACCGAACGTGAGAGATCCCGGCGCTTTCCGGCCGACACGGCCCGATCAGCACGCCCGAAACCGGCCATTTCAACCGGCACCTTGAAGCGGACATGACCGGACGCGACCTAAAGCGGTCAGCTCTGAGCATCACTTCGGAAGCGACCCGCCCGCGTTGGCACGACGGATGCAATATCTGGCAGCTCGTGGCAATCTGGAAGGCATCTGCGACTGATACGTCTGGCAGGAGTTTAATCTATGGCAGATATCTTGGAGGCAAAACTTAGTTCTGTTGAGACACTCCTTGGCGCCTCTGACATCTATGTCTCCGCCAGATTAAACAAAGGCAGCCGCCCAGCCGATGTTTTATTTCGCTTTGGCGGAGAGATTGTAGTCGAGAAATCGTTCTCTGGACTTAGGTTTTTGCCTGAGCGCAACGGCTTAGTCCCAATTTTAAAATTTGTTCAATGGAAAAGCTTGGTCATAGCCATCGGCTTAACACGAATGCTCATTTTTTGTGCGAATCCTCCATCCGTACTCACTTCAACACAGTTGTTCCGAGCCGCCCACGAGGACACAGGATTTTATAGTGTAAGAGCTGATGCCTTCGGCCACGCTCTGATTGTCTTGTATGAAAGTGGCACCGCCTCTGTGAGTGGTGATGGAAAATTGTTATGGCACAGGGAGAAATACTGGGATGATATTGTGACATTTGTCGACGAAAACATCGTCGTCTTGGAAGATGACGCAGGCTCTAAGACTATTATCGATTGCAGAACGGGGGAGCTGAGAGACAACAGATAGTTCCGCTTTCCGCCCAATGCCGTCGGCGCGGTCAGGGGGAGTGTCTCAAAAGCCGCCATTGGGTTGGCCTGGCTCGATGCTCGAACATGCGCTTGCCCGCAGGGATCGCCGACAGTTCCCTCCGTGGGCCACGTCCGCTTTCGGGCGCGGTTGGATGCCGTCCGGCATGCCGACTTCCGCCGGTTGCAGCGTCACGGGATGCAGCACTTCACCGCGACCCCGGATCGCCCCAGCGGAGAGATCCGTTCCGGACGCCGGCGCGCCCCCGGCACAGCATGCGCGCCGCATGGCCTCAGGTCCCGCTTCGCCACGGGACCGGCCGCAGGCTCCCCTCCAGGATGCCGAGGAACCGCTCCGTCCGCGCGACGCGGCCGGTGCGCGAGCCAAGCAGCGCCACCACATCGGCGTCCGGCAGCCGCCAGCCCGGCAGCAGCGGCACCAGGCGACCGGCCCGCAGATCCGCCGCGACGTCCCATTCCGAGCGCTGGATGATGCCGAGGCCAGCCAGGCCCCAGCGCCGCACCACGCCGCCGTCATTGCTGTTCATCGCCGGATGGATCCGGACCGTGGCCCGCCGCCCATCCGCATGGGTGAAGCCCCAGAGCGTGACGTCGGCCCGGTCCTCGCGGATCACGGCGCAGTCATGGGCCTGCAGATCCTCCGGCCGGCCGGGCATGCCGCGCCGCGCCAGATAGGACGGCGCGGCGCAGAGCAGGCGGCGGTTCGGCGCCAGCCGCCGCAGGGTCAGCGCCGAATCCGCCAGCGGCCCGACCTGGACCAGCACGTCCCAGCTGCCGGCCGAGAGGCTGCCGGCGGGATCCTCGAACAGGGTCAGGGTCAGCTCGACCTCCGGATGCTCCGCCTTCAGCGCCGCCATGGCCGGGGCGACATAGGCCCGCCCGAAGCCGAAGGGCGCGGCGACCCGCAGATGCCCCAGCACGGCCTGGCGCCGGTCGGCGATGCTCTCGGCGATCCCCGCCATCTCCGCCAGCACGCCGGCGCCGCGCTCGGCCAGCAGGGCGCCCTCGGCCGTGAGCCGCAGCCGCCGCCCGGACCGCTCGGCGAGGCGCACCTTCAGCCGCGCCTCGAGCTGGCGGAGGCGCTGGGTCACCGCCGGCGGGGTGACGCCGAGGGCGCGGGCCGCGGCCGCGAGCGAGGGGGAGGCCGCCACCACGGCGAAGAACTGGAGGTCCTGCGACGAGATCATTAAGTCTGAAGTTAACCTGATATCAATCAGCGGTAAATTGCGGCTGCGCCGGCAACGGCCTAAAGATCGGGAGCCCATACCGGAAGCCGCCGATGCCCGACCGCCTGTCCGCCCTGCCGACGCCGAGCCTCGTCCTCGACGAGGGCCGCATGCTCCGCAACATCGAGCGCCTGCGCGGCCGGCTGCGGCCGCTGGACGTGGCGCTGCGCCCGCATCTCAAGACGGCGAAATCGGTCGAGGTCGCGCGGCGCCTGCTGGCCGGCGGCAACGGCCCGGCCACGGTCTCGACGCTGAAGGAGGCGGAGGTGTTCGCCGCGGCCGGCATCCGGGACATCCTCTACGCCGTCGGCATCGCGCCGCGGAAGCTCGACCAGGTCCTCGCCCTGCGGGCGCGGGGCTGCGACCTCTCGATCCTCCTCGATTCGCCCGAGCAGGCGGCGGCCGTGGCCGAGGCGTCGCGGCGGGCCGGCGATCAGATCCCCGCGCTGATCGAGGTCGATTGCGACGGCCATCGCGGCGGGCTGCGGCCAGACGACCCGGCCCTCGTCGCGGTCGGCCGCATCCTGCAGGACGGCGGCGCCGCGCTGCGCGGGGTGCTGACCCATGCCGGGGAGAGCTACGGCGTGTCCGGCGCCGAGGCGCATGCCGCCTTCGCCGAGCGCGAGCGGTCCGCCGCCGTGGCGGCGGCCGGGGCGCTGCGGGCGGCCGGCCTGCCCTGCCCCGTGGTCAGCGTCGGCTCGACGCCGACCGCGCATGCCGCCCGCGACCTGTCCGGCGTCACCGAGGTCCGCGCCGGCGTCTATGTCTTCTTCGACCTGGTCATGGCCGGCATCGGCGTCTGCTCGACCGACAACATCGCGCTGTCGGTGCTGACCAGCGTCATCGGCCGGAACAGCGAGCGCGGCTGCCTCTTCATCGACGCCGGCTGGATGGCGATGTCGCGCGACCGGGGCACGATGGCCCAGGCCGTCGACCAGGGCTACGGGCTGGTCTGCGACGGCGAGGGCGCGGTCCTCGCCGACCTGATCGTCTCGGCCGCCAACCAGGAGCATGGCATCGTCACGCTTCGCCCCGGCAGCCGGGGCGTGCTGCCCGACCTGCCGGTCGGCACCCGCCTGCGCATCCTGCCGAACCATGCCTGCGCCACCGCGGCCCAGTTCGGCGGCTACGAGGTGCTGCCGGCCGACCCGGCGGCGGGGCTCATCCATTGGCCGCGCTTCGGCGGCTGGTAGACATCGCAGGAGGTCCATGATGCTGTTCGTCGCCGAAGCCGAATCCGCCGCGCTGGCCACGCATGAGATGGCCTATGCCGCCGTCCGCGAGGCGCTGATCGCCGTCTGCGACGACGGCACGGAGAGCTTTCCGGTGGTGCATGGCCACGGGTCGGTGCGGGAGAACCGCTTCACCGTCAAGGCGGCCGCCGCGGCCGATGTGGCGGGGCTCAAGGTCGGCTCCTTCTGGCCGGGCAACCCGGCGGCCGGCCTGCCGCGCCACAACTCGCTGATCCTGCTGTTCGACCAGGAGAAGGGCCGGATCGGCGCGGCGATCGAGGCCGGCACCCTCAACGCCTACCGCACGGCCGCGGCCGACGCCGTGGCCGCCGACGCGCTGGCCCGGCCCGACGCCGCCACCCTCGCCATCTTCGGCGCCGGCCACCAGGCCCGGTACGAATGCGCCGCCGTGGCCCGCATCCGCCCGATCCGCCGCGTGCTGGTGGTGGCGCGGAACCCGGCCCAGGGTACCGCGATGGCGGCCGAGCTGCGCGACCGGGGCCTGGCAGCGGAGACGGCCACGGCCGAGGCCGCCTGCGCCGCCGCCGACATCATCGTCACCGCGACCTCGGCGACGGCGCCGCTGTTCGACGCCGGCTGGGTCCGCCCCGGCACGCACATCGCCAGCATGGGCTCGGACGCCCGCGGCAAGCAGGAGCTGCCCCCGCGGCTCCTGGCCCAGGCGAGCCTGTTCTGCGACCTGCCGAGCCAGTCCCGCGCCATCGGCGAGTTCCAGCACGCCCCGGCCGACGCCGCGCCGGTCGCGATCGGCGATGTCCTGGCGGGCCGCCACCCCGGCCGCCGGTCCGCCGATGAGGTCACGGTGTTCGACAGCTCCGGGCTGTCGGTGCAGGACCTCTACGTCGCCCTGCACCTTCTGGCCCGGCGGTCCGGAGCAGAACCGGCCTGAAGGCTACGCGATCCGCCGGATGCGGACGCCGCGGGTGCGCGCGGGGTCGAGATCGTCCGTCGCGCCGCCGGGGGCGACGCGCAGCGTCAGCGACACCGGCCCCTCGCCGCGGGTCTCCAGCGCCACGCCGGCGCGGTCCGGGCCGAGCAGATGCACGGACTGGCCATTGCCCAGCCCGATCGGCGCCCCGGGCCCGGCTTCGGCGCCCAGCAGGGCGGCATAGCGCCGGCCGCTGGCCGCCGGATCCGCCACGGCGATCTCGACCCCGGCGATGCCGAGCGCGCCGTTGGCGTGGCGGCGGACATCGCCCTCCGGCACCCGCAGCCGGCGCGGCGTGACGTCGCCGCACAGGAAGGGCAGGTCCGAGGTCGCGGCCCGGGCCGTGCGCCATTCCAGCCGCTCGCCATCCGGCCGCAGCCGGCCGCCATCGGTCGGGCCTTCGAGGGCGAGGCCGCGCGCCTTCGCCGCCGCCACATCGGCCGCGATGTCGCCGGGCAGCAGGGCGAAATCGACCAGCCCGTCGCCGGCCTGGTCCAGCACCCGCCACCAGCGGAACTCCGGGTTCGGGCGGCGGAAGGCGATCAACTCGATATAGGCGCCGTCGGCGAAGACGATCAGCGCGTTGTGGCTGGCGCCATGGGTGTGCTCCCCGCCCGGCGCCACGGTGAAGCCGAGCGCCCGGTAGTCGGCGACGGTCCGGTCCAGGTCGCGGACGGCGATCACCACATGGTCGAGCGGCAGGGTCATGGTCGTCTCCCGTGTCGGCGCGGCGCGGTCAGGCCTGCACCTGCGGCTCGCCCAGCGACAGCATCAGGCGGTTGGCCCAGTTGAAGAAGGCGGCGCCCTGGATCACGTCGGCGACCGCAGCATCGTCCAGCCCGGCCGCGCGCAGCCGGCGGACATGATCGGCCCCGAACGATCCCGGAGTCTCGGTCAGCGCCACCGAGGCGGCGACGATGGCGTTCCAGCGCTCGCCCAGATCGGCGCCGACGCCCTCGTCCAGCAGCCGCTGCACGTCGTCGCCGCGCTTGGAATGGACGGTGGCGAAGCGGGAATGGACCGAGGCGCAGTAGATGCAGCCGTTGAGGCGCGAGGTCGCGGTGGCCGCCAGCTCGCGCTCCGCCCGCGGCAGGCCGCCCTCGGGGTTGTAGAAGATGTCCTTGTCGGTCTTCGTCCGCGCCTGCAGCACGTCCGGGTCGCGCACCAGCAGCCGAAAATAGTCGGATTTGGCGCGGGCCGCGTCGACCAGCCCGGCGAGGTGCCGTTCGGTCAGCTGGTCGGCCGGATACGGCTCCAGCCAGGGCAGCCAGCCGAGTTCGTCCTGGGTGAAGACGGTCGGCTCGCGGTTGTCGGGATGGGTCAGGACGGTCTCGGTCATGGCGGGCCTCAGGCGGCGGCCAGGGCGCGCAGCCCGGCGACGATTCGGATCTGGAAGGACAGGAAGGCGACGAGCTGCGACAGGGTGACGATGTCGGTGGTCGACCAGCCGGCGTCGAGCAGCGCCTGCAGCGCCGCGGCGCTGGCATCGCGCGGGCGGAACACCAGCAGATGCGTGTGCGCCAGCGCCGCCGCGAGGCGGGGCCCCAGCACCGAACGGCCATCGCCCGAGACGTGGTAGACCGGCCCGCGCCTGTCCTCGGCGCTGAGCGGCCCTTCCGGGTAGTGGCCATAGGGCCCTTCCGCCCCCGCCCGCTCCGCCTCGGCCGCCACGGCGACGGCGAGACCTGAATTGAGCCCGGCCAGGGCCCCGGCGTAGAAGCGGGCCGTTCCCGGCTCGCGGTGCAGCGCCGCGACGAAGGCGGCGACGGCATATCGCTCCGGCAGCGACACCGTGCCGGGGTCCTCGGGCTCGAACAGCGCCGCCCAGCTCTTCTGCGCGTTCTCGCGGGCCACCGGGCGCTGGTCCCGGATGCGGTCGAGGGCGGAGCCACGCTCGACCCCGGCCAGCAGGTCGATGACGTCGGCCGTCGGTTCACTCATCGTCTGGTCCTTCTCACGAACAGTCAGCGGCGTCAGCAGGACGCGGCGGCGAGGCGGATGTCGTCGCCCCGGTCCCGGCGGGCCCAGCCGAAGGCGGGCGCCACCTCCTGCGCCACCAGCTCGATCGAGCGCAGGATGAAGGGGTGCGGCGGGTCGACCGAATGCACCTGCACCACCAGGTCGGTGGCGCGGCGCAGCGTGCCGTCGGCGCGCAGCGAGGCGATCACCTCCTCCGGCGTGCCGAGATGGACGTCGAAGGCGGCGATCAGCTGGTCCAGCGTGTCGCCCGGGGCGCCGCGGCCGGCGGCGGCGAAGCGGTCGGCCTGGCGGCGCAGCCCGCGCTCGGCGAAGCGCCGCGCCTCGTCCCGGTCGTCGGCGACATAGACGCTGCGCGACGCCAGGATGCGCGGTTCCCTGCCCGCCGGCAGCGCCGCCAGATAGGCGTCGATGATCGGGTCCTGGATCTCCGCCAGGGTGGCGTCGGGCGCGTCGGCCGGCCGCGGCTGTGTGCGCGACAGCATCAGCCCGTCGCCCGCCGCCCCGGCCCGGGCGCCGCCGGCGACCGAGAAGGTGGCCTGCCAGATCCGCTCCAGGAGCTGCGGCGCCGCCGGGTACAGCCGGGTGTCGGCGCCGTCGAGCGGCCGGCCGCCCCAGGCGTCGAGCAGCACCTGGAGATGCTTGGCGAAGATCTGCGACCGGTCGGCGCTGTCGAGGCCGAAGGCGGCGAAGGCCGAGGGCGTGCCGCCGGTGCCGAGGCCGAGCTCCAGCCGCCCGTCGGCCAGGAGGTCCAGCACCGCCGCATCCTCCGCCACCCGCACCGGGTGCTCCAGCGGCAGGGTGATGATGCCGGTGCCGAGGCGGATGCGGGAGGTGCGGGCCGCGACCTGGGCCAGGAACACCAGCGGCGCCGGCAGCCCGCCCTCCGGCTCGTGGAAATGGTGCTGGGCGACCCAGGCGCTGTCGAAGCCGTGCCGCTCCGCCGTCGTGATCTGCTCGGTCGCCAGGCGATAGCGCTCCTGCGCGCTCGCCTCGTCGAGAAGCCGGGTGAAGAAGCCGAGCCGCTGGATGGTCACGGAACGAAGCCTTTCATGCGGAGACGGCGAGGCGGCGCCCGGGGATGGCGTCGATCAGCTCGCGCGTGTAGTCGCTGCGCGGGTTGCGGAACACCGCCTCCACCGGCCCGGCATCGACCTGCCGGCCGTTGTGCAGCACCGAGACGGTGTCGGCGATCTGCCGGACCACGGCGAGGTCGTGCGACACGAAGAGGTAGGTCAGGCCGAGGTCGCGCTGCAGCGTGTCGAGCAGGCCGAGGATCTGGGCCTGGACGGTGACGTCCAGCGCCGACACCGCCTCGTCCAGCACCAGCACCTGCGGGTCCAGCACCAGGGCGCGGGCGATGGCGACGCGCTGCCGCTGCCCGCCGGACAGCGCCCGCGGCCGTCGGTCCAGTACCGCCTGCGGCAGGCCGACCCGGTCGAGCATGTCGCGCACCCTGCGGGCGCGGTCGGGCTTCGGCAGGCGCTCGAAGTTCAGGAGCGGCTCCTCGATGATCTCGAAGATGCTCTGCCGCGGGTCGAGCGACCCGAACGGGTTCTGGTAGACCAGCTGGATGCTGCGGCGGAACTGGCGCAGCGCCTCGCCCTTCAAGGCCGCCGGGTCGGCGCCGCCGATCAGGATCCGGCCGGCGGTGGGCTTCTGGAACCCTACGACCGCGCGGACCGTGGTGGTCTTGCCGGAGCCGGATTCGCCGACCAAAGCGTGGGTGGTGCCGCGCCGCACGGCGAAGGACAGGCCGTCGACGGCACGGAAGGGGCCGCCGCGCCCCGGCAGGTCGAAATCCTGCACCAGCCCCTCGACCACGATGGCGTCGTCGCCCTCGGCCGCCGGCCGCCGCGCCCGCCGCTCGGCCTTCGCCAAAGACGGCGCATCGGCCAGCAGCTGCCTCGTATAGGCGCTGCGCGGCGCCGCCAGGATCTCCGCCGCCGGCCCCTGCTCCTGGATCCGGCCGCCCTGCAGCACGATCAGCCGGTCGGCGCGGTCGGCGGCGACGCCGAGATCATGCGTCACCAGCAGCACGGCGGTGCCGAACTCCCGCCGCAGCTCGTCGATCAGGTCGAGGATCCGGCGCTGCACCGTGACGTCGAGGGCGCTGGTCGGCTCGTCGGCGATGATCAGCGACGGCTGCAGCGCGATGGCAATGGCGATCAGCACGCGCTGCTTCATGCCGCCCGACAGCTCGTGCGGATATTGCCGCGCGCGCAGCTCCGGCCGCGACAGGCCGACCCGGCCCAGCAGCTCGACCACCCGTGCCCGGTTGGGGACCCGGTCGCCGCGGCGATGGATGGCCAGGATCTCCTCGACCTGGGCGCCGATGGTCTTGACCGGATTCAGCGAGCTGCCGGGGTCCTGCGGGATCAGGCTGATGCGGGCGCCGCGAATGGTGTCGAGCCGCTTCTGCGACCAGCCGGAGATGTCGGTGCCCGCCAGCCGGATGGCCCCGCCGTCGACCCGGCCGTTCTCGGGCAAGAGGCCGATCACCGCCTGGGCCGTGGTGGTCTTGCCGGAGCCGGATTCGCCGACCAGCGCCACCACCTCGCCCGGCTGGATGCGGAAGGAGACGCCGTCGACCACGCAATGCGCGCCGGCGCGGTCGCCCACATAGGAGACGCTGAGGTTCTCGACCTCCAGCACCGGCACGGTCATAGCGTCCTCCGCCCGATCGACCGGCCGATGCGGTTGGCGGCCAGCACCACCAGCACCACGACCACGCCGGGCACGGTGGTCAGCCACCAGGAGGTGGCGATGTAGTTGCGGCCCTCGGCGATCAAGAGGCCCCATTCCGGCGTCGGCGGCGGCGCGCCATAGCCGAGGAAGCCGAGGGTCGAGATCTGCAGGATCGCGGTGCCGAACTGCACCGCGGCGAGCGCGATCACCGAGGTGACGGAATTCGGCAGGATGTGCCGCCACAGCACGGCGCCGAAGCGGCCGCCGCTGCCGAAGGCGGCCTCGACATAGTCGGACCGGCGCACCAGGATCACCTCCGACCGGGCCAGCCGGGCGAAGCGGCCGATCGAGGTGACGCCGACGGCGATCGCGGCATGCACCGTGCCGAAGCCGAGCAGGATGATGATGGCCAGCGACAGCAACAGCGACGGCACCGACAGCAGCACGTCGACGATGCGCATCAGCACCGCGTCGGTCCGCCGGCCGATCGACCCCGCGATCAGGCCGATGGCGGTGCCGACCAGGAGGCCGACGGCGACCGCGACGAAGGCGCCGGACAGCGAGTTGACCGCGCCATGGACGATGCGGGCGAACAGGTCGCGGCCCAGCGCGTCGGTGCCCAGGATGTGCTCGGCGCTCGGCGCGCGCAGCTTCTCCCGCGGCACGCCGGCGATGGCGCTGTAGCCGGTGAACAGGCCGGGCGCGACCGCCCAGGCCGTGACGAGGGCGATCACCGCCCAGGACAGCAGCAGGCCGGGCTGCACCCGGCCGAGCCAGGCGAAGGCCGGGCGGCGGGGCGGCCGCGCCGGCAGCGCGCGGTCGGTGGTCTGCAGCGAGGTCATGCGGCGGCTCCGCGGGATCTGAGGCGCGGGTCCAGCACCGGGGCCAGCAGGTCCACGGCCAGGTTGACCAGGACGAAGCCGGCGGCGGACAGCACGACGACGGCCTGGATCACCGCCGTGTCCTGGTTGCGCACCGCCCGCTCGGTCAGTGTGCCCAGGCCGTTCAGCCCGAACACGGTCTCGGTGATGACGGCGCCGGCCAGGATCTCGCCGAACAGCACGCCGGCGATGGTCAGGGTCGGCAGCAGCGCGTTGCACGCCACATGCCGCCACAGCACCCCGGCGCGCGAGGCGCCCTTGGCCCGGGCCACGGCGACGAAGGGATGGGTCGAGATCTCGTCGATGCTGCGCACCAGGATCTGCGCCAGCGGCGCCGAGATCGGCACCGCCAGGGTCAGCACCGGCAGGACCAGCCCTTCCCACGGCCCGGGGTTGATCACCGGGATCAGCTTCAGCCGGAAGGAGAAGACCTGGATCAGCATGATGCCGAGCCAGAAGGTCGGCACCGAGACGAACAGCGACGGCAGCGACTGCACCGCCGAGCGCAGCCAGGCGAAGGCGGCCAGGCTGGACAGGGCCGCGATCGCCACCGCCAGCAGCACCGCCAGCGCGAAGCCGAAGCCGGCCAGCCAGACGGTCGGCGGCAGGTTGGCCAGCAGCGACTGCCCGACCGGCACGCCGGCCTGGACCGAGGTGCCGAAATCGCCGGTCAGGAAGCCGCCCAGCGTGTGCAGGTACTGCGTCCAGACCGGGCTGTCGGCGCCGTAGGACTGGCGGATTTCGGCGATCTGGGCCGGGCTCAGCCCCAGCTCCGGGTTCTGGAACTTGATCAGGATGGCGTCGCCCGGCAGGGCCTGCAGCAGGATGAAGGCCGCCGTGAACGCCGCCCACAGCACCAGCGCCGCCTGCCCGACCCGGCCGAGGAGATAGCGGGTCATGGGAAGGACCTCGCGATCCCACTCGAGTCCCCGGCGTCTCTGCGGGACACGGATGTCTCCGGTGAGAGCGGATTGCCTCTCCCGCTTGCGGGAGAGGTCGGAACCGCGTCAGCGGTTCCGGGTGAGGGCCGCTCGATCTCGATCATGGGAGCTGCCTTGGCGTCAGGAGAGGACCATTCGCTCATCTGCGGCAAGGCCGCGCGCTCGGATGGACCGCGACGTCCCCTCACCCGGACATCCTTCGGATGTCCGGCCTCTCCCGCAAGCGGGAGAGGCAACGCGTTTTGTCTTGCCACGTTGAGCATCCGTCGGACCTTCCGCCGCTCAGTGCTCAGCCAGCCAGGTGTTGTAGAAGTACGGCCGGCCGACCGCCTCGAAGGCGATGTCCTTGACATAGGGCGCGCCGGCATAGGCCTGCGGCTCCTCGAAGATCGGGATCGCATAGGCCTGGTCGATGACATAGGCCTGGACCTCGGCGACGAGCTGCAGCCGCTTGGCCTTGTCCGGCTCGGAGGACAGCGCCACCAGCAGGCCGTTGAGCTTGTCGTCGACGAAGCTCTTCACCTTGGTGCTGGCGCCGCCCTTCTGGCGCAGCACGTCGCGGTTCGACGGGTAGAACTGGCTCTTGATCACGTCCGGGTCGGCGCGGCCGACCATGGCCGGCGACACCGGCGTCTTCTCCGGGTCCAGGTTGTCAACCGTGGCGCTGCCGGAATCGCCGGCCAGCACGTTCAGCTTGACCCCGACCCGGGCCCATTGCTGGGCCACCAGCTGCAACGTCTCCTTGTTCTGCGGCTGCGGCAGGGATTCGTAGGCGGTCAGCTCCAGCGCCTTGCCGTCCTTGTGGCGCAGCCCGTCGGCGCCGGGCGTCCAGCCGGCCTCGTCGAGCAGCCGCTTCGCCAGCGCCTCGTCATGGGTCAGCTTGGCCGACAGGTCGACATAGCCCAGCGCGGTCGAGGCGATGATCGACGTCGCCTTCGGGTAGTTGTCGGAGAACAGGGTGCCGACGATCTCATCCGCGTCGGTCGCGTGCAGCAGCGCCTGCCGCACCCGGACATCGGCCACCAGCGGATTGTCCGGCCGGAACACGACGCTGTTGTTCACGCCGCGGGTCGGGCCGGCATAGACGAGGTAGCCGTTGTCCTTCACCTGCGGCTCGTCATAGGCCTGGACCTGGCGGATGAAGTCGGCCTGGCCGGCCAGGAGCGCGCCGATGCGGACGCTGTCCTCCGGCGTCACGATGTAGCGGATGCCGTCGAGATAGGCGCGGCCCTGATGCGCCAGCGGCGCCGGGCCCCAGGCGTAGTCGGCGCGCGCCTTCAGCACCAGCTCCTTGCCCAGCGTCTCGCTCTCGACCGTGAAGGGGCCGGAGCCTATGATCTTGGTGGCGTCGCCCAGCTCGTCGAAGGGCCGCGCCAGGGTGGCGAGCGAGACCAGGCCGGAGCCGATCACCGAGGTGCCCTGCAGGAAGCCGGGCGACGGCTTCTTGAAGAAGAAGCGCACCGTCTGCGGGTCGACCACCTCGCTGCGGTCGTAATTGTTGATGACCTCGGACACCGGCAGCTTCAGCGCCGCGTTCCCCTTGCCATAGGTGTCATAGTTCTTCGCCACCGCGGCGGCGTCGAGCGGCGTGCCGTCGGAGAAGGTGACGTCCTTGCGAAGCTTGAAGGTGTATTCCGTGGCGTCGGCGTTGACGGCCCAGGACTCGGCGATCCAGGGCTTGATCTCGAGCGTCTTCGGGTCCTGCCAGGTCAGCTTGTCGGTGATCTGGTTCAGGATCCCGCCATTCGGGTAGAAGCCGCCCGCCGGCGGGTACAGGTTGGTGTGGGCCTGCTGCTCCAGATAGATCAGCGTGCCGCCGGTGACCGGCGCCCCGTCAGCCGCGAAGGAGGGGCTTGCGGCCAGTGCCGCAGCCGCCAGAAGCGCTGCCTGGCGGAGACGATTGTGGATCGGCACGATTACCCCTTCCGTGAACGCTCAAAGCTATACATTTGCTTTTTCGGGATGTAGTTTCTGCCCGGACGGGCACACCGACGCTCGCCCGGCGGCATCCGCCCGAGCCATTCCCTACGTCAGGCATAATTAACCGTACGCTATCGATGATTTATAAAAAATAACAAATTTTATTTGTTTATTTTGCCGCCATATGGAGATCCGCCGGGGCGGTCAGCCCTTGACCATGATCACGGTCGGCAGGGTCACGCCGCCGGCCGTCGGCATCTCCTCATGCCGGACCGGGCTGTAGCCGAGCCGGGCGTAGAACGCCTCGGCATTGGCGTTGGCGCGCACCCGGAAGCGGCGGAAGCCGGCGGCGCGGGCCGCCTCCTCGGCGGCCTCGACCATGCGGCGGCCGAGGCCCTGGCCGGCCCGGTCCGGCGCGACGAAGACCTTGCGCAGCCGCGCCACCTCGGCGTCGTCCGGCACCCGGCACCAGCCGGCGGTGGCGACCACGGCGCCGTCCGGCGCCTCGGCCACCAGCAGGTTGTTCGACAGCAGCTCGCCGGCATAGTCCGGCGCCATGATCAGGTCGACATGCGCCGCGATCTGTGCCGGGCTGTGGATGTCGCCGGCCAGCGCCGCGAAGGAGTCCGCCTGCAGCTTTCGGACCAAATCCAGATCGGCCTCGCGGATCGGGCGCAGGACGAGGCTCACGACTCCGCCGGCTCCAGCCGGCGCGCCAGCGGGCCGTCCCGCTCCTCGATGCAGCAGACGAGATAATCGCAGGTGATCTCCTCGCCCGCCGCGATGTCGCGCGCCGCCAGGGTCACCGGCCCGGAATTGTCGGTGTTCGGATCGTCGTCATGGTTCAGGAAGCGCGCGTCGTCGCCGTTCAGGACGTAGCCGCCCGGGAAGTCCGGCGACAGATAGGCGTAGGTCTCGAAGAAGCGGCGCGGCACCTCGGGCAACGCGGCCACCACCGCCTCCGGCACCACCTTGTCGATCGCCGGCTCGAACCGCCAGATCGGCGTGCCCTCGGCGATCGGCGCCGCGGCGAACACGCCCAGGCCGTGGATCGCGCTCTGCGCGACATAGGTCGGAACCAGGAACATGGGCCCCCCGCTCTCGCTCGTCGACTCGCTTATACCCACGGATCGCGGCCAGCCGGAAGGGGCTATACAAGGCATTGTCGTGGCACGGCCGATACGCAGGCCGGGCCGCCCGAGCCATGCGCGAGCCGCAGGGCCATTCCCGCCCCCGCGGGGCTGGTCGAACCCGCCCCCCGCGGCGAAATATGACGGAACCGGTCCAGGAGCCTTGCCTATGCCCGCCACCCGTCCCGTCGTCGGCGTTCCCGCCTGCGTCAAGCAGCTCGGGGCCCATCCGTTCCACGTCGTCGGCGACAAGTACATCCGCGCGGTGTCGGAGGGGGCGGACTGCCTGCCCTTCCTGATCCCGGCGCTGGGCGGCTGGCACGACATCGACGCGGTGCTGGACCGGCTGGACGGCCTGCTGGTCACCGGCAGCGTCTCCAACGTCGAGCCGAAGCACTACGGCGGCGAGGCCAGCGAGCCCGGCACGCTGCACGACCCGGACCGCGACGCCACCACCCTGCCGCTGATCCGCCGGGCGGTCGAGCGCGGCATCCCGGTGCTGGCGATCTGCCGCGGGCTGCAGGAGCTGAACGTGGTCTGCGGCGGCACGCTGCACCAGCATGTCGAGCGCGTGCCCGGCCGCGCCGACCACCGCGCCGACGACAGCAAGCCGGTCGAGGTGCAGTACGGCCCGGCCCATCCGGTGGCGCTGGCCGAGGGCGGCGCGCTGGCGGCGCTGTTCGGCAAGGCCGAGACCACCGTGAACACCATCCACGCCCAGGGCATCGACCGGCTGGGCGCCGGCCTCAAGGTCGAGGCGACGGCGCCGGACGGGCAGATCGAGGCGGTGCGGATCGAGGCCGCGCCCTATTTCGGCCTGGCCACCCAGTGGCACCCGGAGTGGAAGTTCCGCGAGAACCCGGATTCGGTGGCCCTGTTCGCCGCCTTCGGCCAGGCCGTCCGCCGCTACGTCGCCGACCGCGACCAGCGACGGGCGGCGGCGGAGTAGCTCAGCCCGTCAGAATTCCGAACGCCGTCATTGCGAGCGCAGCGAAGCAATCCAGGGGCCGGTGCGAACCGGCCCCTGGATTGCTTCGTCGGCTTCGCCTCCTCGCAATGACGGCAGAGGATGGGAGAGGCCGCGCTCAAACACCGGAGATCCGCCCTACCTCTGCCCGCCAGGCCGCAGCAGCCTTGCGCGCTCGATCTCCTCGGTCCTGAGCCGGGCCCGCACCCGCAGCAGGTCCTTCCGCGCCAGGATGCCGACCAGCACGCCGTCCTCGCGCCGCGTGACCGGGACGCGGCCGGCGTCGCCCTCCGCCATCCGGTCGGCCACCCGGCCGACCATCTCGTCCGGATGGCCGGTCACCAGCGGCAGGCCGGAGACGGCGTCGGCCAGGCTGGTGCCGCGCGGCCAGCCGGAGACGGTCCAGCGCAGCACGTCGGCCCGCGCCACCATGCCGACCGGGCGGCCGGCCTCGTCCACCACCGGATAGCTCTTGTGCCGGGGGCCGTCCTCCTCGGTGAAGAAGGCGACCGCGTCGTCCACCGTCATCGCCGCCGGCAGCGTATCGACCTTGGCCACCATGACGTCGCCGACGCGGGTCAGCTCGAACGGGTCGACGATGTATTCACGCAGGATGTGGTGGCCGCGCCGGGCGATCTTCTCGGTCAGGATCGACCGCTTCAGCAGCAGCACGGTGACGGCGTAGGCGGCGACGCAGGCCGCCAGCAGCGCCGGCAGCATCGCCAGGTTGCCGGTCAGCTCGACCGCGAACACCGCGGCGGTCAGCGGCGAACGCATGGTGCCGCCCATCATCGCCGCCATGCCCAGGAGCGCCCAGACGCCGCTGCCGCCCGGCAGCACCGTGCCCTCCAGCGCGCCCAGCGCCCCGCCCATGATCAGCAACGGCGCCAGCACGCCGCCCGAGGTGCCGGAGCCGAGCGCGATCGACCAGATCAGCGCCTTGACCACCAGCAGGCGCAGCACCTCGCCCGACGCCAGGTGACCGGCCAGCAGGGCGCGGATCGAGTCGTAGCCGACGCCCAGCGCCGCAGGCTCGATCAGCCCACCCGCGCCGATGGCGACACCGCCCAGCACCGGCCACCACATCCAGTGGATCGGCAGCCGCTCGAACAAATCCTCGAAGCCGTAGACCAGCGCGGTGAGGAGGCCGGAGCCGAAACCCGCGACGATGCCGACGCCGACCACGGCGAGGAGCGCCGGGCCGGACAGGTCGACCATGCCGGAGAAGGCGAAGAGCGGCCCGGTCTCGAACATCAACGGACGCCAGGCCGCGGCGACGATGGCTGCGGTGGCGACCGGGATCAGGCTGCGCGGCTTCCATTCGAACAGCAGCAGCTCGACCGCCAGCAGCACCGCGGCGACCGGGGTGCCGAAGATCGCGGTCATGCCGGCGGCGGCGCCGGCCACCAGCAGGGTCTTCCGCTCCGCCGAGGTCAGGTGGAACAGCTGGGCGAACAGCGACCCCAGCGCGCCGCCGGTCATGATGATCGGGCCCTCCGCGCCGAACGGGCCGCCGGTGCCGATCGAGACGGCGGAGGACAGCGGCTTCAGCACCGCCACCTTGGGCTGGATCCGGCTGCTGCCGATCAGGATCGCCTCGATCGCCTCCGGGATGCCGTGGCCGCGGATCTTCTCCGATCCGTAGCGCGCCATCAGGCCGATGATCAGGCAGCCGGCTGGCGGCACCAGCGCCGCGGCCAGGCCCCAGGGCGACTGGCCGAGATCGACCACGGCGGTCGAGATCCGGCCGAAATAGGCCAGGTTGGTGACCAGGGCGATCAGCTGCAGCAGCGCCCAGGCGGCGGCGGTGCCGGCGGTGCCGACCACCGGCGCCATGGCGATCAGCCGCAGCGCGCCGCGGTCGAAGGTGAAGTCGCCGAGCTTGGCCGAAGGCAGCCGGGCGGAACGGGTCGTGGCGGCGCGGGGGTGCGCCGCCGGGTCTGCGGGTCTCGACATCGGGCCGGGTTCCGGAGGATCAAGGAGCATCCGGCGCTGAGCCCGGACGCTGGATAAATATCGCAGTGCGATATAATTTCAAGTGCGAGGATGCGCGGCGCGATGACCCAGGCCCTGAGCAAGGCGGATTTCGAGGCCCTGGCGGCGTTCCGCCACGCGCTGCGGCGCTTCCTGGATTTCAGCGGCGAGGCGGCGAAGCAGGCGGGGCTGACGCCGCAGCAGCACCAGGCGCTGCTGGCGATCAAGGGATTCCCGGGGCGCGACCGGGTGACGATCGGCGAGCTGGCGGAGCAGCTGGTGCAGAAGCACCACAGCACGGTCGGGCTGGTCGACCGGCTGGAGGCGCTGGGCCTGGTGCGGCGCGAGAGCGACCCGGCCGACGGCCGCCGCGCCCTGGTCGGCCTGACCGACCGGGCGGAGGCGGCGCTGGCCGGCCTATCCGCCATCCACCGCGCCGAGCTGCGCCGCCTGCGGCCCTCGCTGGCGGCACTGCTGGAGCAGCTGGGAACGGAGGGCTAGAGCGGAATGAGGTTGGTTAGAATCGGAAGGGGATTCCCAGGGGCGAGGGAATGTGATTCACCATGCTGGCTGGGAGGAGGCCAGCCTGGATGGGTAAACCGTGCTCGATGGATCTCCGTGAGCGAGTGGTGCGGGCGGTGGAGC
>NZ_NHON01000020.1 GCF_002195995.1 Inquilinus limosus
CGTTCAGGCCTGGGGCGGGGTGCGGTAGTAGGGCGGCACCTCCGACCGGTCGATCTCGAGCACGATCACCTGCGGCCGCCGGTACGCCTCGGCCTGGCTGATCGCCTTGGTCAGCGCGGCCCGCAGCCCCTGCGGGTCCTGCACGGTGTAGGTGGTCGCGCCCAGCCCGGTGGCGAAGGCGACCAGATCCGGGGCACCGAGCTTGTAATAGTCGGTCCAGGATGGCACCGGCGGCGTCGGGAAGAAATGCGCGTTGCCCTGGCTGACCATGGCCAGGTCGTTGTTGTCCATGACGATCCAGATCGCGCCGATGCCGTAGCGCGCGGCGGTCGACACCTCGCTGCCATGCATCAGGAAGGCGCCGTCGCCGGTGATGGCGATGCAGGCCCGGTCCGGCGCGCCGAGCTTGCCGCCGACCACGGCGCAGGTGCCGAAGCCGAGCGGGCCGGTGTCGAGCGACAGGTGCAGCTGGGTCGGCGGGTCGATCGCCAGGTCGTTCAGGGTCCAGCCGACGCAGTTGGCGCAGTCGATGAAGATGTGGCTGCCCTTCGGCACCACCTCGTTGATCACCCGCATCGCCGATTGCGGCAGGATCGGGGTGGCCTGGGACTCGCGCTTTTCCGGGTCATACCACGGCGCGTGGTTGTCGCGGATCCAGCTGACATACTTCTTCCGCTCGGCCACCGCCGCCTCGTCCGGCTGGCGCAGCGCCGCCAGCGCGCACAGGTCGTCGATGAACTGGCCGAGCTCGCAGACGATGCCGAGCTCGATCGGATAGGCGCGGCCGATCACCGACTGGTCGGCATCGACCTGGATGAAGGGTCCGTTCGGCAGCAGGGCGGTGTTCCAGTTGCTGGTGGCCAGGTTGCCCAGCACCGACCCCATCACCATCAGCGCGTCATAGGCCGGGCCGCCGCCGGCGGCGGCGATGTACAGGCTGGGCCAGATGCAGCCGGCCATGCCGTAGTTGCGCAGCGACAGCGGATGGTTTTCCGGGAACAGCGCCTTGCCGTCGGGCGAGGTCATCACCGGGATGCCGAAGCGCTCGACGAAGGCGGTGAACTTCTCCAGGCGCTCACCCTGCAAGGCGAAGCGGTTGCCGTTGCCCAGCATGATCAGCGGCCGCTTCGCCGCCAGCAGCCGGTCCAGCGCCTGGTTGGTGCGGGCGATGTCGGCGGCCTTCGGCACGGTGCGGTAATGCTCCCAGCTGGTCGGGAACGGCACGGGCTTGCTGGGCGGCTCGTTCGAGACGTCGACCGGCAGGCTGATATGGGTGGCGCGGAACGGGATCGACAGCGCGTCGCGCAGCGCCTGGGTGAACAGGGTGCCGAAATCGTCCGGGCTTGCGATCATGGCGCTGTACTGCACCGAGGCCTGGTAGACGGCGTCGACATTGAGCGTGCCGTCGATGCCCTGCTGCAGATAGCCCTTGCCGAAATAGTTCTCGGCCACCTCGCCGGTGATGGTCAGGACGGCGGAATGGTCGGCCTGGGCGTTCATCGCCCCGGTCAGGGCGTTGACCGCGCCGGGGCCGGTGGTGGCCAGGACCACGCCCAGCCCCCCGGTCACCCGGTGCAGCCCGTCCGCCATGTAGGCGGCGCCGGTCTCATGCCGGCAGACGATGTAGGTGAACTCCTCCTCGCGCAGCCGCAGCTCGTTGAGAAGGTACATGATGCCGCCGCCGGGGATGCCGAACAGGTAGCGGACATTCTCCAGCTTCAGGTAGTCCAGCAGCAGCTGCGACACCGTCCGGTCGGTCACTGTGCGGTAGTAGGTCGTGCTCTGCTGCAGCATGCTCGGGGTCTCTCGGCGGCGGGCGGTGGGGGAGGCGTTCAGGCGGCGGAGGCCAGGCTGTCATCCGGGGCGGCCAGGCCGAAATGCGCGGTCAGCATCATCTCGGCGGTCTGCAGCGCGCCCTCGACCCAGCCCTGATAGGTCGAATAGGATTCGCCGCAGATATAGACCTCCTCATCGGCCACCGGCTTGACGATGCGCGGCATCACCGCCGCGGTGTCGACGCCGATGTTCCAGGAATGCCAGCCGCCGCCATAGGGGTCGTCGCCCCAGTCGCGGAAGGCGGCGACATAGGGCTCGGGCGCGTCCGCCACCCCGTGCACCTCCATCAGCTGGCGGTGCGCCTCGGCCACCATCAGAGCGCTGACATCGTAGATATCGGGCAGCCGCGGCAGGCCGGCGACGAAGGGGTTGGCCTTGCCTTCGAAACGGGGACCGCTGTCGCGCACCCCCTCCCAATAATCGACCGAGATGCCGTCGGTATAGGCCGCGACCAGCAGCGAGTTGGTGTTGCGCGGGTCGCCGCCGGGCATCTCGCCCTCGGTCTCGAAATAGTAGATCTGGCGCAGCGGCAGGTCGGTGACGGAATCGCCGGATGTCAGGCCCAGCTTGTGCCACCAGGGCTCGGGGTAGCCCAGAGCGAATTTGTACAGCGCCTGGCCGGTGACGGTGGCCAGCAGCTCGGCCACGCCCGGCCTGGCGAAGAACTCGCTCGGGCCGGCGCGGTCCAGCGGATGCTCGGCGACGCGGTCCAGCGACCGGCGCGGCATCGCCAGGATCAGGCGGCGGGCCAGCAGCACATGGTCATGGCCCAGGCCGTGATCATGGATGGTCAGGGCGTACAGCCCGTCCTCGCGCCGGCTGAAGGCGATCAGCTCGCGCAGCAGGTGGACGCGGCCGCCGGCGGCCTCGAACTCGTCGCACAGGCGGCGGGGCAGGGCCTCGTAGCCCTCCGGCAGGTGGACATAGGGCGTCTGCGTCGCCGGGATCGACCAGTCTTCCATGTACCAGGGGATGGCCTCGGCGGCGTTCCAGTTGGTCAGCACCGTGTTGAAGCCGCCGCCGGCCAAAGCGAGGTTGTAGGCCTCGACGCTCAGCAGGTTCAGCAGCACCTGCCAGAAGCCGTGATTGCGCAGCGGGAAGCCGTTCAGCGTGGCCTTGGCGCAGGCGGCGCGCAGCTCCTCGCTGCTCATCTTGGTGGCGCCGGGGATGATCGTCTCGATCGCCTGCACCACCAGCGCCGAAGGCGACTGGCCCTTCTCCTGCTCGGTCAGCCAGTACGGCACCTCCTCGGGCTTGGAGTAGTCGCCGACCGGGAAGCGGTGGGCGCGCAGATAGGCCAGGTTCTCCGGGCCGCCCATCGGGAACTTGACGGTCTGGAAGCCCAGCTTCTGCACCAGCCCCATGACCAGCAGCTGCGAGGTCATGATCCGCATGCCGCCCAGCTCGGCCGGCACATGCGGCATGCCGGGCAGGCGCACGGTGTCGAGGCGGCCGCCGATCCGCTCGCTCATCTCGAACAGGTGGATGCCGGCCGCCGGTATCTTCGAATCCGGCGCGGTGGCCAGCCGCCAGGCGCTGTACACGCCGCCCATGCCGCCGCCGATGATGGCACAGTCGATGACGCCCTCGGGTTCCGCACCCATGATCGTCCCTCCGTCTGCAAGGATGGTTGCCCGGCCGTGTTGCGGCCGCGTCAGATGCTCACGATCTGGTCGACCGCCTCGAGCGAGGCGATCAGCGATCCCTGGATCCAGGCCTGGTCCAGCGAGCAGTGCTCGCCGGCGAAGAAGACCCGGCCCTCCGGCTTCTTGCCGTCGAGGAAGATGGTGCCGAGCTGGCCCGGCAGCAGGAAGGCGAAGGCCCCCGCCGACCATTTGTGCGACTGCCAGCAGATCGACGCGGAATCGACCACCAGATTGTCGTCCAGGATCTCCGGGTGGAAGCGGGCGATGCCGCGGCGCACGGCCTCGACCTGCGCCGCCGGCTCCATCAGCCCCAGGCGCAGCGCGTCCGACCCCCAGCAATAGGCGCCGAGCAGCGCGCCCGGCATCGAGGCATCGGCGTCTGGCGCCGGGCCGGTGCGCTCGTCATGCGCCGGGCCGGTGTGCGGGTTCGACCAGGGCCGCGGCGGCAGCGGGCCGCGCTCGACCTTCAGATGGTCCATCGGATAGTAGGTCTGGCGCTGCAGCCCGTCGGAGATCGAGCCGCCGCCATAGATGCCGTAGCGGGACTCCCAGAAGCGCTCGCGGCAGTCGAGGATGACCTTGCTCGACGCGGCATAGGCCATCTGGCTGATCGACAGGCGCTTGGCATAGCTGAAGCCGTCCAGCGCCATCCGGCGCATGACGCCGAAGGGCAGGGTGCACAGCACGTAATCGGCGGTCAGCGTCTGCGGCCCCTCCGGCCCGGCATAGCCGATCTCGACGCTGGTCTCGGAGGTCAAGCGGATGCGGGTGACCTCGTGCTGCAGCAGCACGGTGCCCGGCTTCAGCATCCCCGCCAGCGTGTCGGGCAGCTGGCTCATGCCGCCCTGCAGCGTGGTCAGGTTGTTGCCGGTGCCGACGATCGTGTCGCGGATGAACATCGTCACCGCCTTCTCGAACCAGACGGCGAGGCTGGTATAGGCGCCGACCAGCTGCTTGACCTGCTGCGGCAGCACCGTGTCGAGGAAGGCGCCCAGCGACAGGCTGTCGAGATAGCGCAGCCGGTCGGTGGTCATCTCGCCCTTGAACAGGCTGTCCAGCTCGAACGGGGTCAGCGGCGCGATGGCGTTCTCCAGCACCCAGCCGAAGATGGCGCCGCCGGGGTCCTGCGGATAGGCGCCGTCGGGGGTAGGGGGCGTCTCCGGCAGGCCGTAGCGCGGATAGATCCGGCTACGGCTCTCGCTCATCCGGCAGACCACCTCGTGGATGTCGAGGAAGTTCTGGTCGACGCTGTTGACGAACGGGATCAGCTTCCCCGCCAGCCCGGCCTGGTCGATGTAATGGTGGGTGTAGTCATGCGTGGCGGGGACCCGCATCGCCCCCAGCTCGTTGTAGCTGCCGTCCTGGAAATGGTGGGTCAGGATGCGGCCGCCGATGCGCTCGCTGCCCTCGAGGATGGTGACGCCGTGGCCGAGCTGCTGCAGCTCATAGGCCGCCACCAGGCCGGCGATGCCGGCGCCGAGGATCACCACCTGCTTGGCGCCGTGCCCGGCATTGTCGCGGCGGATCCGCTGCAGCATCTCGCCGATCGGCACATGCGGGTAGGTCGCCTGCTGCTCGGACATGTTCGCCTCCTCGCCGGTCGTATGGGCTGGATCGGATCCGCCCCGTTCAAAAGGATTTTAGGAAAAACTATCGAATCCTGGTCCGACCCATGGCTGTTTCCTGCCACGATGACACCCCGGATGCCGAATCCTCTCACTTCGTGTAGCATCTTGTGCGGCGCGGGATGTAAACCAGATTTGAACGGCCGTTCGCATTCATCCGGGTGGCGCCTCGACAAGGAACGGCCATGGGGCAGGGCAGGGTTGTTGATGAGCATTCGGACGACGGACGGGCCGGGCGGCGTCGGCAGACGCGATCGCCTGATCGTGGTGGAGGACGATCCGGTCACGCGCTCGATGATCGCGCGCTACTTCGCCGATGAGGGGTTCGATGTCGAGGAGGCCGCGACCGGCGCCGAATGCCGCCGCGCCCTGAAGCGGGCCCCGGCCGACCTGCTGTTCATCGACATCCAGCTGCCGGACGGCGACGGCTTCGATCTGGCCCGCGAGATCCGGTCGGCCAGCGCAGTCGGCATCATCTTCGTCACCCAGAAGGACAGCGAGGTCGACCGCATCGTCGGGCTCGAGCTGGCCGGCGACGACTACGTCACCAAGCCGGTGAAGCTGCGCGAGCTGCTGGCCCGGTCCCGGGCGCTGCTCCGCCGCCGCGGGCTGGAGCGCGACGCCGCCCGCCACAGCAACACCGTGATCACCTTCGAATCCTGGCTGCTGGACCAGACGCGGCGCGAGCTGACCACCCGGGACGGCACGCCGGTGCGCGTGACCCGGGGCGAGTTCGACCTGCTGGCGGCGCTGGTCCAGGCCAATGGCCGGCCGCTCAGCCGCGACTATCTGGTCGAGGTGGTCAGCAACCGCGACACCGAGGTCGGCGACCGCACGGTCGACGCGCTGGTCGCCCGGCTGCGCCGCAAGCTGCAGGCCCCCGCCGGCGGGCCGCCGGTGATCGTGACCGTGACCGGCGTCGGCTACAAGCTGGGCGTCCGCACCGACGCGCGCGGCTGAGCCGCCGGCCGCCGGATCTCCGCCATCAGGGCGTCGATCGAGCCCCGGCGCAGCGGCGCCAGCTCGGTCGCCATCTCCGCCAGCCGGTCGATCGGCATGTCGCCATTCGCGCCGGCCTCGATCGCGCTGGCCTGCCGGGCCAGGCGGATCAGGCCCAGCGCGCCGGCGGAGCTGCTGAGGCGATGGGCCAGCCGCGCCATGTCGCGGCGATCGCCGGTCCCGGCCGCCGCGTCGATCGCGCGGACCAGCGGCCGCGACACCCGCTGGAACATCAGCGCCAGCCGCGCCAGCTCGCCGGTGCCGAGGATCTCCTGGCGCTCGGTGAAGAATTCCTCGTCCACCAGGGCCGCCGGGTCGGCCGACGGCGCCGGCGGCTCGACCGGCGATCGGGCTTCCGAGATCGCGGCCAGCATGCGCTGCAGCACCGCCAGCTGCAGCGGCTTGCCCAGGATCCGCTCGATGCCCGCCAGGGCGCAGCGCTGCCGGCTGCCGTCGGTCAGGTCCGCGGTCAGCGCCAGGATCTGGGGCGGCTCGCGGTCGCCCGGCAGCGCCCGGATCCGCCGTGTCGCCTCCAGCCCGTCCATGCCGGGCATGTGCAGGTCCATCATGACGACATCGAAGCCACCGGCCGCCGCCGCCTCGATCGCCGCCTGGCCGCTGTCGGCCAGGATCACGCGATGGCCCAGCCGGCCCAGCAGCCCGGCGGCCACGGCGCGGTTGATCGGGTCGTCATCGACGACCAGGACCGACAGCACGGGCCCTGCCGCGACCGGCGCGGCCGCCTGCGGCTGCGCCGTGCCCGGCATCACCGGTACGGCCAGGCGGAAGGTGCTGCCGGCGCCCGGCGTGCTGTCCACCGTCAGGGTGCCGCCCAGCAGGTCGATGATCCGACGGCAGATCGCCAGCCCCAGCCCGGTGCCGCCGTAGCGGCGCGCGATCGAGGAATCGGCCTGGATGAAGTCGCCGAAGATCCGCTCATGCATCTCGGGCGCGATGCCGATGCCGCTGTCCGCCACCGCCATGCGCAGGGTCGATCGCGGCATCGCCCCGGCCATCGGCTCCAGCCCGACGGTCACTGTGATGCCGCCGTCGGCGGTGAACTTGACGGCGTTGCTCAGCAGGTTGATCAGCACGCGGCCGAGCCGGCGCGGGTCGCTGTGCAGGATCGCCTCCGGCGGCGCGTCGATCGACAGGGTCAGCGACAGCCCCTTCGCCGCGACCTGCGGGCGGATCAGCTCGACCGCGTCGGCGACCAGCCGGCGCAGATCGAAATCGTGCAGGTCCAGCGATTCCTGGCTGTTCTCGAGCCGGGCGTAGTCGAGGATGCCGTCGATCAGGTCCAGCAGCGACCGGCCCGATTCCTCGGCGATCTCCAGATAGCGGCGCTGCTCCTCGGGCAAGGGGTCGCGGTCAAGGATCTGCAGCATTCCCAGCACGCCGTTCATCGGCGTCCGGATCTCGTGGCTGACGACCGCAAGGAATCGCGATTTCGCCTCGTTGGCGATCTCGGCGGCGCGGCGGGCCCGCCGCGCCTCGCGCTCCTTGGCCACGGCGCGCTTGCGGGCGGTGTCGAGCTCCGCCGTGCGCTCGCTCACCTTCTGCTCGAGTCCTTCATTGGCCAGCAGCAGATCGGTGCGCGCGCCGTCCAGCGCCGTGAACAGCCGGGCATTCGCCAGGGCGATCGCCGCCTGCGCCGCCAGGACCTGAACCACCTCGAGCCGGCGCGGGCTGAAGACGCCGGCGGCCAGGTTGTTCTCGAGATAGATCAGGCCGTCGACCTGGCCGCGCTCGTCCAGCGGCGCGCACAGGATCGATGCCACGCGATGGGTGCGGATATAGGGATCGCGCAAGAACTCGGGTGAATGCTGGGCATTGTCCAGCACCAGCGCCTCGCGGGTGCGCAGCACGTAGGACAGCACCGACTGGGGCACGGCATCGCTGTCCTCCAGCCGGCCCGATCCGTCGCCGTTGAGCAGCGAGACCTCACGGTTCCGCCCGACCGCCTCGACATGCAGCCCGTCGTCGCGCCGCAGCACCAGGACGCCGTAGGAGGCGCCGGCGCTGTCCTGGATCGCGCCGAGGACCCGCTGCACCAGCTGGCGCAGCTCGATCTCGCCGGAGATCGAATGGGCGGCGCGCAGCACGGCCCGGAAGTCGATGTCGTCCTCGCCGGTCGAGCTGCCGGATTCGCGTAGCGAGGCGCGTCCCGGGCGCGACCGCACCGCCAGGCGCGGGAACTCCTCCTCCAGCGCCGCGACCTTGGCGGCCGCCCCCCAATAGCCGTACAGCGTCGCCGCCTCGCGCAGATGGGCCATGCCGGACACCTCGTTGCCCAGGCCCAGGCAGAAGCGTCCGGCCTGTTCGTTGGCCAGCGCGGCGTGGTGGGTCAGCTTGCTGGCCTCGGCCCGGCGGATGGCGTCGCCATAGAGGCGCAACGCGTCGCCGGCCCGGCCCTCGACGCGCGCCAGCTCCGCCTCGACCAGCTGGTGCAGGGCGCCGAAATTGTGCGGGTTCTGCTCGCTCCAGCCGCGCAGCCGGTCGCGCAACGCCGCGAAGCCCTCATCCCGGCCACTATCCTGTGCCACCGTCGCCAGCAGCAGGAAGGCGACGCCGTCGGCCTCGACCGCCACGCCGGCGACCGCGGGCAGGCTGGCCGCCGTCGGGCCGACGAGCTGCCGGACCAGGTCGGCATCGCGGAACAGCAGGGCCAGCTGCAGCCGGCGGATCAGGTAGTTGCCGCGGGCGACGAGGTCCATCGCATCCAGCCAGGCCTCCTCTTCCGCATCGCTGCGCACCCGGTCGCGGGCCAGGCTGGTCGATGCCGCCGACGTACCCATCAGCGCCGCGGCGAAATCGATCTGCATCCGGCAATGCTCGGCCGCCGTCCGGTTCTTCTCACCGATCAGCCGCAGATGCTCCTCGCCGATGCGGGCGACCTCGGCCAGCCCGCCGCCGCTGCCCAGCAGGTGGATGACATAGGCGGCGGCGTGATAGGCGCCGAACTGGATGTCGCCCATCTCGAAGCCGGCGCGGATGCCGTCGAGGTTGAGCTGCAGCGCGCCGTCCAGCGGGTGCAGCCAGTGCCGCAGGAAATAGGTGTAGACGAAGGTCGTGCTGGCCGTCAGCGGGTGGCCGAGCTTGGCATCCAGGGCGACGGCGGTGCGGGCGAAGGCGTCCGCCGTGACGCTGTCACCGGTCATCCCCCGCAGGGTCAGAGCCAGGGTGACGATGATCCCGGGCGCCAGCGTGTCGCCGCCATGCTGCAGCATCAGATTGGCGTTGCGCAGCGCCATCAGCGCGAACAGCGCCGGCTGCAGCGTGTTGTGCGCGTCCGGCGCCAGGCGGAACAGGATCTGCATCGCCGCCGCCAGGCGCCGGTCCTGCAGGGGCGGCAGGTCCAGCAGCATTTCGGCCGGGCGCCCGGCCATCAGCCGCTGGAATTCGGCGAATTCGGCGCCGACGGCCTCCCCCTGGCACTCCGCCGTCTCCGGCAGATCGATCCCGACCAGCCGCAGCGCCCGGCGGCCGACCTCGATCGCCTCGTTCTCCATCAGCCGGGCGTCGAGCGACACCAGCTGCAGCATGGCCAGCTGAAGCCGGTGCTCGTCGTCCCTGAGCCGCGCGGCCAGTCCCTCGACCTCGCGATCGAAGGCGGCGTGGTCCTGGGTCAGCATCCGGCATTCGGCCAGCAGCAGCGCCGCCTCGGCCATGTCGGCGTAGCGGGTGTCCCAATGGCCGGGATCGGTCAGGCCCAGCCCGGTCTCGGCATAGTCGCGCGCCGGCCCGAAGGCGGCGGCGGCGCGCGCCTGCCGGGCGGCGATCAGGTTGATCTCGGCGCAGCGCGACCGCAACTCCGGATCGTCCTCCAGGGATCCCGCGGCGTTCAGGTGGCGGGCGATGGCGAAGGCGGCGCCCGGCAGCTCATCGGGCGCCGTCCGCTCCAGCAGCAGCCATGCGATGCGGCGGTGCAGCCCGGCGGGATCGTCGGCGAGACGATAGGCCGCCTCGCGGATCCGGTCGTGGGCGAAGGCGAAGCCGCCCTCGCGCGCCGTCATCAGCCCCTCCGCCACGGCGCCGTCGAGAATGGCGCGCAGCGGCGGTCCGTCGAAGCCGAGGACGGCGCCCAGCACATCGGCATCGACCTGCATGCCGAGGCAGGCGCTGGTGGTCACCACGCGCCGCAGCCCCTCCGGCAGATGGCCGATGCGGTCGGCCAGGAAGCCGACCACGTTGTCGGTGGCCTGCACCGCCGCGATCCGGCCCAGGTCCCAGCGGCCGGTCGGGCCGATCGCCCCGGTCTCGCGCAGATGGTCCAGCAGCTGCCGCGCGAACAGCGGGTTGCCCAGCGTCTTGGCATGCACCAGGGCGGCCGCGGCGGCCATGTCGCCGGGCTCTCCGCGATAGGCCGTGGCCAGCATCGCCTCGATGTCCTCCGGCGCCAGCGGCTGCAGGTCGATGCGGAGCACCCCGCCGAGCTGCGCGTCGAGCGCGCGGAGCGTGTCGTGCAGCGCCTGCCCGGGATCGGCCTCCCCGTCGCGGCAGGTGCCGATCAGCAGCAGCCCGCCGGACGGCACGGCGCGGCAGATCGGGCCCAGCAGCTCCAGGCTCGCGACGTCGGCCCATTGCAGATCGTCGACCAGCAGCACCAGCGGGTGGTCGGGCGTGGCGAAGACGGCGACCAGATCCTGCACCGCCTGCGTCAGCCGGTTGCCGGCCTCGGCCGGGGCCAGCGGGGCGGCCGGCGGCTGCGGGCCGATCAGCCGGTCGAGGCCCGGCACCAGCTCGGCCAGCGCGCCGGCGCTGCGGCCCAGCCGGTCCAGCAGGGCCGTGCGCCAGGCGGCGACCATGGCATCGGGCTCGGTCAGCACGCTGCGGACCAGCCCGGCGAAGGCCTGGGTCAGGCCGAGATAGGGCACGTCGCGCTGCTGCTGCTCGAACTTGCCGGCGGCGAAGTGGCCGCCGGCCTGGGCCACGCGATCGCGGATCCCGGCGGCCAGCGCGGTCTTGCCGATGCCGGGCGCACCCGTGACCAGCACGGCGCCGCTGCGGCCGTCCCGTGCCACGTCGAACGCCTCCTCCAGGATGGAGAGCGGGGCCGCCCGGCCGTACAGGATCGAATCGCCGAAGGCATCGCCGTCGTCGCCGGCCGTGAGGGCGAAGGCGGCGATGCGCCCGCCCCCCGCGCCCGTGGGCTCGAAGCCGGCGCGGCAGCGCCCCAGATCCTCCGCGAGGTCGGCGGCATTGCGGTAGCGCGCCGTCGCGTCCTTCATCAGCAGCGCTGCGACGATCTCGCCCAGCACCGGGGGGAAGCCGGGCAGCAGCTCGTCCAGCGGCACGGGGCGCAGGGCCAGATGGGCGTGCAGGAGGTCGAGCCGCTCCTCGCCCAGGAAGGGCGGCCGGTCCGCGAACAGCTGGTACAGGATGGCGCCGAGCGAATAGAGATCGGCGCGATGATCGACCGGCCGGTTCATCCGGCCTGTGCGCTCCGGGGCGACGGCGGTCAGGTCCAGCACGGTCGGCAGGGCCTCGGCCGGGGCGGACTCGCCGCGGCCCAGCGCCAGGGCTCCACCGAAATCGATGTAGTTGATCCGGCCGTCCTTCGGGTTGAGGACGATGTTGTGGGTGGACAGGTCGCCATGCAGGACGCCGCGCTCATGCACATGCGCCAGGCCGCGCGCCAGGGCCTCGGCGACCGCGATCCGGCCGGCCAGATCCGGCGGGGCGGTGGCGATCCACTCGGACAGGGTGATCCCGCCGATATCCTCGAGCACCAGGGCCGGCCCGTCCGGCCCGTCGGGCCAGACCCCGACCGGCCGGACCACGAGGGTGGAGTCGAAGCGCGACAGGATATCGTGCTCATGGCGCAGCCGGTCGACCAGGCCGACCGCCGTCTCCCCCATCATCTCCTTCAGGACGACGGGGCGGCCGTCCTCGAGGACGGCGCGGATCACGGTGGTCGTGGAGGTGCGGTGAATGACCTCGCGGCGGCGAAGGCGATATGGCTCGTCCGGCACGGCTGCATCTCCCCGGGGCAGGCCCGGCGCTGTCCCTCGGCCACCCCTATAGCAGCTAGCCCCGGCAACGTCCCACGGTCCGTGGCCCCCGACGCCGGGCCGCTGTGAACGGCCGTTCATCGCCCGTCGCAACTTTGTGACGATAGGAATGTTATTTATTCACCTGTTCGGTCATTCAAGAATGACTCCTGTTCCCCGAAGCGTTCCATCTGGACATGGCTGCACGCCGGCGCTTCCCGGTGCCGGTCCGCGACCCGGCGCGCGTCGCATTTCGCTGGAGGCTCCGCGGCATCGGTGCCAATCTGGTGGCATAGTCCACCGTATTTCGATGACGCCATGAACCCGCCGCGGCCTCCGGCCAACGACAATCCCCATCCCGAAGATCTCTGCCGGCTGCGGACGAGCGAAGTGAAGCGCCGGTTCGTCGCGAAGATCGCCTGCGCCGCGCGCGAAGGGCAGCCGCCGCTGCGCTTCGAGCCCGTGCCTGCGTCGGACTGGTACGCCCTGCAGCGGGACTAGGCAGGCCGGGACGTCCGGCCGCGGCTACAGTGGCGGCGTGGCCAGCGCGTCCTGCAGCGCCGTGAGAAAGGCCTGCGCGGCGAGCGACAGCGGCCGTCGCTGCGATACGATCATGCCGATCGAGACCGGGATGCGTGGCTCGAAGGGCCGCACCGCGATGCCGGGCGCCGCCGCCGCGTCCCAGACCGAATACTCGTCGACCAGGGCCAGGCCGCGGCCGCGCTCGACCAGCTTGCGCACCACATGGCTGTGATTGGCCGAGAGCGGGTTGCGGACCTGCACGCCCTCATCGGCCAGCGTCTTGGCGATCGCGGCGCCGAAGGGCAGCGTCCTGGGATAGGTGATCAGCGGCATCCCCGCTAGGTCCGCGGCCCTGATCCCGGGCCGGCGGGCCAGCGGATGCGCCGCCGGCAGGATGCAGACCATCGACCCGGTGCGCAGCGTCCGCGCCGTCAGGTCCACCTCCTGGCTCGGATGGTGGACCAGGCCGAGATCGTAGTTCCCGCGGCTGACGAAGGAATGGATCTTGTCGGAATCGACGACGTCGATCTGCACGGCGACATCCGGATGGCGGGTGTTGAACGCCTCGGCCACCAGCGGCAGCAGGGCCACGCCGAACGTGGCCAGCGTGGCGACCTGGACGAAGCCGCTCCTCAGCCGCGCCAGGTCGCCCGACAGCGTCTCGATGAAGGCCAACTCCTCCATCAGCCGGGCCGCATGGGCGAACAGGATCTCGGCCTCCGGCGTCGGCTGCAGCCGTCCGCCGTTGCGCTGGAACAGCGAGATGCCGATCGCCCCCTCCAGCTGCTTCAGCGACTTGCTGGCATTCGGCTGGGTCGTGCCCAGGATCTCGGCCGCTTCCGTGACCGAGCCGGTCTTCATGAACACCATCAGCGTCTCGAGGTGCCGGATCTTGATCCTGTGCATGCGCAGCCCCCGTCAGGCGCTCATTCCAATTCGGAATGGAAAGCTCGAATAAATGAATTTTCCATGACGGCGTAGAGCTGCCTAGCATTCCTTTGAAATTCAGGCGCGGGCCGGGAATTCGTGCCGGAAAACGGCACGCTGACGGTCCTGCGGACAGGGAAGGCTTCGGTTCACGACGGCGGGAGACGCGCCATGGCATGGGGTTGCGCGTGCAGAGTATCGGTCGGCCGGACCGCCGGGGCGGGCGCCGATGTCGCCGCCGGTTGATCCGGTCGCCTCCGACCCGGCCCTGCCGGGCAGGGTCGACGTGGTCGTGATCGGCGGCGGGATCATCGGTGCCGCGACCGCGCTGTTCCTGGCCGAGAAGGGGCTGTCGGTCGCGCTCTGCGAGAAGGGCCGCATCGGCGGCGAGCAGTCCAGCCGCAACTGGGGCTGGTGCCGCAAGATGGGCCGCGACCCCTCCGAGCTGCCGCTGGCGATCGAAAGCCTGCGCCTGTGGGAGGGCATGAACGCCAGGACCGAGGCCGAGACCGGCTTCCGCAAGGCCGGGATCTTCTATCTCTGCGAGACGCCGCAGGACATCGCCCAGCACGAGGCGTGGCTGGAGCATGCCCGCGAGTTCCAGCTCGACTCCCGGCTGATCGACGGCGACGAGATCGCCCGGCTTCTGCCCGGCGCCTCGCGGCGCTGGCCGGCCGCCCTCTACACCCCGAGCGACGGCCGGGCCGAGCCGCAGAAGGCCGCTCCCGCCATCGCCGAGGCGGCGCGCCGGCGCGGTGCCGCGGTGCTGACCGGCTGCGCCGTGCGTGGCGTCGAGACCAAGGCCGGCCGGATCGCCGGCGTGGTGACGGAGAAGGGCCCGATCGCCTGCCAGGCCGTTGTGCTGGCCGGCGGCGCCTGGTCACGGCTGTTCTGCGGCAACATGGATCTGGCCTTTCCGCAGCTGAAGATCCTCGGCTGCGTCATGCGCACCGCGCCGCTCGAAGGCGGGCCGGAGGAGGCGGTGGGCGCCGCCAACTTCGCCTTCCGCAAGCGGCTCGACGGCGGCTACACCATCGCCCAGCGCAACGCCAATCTGGCGCCGATCGTGCCGGACAGCTTCCGGCTGCTCTTCGACTTCCTGCCGGCGCTGCGCCAGCAGCGGCACGAGCTGCGGCTGCGCATCGGCCGCCGCTTCATCGAGGAATGGCGCCTGCCGCGCCGCTGGGCGCTGGACCGGGCCACGCCGTTCGAGCAGGTGCGGGTGCTGGACCCGGTGCCCGATGACGGCATCCTCGACGAGGGCCGCGCCAACCTGGTCAAGGCCTTCCCCGCCTTCGAACGCATGGTGGTGCAGCAGCGCTGGGCCGGTCTGGTCGATGTGACGCCCGACGCCGTGCCGGTGATCTCCGCGGTCGACGCCATGCCCGGCTTCTTCATCGCCAGCGGCTTTTCCGGCCACGGCTTCGGCATCGGTCCCGGCGCCGGCCGGCTGATGGCCGACCTGGTGGCCGGCGACACCCCGGTCGTCGACCCGACGCCGTTCCGCTACGCGCGCTTCGCCAAGGCCCCCTCCCGGGCCGCGGCCTAGGCGGCGCGCGATGGTTCTTCGTTTTCCGGTTTCGTGAGGTCACCTCGCATGGCTTGGCGCATTGGCGTGGATTCCGGGGGGACGTTCACCGACGTCTGCCTGTTCGACGATGAGAGCGGGCGGCTCGACGTCTGGAAGGTCTCCTCGACCCCGGACGACCCGTCCCGCGGCATCGTCCAGGGGGTGGAGGAGGGGGCGGCCCGGGTCGGCGCCGCGCCGGGCGAGATCGGCTATTTCGGCCATGGCACCACGGTCGGGACCAACGCCCTGATCCAGCATCGCGGCGTCCGCACCGGCCTCCTGACCACCGACGGCTTCCGCGACCTGCTGGAGATCGGCCGGCAGAAGCGCCCGGACCTCTATGACCTGCAGGCCGACAAGCCGGAGACGCTGGTCAGCCGCGACCTGCGCATCGACATCCCGGAGCGCGTCTGCCACGACGGCTCGGTCGAGGTCCCGGTCGACGAGGCGGCGCTGCGCCGGGCGGCGCGCGAGCTGCGCGCGGCGGGGGTCGAGGCGGTGGCGGTCAGCTTCCTCTACGGCTTCGTCCGCAGCGAGCATGAGGAGACGGCGCTGCGCATCCTGGCCGAGGAGTTCCCGGAGGCCTTCGCCTGCGCCTCCCACGGCGTGGCGCCGGAGTTCCGCGAGTATGAGCGGGTCTCGACCACCGTGGTGAACGCCTATCTCGGCCCGGTGATGCGCGGTTATATCGAGCGGCTGGGACAGCGCCTGTCCGAGATCGGGGTCAAGGCCGCGCCGCGGCTGACCCAGTCCAATGGCGGCGTCATCAGCTTCGAGACCGCGGCGCGGTTGCCGGTGCGCACCGTCCTGTCCGGCCCCAGCACCGGCGTGGTCGCGGCCCAGGCGATCGGGGCGGTCGCCGGCTTCCCCGACCTGATCACCTTCGACATGGGCGGCACCAGCACCGATGTCGCGCTGCTGGCCGGCGGCCAGTGCCGCCTGGCGGGCGAGGCGGTGGTGCACGGCTATCCGATCAAGGCGCCGATGCTGGACATCCACACGGTCGGGGCCGGCGGCGGCTCGATCGCGTATGTCGACAGCGGCGGGCTGCTCAAGGTCGGGCCGCGCAGCGCCGGGGCCTGGCCCGGGCCCGTCTGCTATGGCCATGGCAATGACGAGCCGGCGGTGACCGACGCCAATGTCGTGCTGCAGACGCTGAACCCGGTGTCGCTGCTGGGCGGCCGCATGGCGGTGCGCCGCGACCTGGCCGAGGCCGCGATCGGCCGGCTGGCGCAGCGTCTGGGCCTCGGGCTGATGGAGACGGCGCAGGGCATCCTGACCGTGGTCACCGCCAACATGGCCAAGGCGATCCGCGTCATCAGCGTGCAGCGGGGCCACGACCCGCGCGACTACACGCTGATGGCCTTCGGCGGCGCCGGCCCGCTGCACGCCGCCCGCCTGGCCAAGGAGCTCGACATCAGCCGCATCCTGGTGCCGCAGACGCCGGGCATCCTGTGCGCCATGGGCCTCTTGCTGACCGACCTGCGCGCCGATTTCGCCGCCACCCGCCTGACCACGCTGGAGGCGGCGGCGCTGCCCGCGGTCGAGGCCGCCTTCGACGGGCTGCTGGTCCGGGCCGAGGAGTGGTTCGGGCAGGAAGCGGTGCCGCAGGCCGCCCGGCGCGTCACCCGCACGGTCGACATGCGCTATGCCGGCCAGAACTACGAGCTGCCGGTGGCGCTGCCGGACGGGCCGGTGACCCCGGCGACGCTGGAGGCCCTGGCCGCCGGCTTCGCCCGGGCGCATGAGCGGCAATACGGCTTCGTCGCCGCCGGCGAGCCGGTGCAGCTGGTCACCTTCCGGGTCGAGGCCGCGGGAATCGTCACCAAGGCGAGCTTCCAGCCGCAGCCCGATGCCGGGCCGGAGGCCGGGCACGCCGTCGCCGGTTCGCGCGAGGTCTGGCTGCCGGAGGCGGGGGGCTGGGTGTTCTGCCCGGTCTACGACCGCGCCCAACTCAAGCCCGGCAACCGCATCGCCGGGCCGGCCGTGGTCGAGCAGATGGACAGCACCACCGTCATCCTCCCGGGCATGACGGCCCATGTCGAACCCTACCTGAACCTGGTCCTGGAGGTCCGATGAGCGTCGCCGTCCCCGAGCGCCGCGAGGCCGCGCTCGACCCGATCACGGTCGAGGTCATCGGCAGCGCCTTCGCCTCGATCGCGGAGGAGATGGGGGAGGCGCTGGTCCGGGCCAGCTACTCGACCAACATCAAGGAGCGGCGCGACTGCTCCACCGCGCTGTTCGACCTGGCCGGCAACACGCTGTGCCAGGCCGAGCACATCCCGATGCATCTCGGCAGCTTCATCGGCATCATCCCGCACATCCTGAAGCGCCACCCGCCGGACCGGATGCGGCCGGGCGACGTGTTCATCGGCAATGACGCCTATGAGGGCGGCGGCACGCATCTGCCCGACATCGTGCTGGCCGAGCCGATCTTCGTCGACGGCCGGATGGTGGCCTGGGCGGTCAACACCGCCCACCACGCCGACTTCGCCGATCGCGGCCACGCCCATATCTACCAGGAAGGGATCCGGATCCCGCCGATCCGCCTGTACCGCGCCGGTGAGCTGCAGGCCGATGTGCAGGAGCTGGTGCTGCTGAACTGCCAGGTGCCGCGCGAGCGGCTGTCCGACCTCAGGGCGCAGATGGCAGCCAACCGGCTGGGCGTGCAGCGGATGACGGCGCTGTGCGGCAAATACGGCGTCGACACCGTGCTCGCGGCCGGCGCCGCGCTGCAGGACTATGCCGAGCGCAAGATGCGCGCCGGCATCGCCGCGATCCCGGACGGCACCTACCGCTTCGCCGACCGCTTCGACAATCCGGAACTGGACGGCGAGCTTGACGTCTCGGTCGAGATCACCGTGGCCGGCGAGGAGATGCGGCTGCATTTCGACAGCCCGCCGCAGGTCCGGGGCGGCCTCAACGTCGTCTACACGGCGCTGCTGTCGACGGTCTATTACGCGGTGAAGACGGTGGTCGACCCGACCATCCTGCCCAATGCCGGGCTGGCGCGGCCGCTGACGGTGACGGCGCCGGAGGGCACCGTCCTCAACTGCATCCATCCGGCGGCGGTGAACGGACGGGTGGCGACCTGCCAGCGCATCGCCGACCTGATCCATGGCGCCCTGGCCCAGGCGGTGCCCGAGCGGCTGACCGCGGCCGGCAACGGCTCCTGCGCCTCCGCCACCTTCATGGGGCGCGACCCGAAGACCGGCGGCCTGTGGGTCTATCTCGAGACCATCGGCGGCGGCAGCGGCGCCCGCGCCGGGAAGGACGGGCTGGACGGCGTCCATGTCCACATGACCAACACCTCGAACCTGCCGGCCGAGGCGCTGGAGCTGGAATATCCGCTGACCCTGCTGCGCTACGAGCTGGTCGACGGCTCCGGCGGCGCCGGGACGCAACGCGGCGGCATGGGGCTGCGCCGGGTCTACCGGGCCGAGGCCGACTGCCGTGTGCATATCGACGGCTCGCGCCTGCGCTCCGCCCCCTGGGGGCTGGAGGGCGGGCTGCCGGGCGGCCGCGGCGGCTTCGTCTTCGGCCCCGGCGTCGCCCCGTTCGACCACGGCAATGGCGACCTGAAGCGCGGCGACGTGATCGAGATCGTGACGCCCGGCGCCGGCGGCTACGGCCCGCCGGCCGGGCGGGCAAGCGAGGCGGTCCGCCGCGATGTCGCCGAAGGACGGATCGACCGGGAGACGGCGCGGAGGGTCTACGGCGCCCAGCTTTGAAACCATGACAACAAGCAGGGAGAGGTCATCATGCTGCTGTCCCGTCGCTCATTGCTCGCCACCGGGCTCGCCGCCGGCGCCGTGCTGCCGGTGCTGCGCCTGCCGGCCCGGGCCCAGGCGGCGTCGGAGACGCTGCGCTTCGGCCTCTCCAGCTATCCGCCGAACCTGCAGCCCTGGATCAATTCCGGCGGCGCGGCGGGGTCGGTCTCGGCGCTGCTGCATCGCGGCCTGCTGTCCTACGCCGCCGATGGCAGCCTGCAGGGCGAGCTGGCCGAAAGCTGGCAGCCGGACGGCGACAAGGCCTGGGTGTTCCGCCTGCGCCAGGCCCTCTTCCACAACGGCGACCCGGTCACCGCCGCAGACGTCCAATGGAACATCGAGCAGGTCGCCGGCGAGAAATCGACCGCCTATCTGCGCACCCAGCTGCAGGGGGTGGAGCGGGTCGAGACGCCGGACGATCGCACCGTGCGCCTGGTGATGAAGCAGCCGACCGTCTGCGTGCCGCACTGGTTCGCCAACTACTACATGCCGATCGTGGCCAAGGGGTCGACCGCCGATGACCCGCTGGGCATCGGCGCCGGGCCCTTCGTGCTCCAGGGGCAGGAGCGCGGCGTGTCGCTCGACCTCGTCGCCTTCGACAAGTACTACAAGCCGGGCCTGCCGAAGCTGAAGGCGGTCAAGATCATCGCCTATCCGGACGAGACCCTGCGGGTGGCGGCGCTGCAGGCCGGCGATGTCGATCTGATCGACTATGTCCCGTGGCAGTCGATGCAGTCGATCGAGGCCGACCCGAACCTGAAGCTGGACAACCAGCTTGGCCCCTTCATGTACCTGACCTTCAACGGCCGCAGCGGCCCCTTCGCCGATCCGCGCATCCGCCGGGCGGTGGCGCTCGGCATCAAGCGTGAGGAGATCGTGCAGGCCGCCTTCTTCGGCCGCGGCGCGCCGCTGGAGGGGCTGCCCTTCGCCCCGGAGACGCCGTATTACGACGAAGCGGCGGCGCATGGCTGGCGCTACGACAAGGACAAGGCCAAGGCGCTGCTGGCCGAGGCCGGCGTTGCCGACGGCTTCTCCTGCACCCTGCTGTCGACCGCCCAATACGGCATGCACAAGAACACGGCCGAGGTGGTCCAGCAGAACCTGGCCGAACTCGGCATCCAGGTCGAGCTCAACATGCCGGACTGGCCGACCCGGGTCAGCCTGGGCAATCGCGGCCAGTATGAGTTCGCGGTGATGGGCACGGCGATGGAGAGCCCGGATCCGGAAAGCCTGTCGTCCTTCGTCGATTCCTCGCTGTCGCCGTCCTATATCCGCAGCGCCGGCATCACCGTGCCCGGGCTGAACGAGCTGCTGGCGGCGGGGCGGGGCGAGTTCGACATCGCCAGGCGCAAGGAGATCTATGCGAAGGCGGGCCAGCTGGTGCTGGACCAGGCGCCGATGGTGACGCTGGCCTACCGGGCCCAGGGCTTCGCCATGCGGAAGGCGCTGCAGGGCTTCCGCAACCTGCCGGGGGGCCTCAGCTTCTATTCCCTCAGCACCGCGGATCAGTCGTTCTTCGCCTGAAGGCGGGGCCGCCTGACGTCGGAAACAGCGGCAGCCGGGGCGAGATCACGGCATCCCGAGAATCGCGCGGGCCTGAGGTCCTGAGGCGAGCGGCCGGCCTGCCGCCCCGGCAAGGTCCGCGATAGCGGCGACACGCTCGGCGTTGTCGCGCGCGATCCGGCCGTCCGCGTGCCACAGAGAGTTCTCGAACCCGACGCGGACATGGCCGCCGAGCGCGATGGACCCGGCCAGGGCGGCGGTCTCGCCGCGCCCGAAAGCGCAGACCGACCATACGGCGCTGGCGTCGAGCCGGTGGCGCTGGAGGCCATGCAGGAAGACATCGAGGTCCTCCGCCCGGCTCTCCTGGTCCGGCGCATAGCGGCCGAGGACGAAGAGGAGCCGTGGCCGCGCGACGTCCCCCAGGTCTCCCCGTTCATGCAGCACGGCGAAGCGGTCGAGATCGGCCCCATCATAGAGGATGTGCTGGACGGCGACGCCTTCACCGGCCGCCCAGGAGAAGAAGGCCGATGCCGCCGCGTCCCCGTCGCCGAGAATCTCACGCAGCCCGACCGAAACGGCGGCCGGGCGCAGCGTGCGCACCAGCTCCATCTGCTCCGACGGCGAATAGCGGCCGACCGCCTCCGTGGTGACCTGGACCAGCATCCGGCCGTCCGTGCGGTCCCGGATCGCCGCGATCGCCTCCGCGTAGCGGCCGGCGTCGAGCACATGCGCGCCGGCCTCGTCGCGGACATGGACGTGCATGGCGGCGGCGCCGGCGGCGATGCAGGCCGCGGCGGCGTCGGCCAGTTCCGCGGCCGTCATCGGCAGCGCCGGGTGATCCGCCCTGGTGCGGCGCGCACCGTTCGGCGCGACCATGATGAGCAGGGGATCCGTCGTCATGTCTCACCTCGATCTTTGTCTCGCCGGCGCGCCCAGCCTATGGTCATCGCAAAGGGAGGCCAGGGCATCATGACCGACGCAGCAGAAAAGCCATCGCCATTCGCCACCGCGGCCGAGCTGTCTGCGGCGCTTCGGGGGGGCGGCACCACATCGGCCGCCATCATCCGGCGCGCGCTCGACCGGGCGGCCGCGCATGAGCCGGCGCTGCACGCCTTCGTGGAGATCTTCGGCGAAGCTGCGCTTGCGGCCGCTGAGGCCGCCGATGACCGCAGGTCCAGGGGCGCCCCGCTCGGCCCGCTCGATGGCATTCCCTTCGCAGTGAAGGACCTCTTCCACATCGAGGGCCATCCCACATCGGCCGGATCGAAGGCCCTCGCCGCGGCTCCCGCGGCGGCCACCGCGAATGCCGTGCGGCGCCTGTGCGCGGCGGGGATGATCCCGCTGGGCAAGGTCCACACCGTCGAGTTCGCCTTTGGCGGCTGGGGCACGAACCCGGTCCTGGGGACGCCGCTGAACCCGCGCGACCGGGCTGTCCCACGCGCCCCCGGCGGCTCCTCCAGCGGGTCCGGGGTGGCGGTTGCCGCGGGGCTGGTGCCGGCCGCGCTCGGCACCGACACCGGCGGGTCGGTGCGCAACCCCTCTGCCATGTGCGGCGTCGTCGGGCTGAAGACCTCCGTCGGTCTGATCGGGCGGGGTGGGCTGCTGCCGCTCGCCACCTCCTTCGACAGCGTCGGCCCGCTCACCCGCTCGGTCGAGGACGCGGCGCTGCTGCTGTCCGCCCTGCAGGGCCGGGATCCGGACGACCCTGACACCTTCGGGGTCACGGGGCCGGACCCGTTGCGCCATCTCGGCGATGGCGTCGCCGGCCTGCATCTGCGCGTCCCGTCGGAGCGGGATCTCGGCACGGTCGAGGCCGATGTGCTCCGGCTGTTCCGGGCGGCCGTCCAGCAATTGGCCACCCTCGGCGCCGAGGTCGAGGAGCGGGCGATGCCGCGCCGGCCCGAGGATTACATGGCGACGACCGGCGACATGATGGCGGCGGAGTCCTGGCACCATCTGCGCGAGCATGTGGAGCCCGAGACCAGCATCGTCCATCCGGCGGTCAGGGCGCGGATCCTTCGCGGCCGGACGATCGACGGCGCGCGCTATCAGGAGCTTCTGGTGGCGCGGCGGGCGGCGCAGATCGAGCTGCACCGCTATCTCGACGGCGCCGACGCGCTGCTGACGCCGACGGCGCCGATCTTCGCGCCGCCGCTGGAGGCGATCGACGAGACCCAGACCCCGCTCGGCACCTTCACGCGCATGGTCAATCTGATGGACATGGCGGCGCTGAGCGTGCCGGTCGGCCTCGCCGGCGGCCTGCCCGCGTCGCTGCAGATCGTGGCGCGCCGCTTCGACGACGCCGTCGCGCTTCGGATCGGCCGCGCGCTCGAGGTTGCGCGCGGCGGCCTGTTCGAGCCTCCGGCCGGGTTCGAGGCACCGTAGGCCGCGGGATCGGCGGCCGTCATTCGCCGCTGGCGTAGAGCCAGCGCGCGACCAGCGCGTCGGTGTCGCTGCCGAAATCCTCGCGCGCGCCTTCGGAGAACACCGCACCGGTCTTCACCACATAGACATAGTCGGTAACGGCCAGCGCGGCGCGGATGTCCTGGTCGACCAGCAGCACGGCCTTGCCCAGGCCATGGGCGAGATCGCGCACGATCTCGTAGATGGTCTCGCTGGTCTGCGGATCCACGCCGGCGGTCGGCTCGTCGATCAGGTACACGGAGGGCTCGGCCATCAGGCTGCGGGCGATCTCGACCTGCCGCTGCTGGCCGCCCGAAAGCTGCCCCGCCGGCTGGTTGCGCTTCTCGCGGACCACGGGGAAGCGCTCATAGGCCCGCTCCAGCCGCTCGGCCAGGACGGCCTTCTTCGGCCGGGCGTGCCAGAGGCCGAGCTTCAGGTTGGATTCGACGGTCAGGTACGGAAACAGGCTCGGCCGCTGGGGCAGATAGGCCAGGCCGAGGCCGAGCATCCGGAAGGGCGGGCTGGCGGTGATCTCGCCGCCATTCATCAGCACCCGGCCGGCGCGCGGCTTCAGGAAGCCGAACAGGGCCTTGAGCAGGGTGGACTTGCCGGTCCCGTTCGGCCCGACGACGCAGGAGATGCGCCCGGCCCAGGCCTTGGCGGAGATGTCGCGCAGGATGTCGATGTCGCGGGTGTAGCCGGCGACGAGGCTCTCGCAGGCCAGCAGCGCCGGCGCATCGTGCCAGCGCGGGGCGGGAAGGGGGGCGGGACGGGATGTTTCTGGCATCGCGCCGCTCATCGGTGGGCCCGCGTGCCGGTATAGGCCCGGACGACGTCGGGGTTCCGCAGCACCTCGGCGACGCCGCCATCGGCGATCTTGCGGCCGCGGGCCATGACCATGACGCGGGTCACCACGGATTGGATGGCCTCCAGATTGTGGTCGACGACCACGATGGTGTGGCCGTCGCGATTGAGGGCCTTGATGTGGTCGATGATCTGCTCCAGCAGCCGCGGGTGGACGCCGGCGAAGGGCTCGTCGAGCAGCAGCAGCCGCGGCTTCAGCATCAGCGCGCGGCCGAGCTCCAGCAGCTTCTGCTGGCCACCCGACAGCGCCCGCGCATACTGGTCCGCCAGGGGACCGAGCTTCAGGAACTGCAGCACGCCGCGCGCCCGCTCCTCCGCCGCGGCCCGCCGCTCGCCGGGGTCGGACAGCGCCGGCACGATCAGGTTCTCCATCACCGTCATGCGGCGGAACAGCCGCGGCACCTGGAACGTCCGGGCGACGCCGCGCTGGGCGAAGCGATGCGCCGGCGCGCCCGCCATGTCGTGCTCTCCGACCCGGATGGCGCCGCCGCTGGGCCTGAGCGCGCCCGTCACCATGTTGATGGTCGTGGTCTTGCCGGAGCCGTTGGGCCCGATCAGCCCGACGATCTCGCCCCGCCCGAGCCCGAAGGACAGGCCCTCGACGGCGTGGATGCCGCCGAAATGCTTGGACAGATCGCCGACGGAGAAGAAGGGCGCGCCGTCCTCAGCCATCGCCGGGCTCCCCCATGGCTGATACCGCCGGGCGCGGCTGCGGCCGGCGGCGTCCCAGCTGCTCCAGCGCCGGGAACAGGCCGTTCTGCGCGAAGCGCTGCACCAGGATCAGCGCCAGCCCCATCAGCACGAACCGCCATTCGCCGTAGGAGCGCAGCGATTCCGACAGCAGGAACACCACCGCGGCGCCGATCACTGCCCCCGTCAGGCTCTCGATCCCGCCGATCACGGCCATGGCGATGACCAGCCCCATCTCCGGCAGGATCGCGATGTTCGGGGTCAGGATGCCGATGAAATGGCCGTAATAGATGCCGGCGATGGCGGCGATGACGCTGGTGACGACGAAGACCAGGATCTTGTACCGCGTCGTGTCGACGCCGCTGGCGCGGGCGGCGCCCTCGTCCTCGCGGATGGCGCGCAGGAACAGCCCGACCCGCGTGGCGAGGAGGGCGTTCATGGCGCCGACCGCCAGGACGACGAGGGCGAGGCCGAGATAGTAGTAGGGCATGTCCGACCGGCCCGGGAACAGGCCGGGGACCGGCAGGCCCTGCATGCCGCGGGTGATCCCCTCTTCGGCGACCAGCACCAGCCGGAAGATCTCGGAGATCGCCAGGGTGAACAGGGCGAGATAGGGCCCGGACAGCCGCAGCACGAGGGCGCCGATCAGCGCGCCGACCACCGCGGCCAGCAGGATCGCGGCCAGGATGGCGAGCGCCAGCGGCAGCCCCAGCTGACCGGCGCAGAGGGCAGAGGCATAGCCGCCGAGTGCCGCGAAGGCGACATGGGCGAAGGAGAACTGCCCGGCATAGCCGGCCAGCAGCGCCCAGCTCGCGGCCAGCAGCGCGTAGTACCAGGCGATGGCGCCGACATGGATCCAGTAGGGCCCGGCCAGCAGCGGCAGGATCAGGGCGATGGCGAGGAGCAGGATCTGGCTCCCCTGCGTGAAGGAGGGTCGCAGCATCGGCCGCCTCCTATTCCAGCCGCAGATGCGACCGCCCGAACAGCCCGGTCGGCCGGAGGAGCAGGGTGACGACGAGCAGCAGCGCGCCGAAGGCCTGGGTGTAGGCCAGCGCCCGGTTCGGGTCGGGCAGGTAGCCGACGCCGAGCCCCTGGACGAGGCCGAGCAGGATGCCGCCGGCGATGCTGCCGCCGACCGAGCCCATGCCGCCGAGCACGATGATGATGAAGGCCTGCACCGCCGGCAGGTCGCCCATCGACGGCGACAGCGCGAAGATCGGGGCGATCAGCGCGCCGGCGCCGCCGGCCAGCGCCGAGCCCAGGCCGAAGGCGACGGTGTACATCCGGCGCGGGTCGATGCCGATGACGGCGGCCGACTCCCGGCTCTGGCTGACCGCGTCGAGCGCCTGGCCCAGCGCGGTGCGCTTCAGGAAGGCGGTGAGGCCGGCGAGCAGGATGACGGCGACGATCGCCGCGATCAGCCGGTCATAGGGCAGGATCAGCGGCCCGAGGATCAGCACGCCGGCCATGAAGGGGGGCGGCGACTTGGCGAAGGGCCCGAACACCACCAGGCCGAGATTGCTCAGCAGGATGGTCAGGCCGAAGGTGACGATGATGGCGTATTCGTCCTTCCGCTCCACCTTGTCGGTGTACATCGGCGCGATCACCAGCCGCTCGAAGACGACGCCGAAGAGGAAGAGGGCGATCATGGCGCCGGCCACCCCGGCCAGCGACGGCAGGCCCAGCGCCGAGATCAGGTAGTAGGACGCGTAGCCGCCCAGCATGTAGAGCGAGCCGTGGCCGAAATTGACGACCTTCAGCACGGAGAAGACCAGCGTCAGCCCCGACGCCACGAGGGCGAAGATGAGGCCGATGACCAGGCCGTTGACGGCGAGGAGGAGGAAATAGCTCATGGTCCGGTCGCAGCCGCAGGTCGATGGGACGGATCGGGCGAATTGAGGGCCGGCAGCCTCGGGCCGCCGGCCGCTCCGATCACTTGCCGGGCAGGATCTTGTCCGTGGTGGCCCAGGCCTTCGGATAGACGATGGCCGCGTCCTCCGGCGACTGGTTCTCCTCGGTGTACTGGATGATGGTGAAGGGGACGTCCTTGAACTGGTGGAAGGCCCAGTCCGGCGTCTTGTCGGTCGGGAAGGTGTAGGTGGCGTTCACGCCCTCGTACCTGATCTCCTCCAGCGCCTTGACGATGGCGGCGCGGTCGGCGGAGCCGGCCTTCCTGATCGCCTCGATGACGACGCCGAGCGTGTCATAGGCCTCCAGCGCGACGCCGGTGGGCGCCCGGTTGTAGCGCTCGGTGAACGCCTTGACGAACTCCTTCGCCTTGTCGTTCCACTGCGACTTCGGTTGCGCGACATTGACGATCAGCAGGTTCTTGGCGCAGGGGCCGACGACCTCCCACACCTCCTTCTGCAGCAGGCCGGACGACCCGATCAGGGCCGTCTCGGCGGTCGGCGCCAGGCCGAGCTGGCAGGCCTGCTTGACCAGCTGGTACTGCGCCTGGCCGGCGATCACCATCTGGATGACGTCGGGCCGCGGGCTCTGGCTCATCAGGCGCAGCAGCGCCGGGGTGAAGTCCTGCTGGTTCAGGTCGACCGTCGCCATCGTGTAGGGCACGCCCTTGGCCTTCAGCTCCCCGGCGATGACCTGGGCCCCGCCCTGCCCGAAATCGGTGTTCTCGGCGACGATGGCGATGTTCTTGAAGCCCTGCTCGACCGTCCAGTCGGCCGCCTTGACGTAGACCAGCGAGTTGGCCGGCGCGAGGCGGAACACCTCCGGATACTGCTTGGCCGTGATGGCGTCGGCCCAGACATCGGTGCCGACCCAGGGCACGCCGTATTTGTGCGCCTCCTCGATCTCGGCGAGGGCGACCGAGGAGTGGAACTCGCCGATGATCGCCGAAACGTTGTCCTTGGTGATCAGGCGCACCGCGGCGGCGCTGCCTTCCGCCGGCTGGCCCTTGGTGTCCTCGTAGGTGACCTCGATCTGGCGGCCCAGCACGCCGCCAGCCTTGTTGATCTGGTCGACCTCGAGCTGGACGGCCCATTGCATCTCCTGGCCGCCGGAATAGTTGCCGGGCGGGGACAACGGCCCGACCCAGCCGATGGCGATCGGGTCCTCGGCCATCGCCGGTCCTGCGGCAAAGGCCAGCGCCGCCAGCGTCAGCGCGGTGCCGAGATGAAGATGCGGATGACGGTTCATCGAGCTCTCCCTGCTTCTTTGGCCTCTGTTTAGATGAAACGTTACACTCATTTTTTCAGTTTTGAAATGTTCATTGCAGCGGCCGGGCGGCGGGCGTAAGTTCCGGTCCATGTCGGAACCGGCCTTCCGTTCGCGCCTCCTGGAGGCCTATCAGGCGATGCCGCGCCAGCTGCGCGCCGCGGCGCAATGGGTGCTCGACCATCCGCGCGACGTGGCGCTGCTGACGATGCGGGAGCAGGCGCGCCGGGCCGGCGTGACCCCCGCCTCGATGACGCGGCTGGCGCAGCGCATGGGGCTCGACGGCTATGAGGATCTGCGCGCCCTCCATGCCGAAAGCCTGCGGTGGGGGGAGACGGAATTCTCCGACAAGGCCGGGGTCCTCGTCGAACGGCGCCGGCAAGGCGGCGACGGCGCCCTGGCCTTCGACCTGATGGAGACGCTGGAGCGTCACCTGGCGGCCCTCTGCCGGCCGGCAGCGATCGAGGACGTGACCAGGGCTGCCGCGGTGCTCGCCGCGGCGGGGCGCGTCCATGTGCTCGGCTACCGCTCCAGCTACACGGTGGCCTGCCATTTCGCCTATGTGTACGGGCTTGCCGGCGGTGCGGTCCGCCTGCTCGACGGTCCCGGCGGAACCGGGCCGGACGCCTTGCGGGAGGCGAAGCAGGGCGATGCCCTGCTCGCCGTCAGCGTGAAGCCGTACACCCGCGCGGCGGTCGAGCTCGCGGATTACGCGCTGGCGCGCGGGCTCGACATCGTGGCGATCACGGACAGCGTGGTGTCGCCGCTGGTGGCCCGGGCGCGCGCCGCCATCATCGTTCCGACCGAAAGCCCGTCCTTCTTCCACACCATGGCGCCGGCCTTCGCGGTCGCCGAGGCGCTGGCCGCCATCCTCGCGGCCACGGCCGGCGACGAGGCCCTCGCCGCCGTGCGGGCGATGGAACGCCAGTTCAGGGCCCTTTCCACCCACATCTAGGCTTGGCCGATGCCATGACCCGCATCCTGCACCGATCGATCAAGGGCAAGCTTCCCGTCGCCGTCGGCGGCAAGGGCATCGAGCTGTTCGACAGCGAGGGCCGCCGCTATATCGACGCGTCCGGCGGCGCCGCCGTGTCCTGCCTCGGCCACGGCCATCCGGACGTGATCGCCGCCATGCACGCCCAGCTCGACAAACTCGCCTACGCCCATACGGGCTTCTTCACCACCGAGGTGGCCGAGCGGCTGGCCGACCGGCTGGTTGCCGACGCCCCGGCGGGCATCGGCCATGTCTATCTCGTCAGCGGCGGCTCCGAGGCCGTCGAGGCCGCGCTGAAGATGGCGCGGCAATACTTCGTCGAAAAGGGCGAGCCGCAGCGCCGCCACGTCATCGCCCGCCGGCAGAGCTATCACGGCAACACGCTCGGCGCGCTCGCCGCCGGCGGCAATGAATGGCGGCGCAGCCAGTTCAAGCCGCTGCTGGTCGAGACGCACCATATCGATCCGTGCTTCGCCTATCGCTTCCAGCAGCCCGGGGAATCCGACGCCGACTATGCGGCGCGCGCCGCGCAGGCGCTGGAGGACAAGATCCTGGAGCTCGGCGGGGACGAGGTCATCGCCTTCGTCGCCGAGACGGTGGTGGGGGCCACGGCCGGCGCCGTGCCGCCGGTCGCGGATTACCTGAGACGCATCCGCGCCATCTGCGACCGCTACGGCGTGCTGCTCATCCTCGACGAGGTGATGTGCGGCATGGGGCGCACGGGCACGCTGCATGCCTGCGAGCAGGATGGCGTCGCCCCGGACCTGATGGTGATCGCCAAGGGCCTCGGCGGCGGCTACCAGCCGATCGGCGCGGTGCTGCTGTCGGACAGGATCTTCGAGGCCTTCGCCAGCGGCTCCGGCTTCTTCCAGCACGGCCACACCTATATGGGCCATCCGATGGCGGCCGCGGCCGGCCTGGCCGTGCAGGAGGTGATCCGCCGCGAGAACCTGCTGGCGAATGTCAGGCAGATGGGCGGGCATCTGGCGCGGCGTCTGGCCGAGCGCTTCGGCAACCACCACCATGTCGGCGATGTCCGCGGTCGCGGCCTGTTCCAGGCGATCGAGCTGGTCGCCAACCGCGGCACCAGGGAGCCGTTCGATCCCGGGCTCAAGCTCCATGCGCGGATCAAGCAGGCGGCGATGGCCAACGGCCTGATGGTCTATCCGATGGGCGGAACGATCGACGGCCGGCGTGGCGACCACGTGCTGATCGCGCCGCCCTTCATCTCGACCGCCGATGACATCGACGAGATCGTGGAGCGGCTGGGCAACGCCGTCGACACGGCCATGTCCGGAATGCCGGCGGGGTGAGCGCCGGCTGACCCGGACGGCTCAGGCGTTGCCGCCGCGCAGGGCGGCGATCACCGCATCCGTCACCTCGGCCGTGCCCGCCGTGCCGCCGAGGTCCGGGCTCAGATGCTCCCGCCGCTCGGTCACCGTCTCGATGGCGGCCATCAGGCGGCGGGCGGCGGCGCCCTCGCCGAGATGGTCGAGCATCAGGCTGGCCGTCCAGAAGCAGCCCAGCGGGTTGGCGATGCCCTTGCCCATGATGTCGAAGGCCGAGCCGTGGATCGGCTCGAACATCGACGGGCGCTTGCGCGACGGGTCGATATTGGCGGTCGACCCGATGCCGAGCGACCCGCCCAGCGCGGCCGCCAGGTCCGACAGGATGTCGGCATGCAGGTTGGTGGCCAGCACCGTGTCGATCGAGCCGGGCTTGTTGACCATGCGCTGGGTCATGGCATCGACCAGCATCCAGTCGACGGTCAGGCCGGGATAGTCGCGGATGACGTCCTTCACCACCTCGTCCCAGAACACCATGCCGTGGCGCTGGGCGTTGGATTTGGTGACCACCGTCAGCAGCCGCCGGGGGCGGGACGAGGCGAGGTCACAGGCGAAGCGGGCGATGCGTTCGACCCCGGCGCGGGTGAACACGGCGACATCCATGCCGACCTCGATCGGCAGGCCACGATGGGCCCGGCCGCCGACCCCGGCATATTCGCCCTCGCTGTTCTCGCGCACGATCACCCAGTCGATCTGCCGCCCCAGCTCCGGCCGCAGCGGGCCGGTCAGGCCGGGCAGCAGCCGCGTCGGCCGGACATTGGCGTATTGGTCGAAGCCCTGGCAGATCGCCAGGCGCAGGCCCCACAGGGTGATGTCGTCGGGCAGGTCCGGGTCGCCGACCGCGCCGAAATAGATCGCGTCGAAGCCTTCCAGCCGCGCCAGCCCGTCCGCCGGCATCATCCGGCTGTTGCGGCGATAATAGTCCGAGCCCCAGTCGAACCGCTCGAAGGCGAAGGACAGGCCGGGCTCGACCTCGGCCAGCGCCTGCAGCACGCGGACGCCGGCCTCGACCACCTCGACGCCGATCCCGTCGCCGCCCAGGACGGCAATTCTATGCGAGGACATGGTCGGTCTCCGTCTCGATGGCGCTCACGATGGCGTCGGTCATGCCGGCGGTGCCGGCGGTGCCGCGGATATCGCCGGTCCGCGTCTCCGGCCTGGCCAGCGCCGCGACCGTGGCCCTGCCCATCAGCGCGGCAGCGGCCACGGCCTCGGCGACGCCGCGGTCGCGACCCAGCCAGTCCAGCATCATGCGCGTCGATTCGATCATCGCGAAAGGGTTGGCGATGCCTCGCCCGGCGATGTCGGGGGCGGAGCCGTGCGCCGCCTGGGCCATGGCGATGGCACCCTCGCCGATGCACAGCCCCGGCGCCATGCCCAGCCCGCCCACCAGCCCGGCCGCCTCGTCGGTCAGGATGTCGCCGAACATGTTGGTGGTCACCACCACGTCGAAGGTCTGCGGGTCGCGCAGCAGCCGCATGGCGAAGGTGTCGACGATCACCTCGTCCACCGTCACGTCCGGGAAGGCCTCGGCGGCGCGGTGGCATTCCTCGACGAACATGCCACAGCCCAGCTTGAACACCGTGTTCTTGTGCACCAGGGTCAGCTTGCGGCGGCGGCTCCGCGCGATCTCCAGCGCCGCCCGGGCGACGCGATAGCTGCCCTGCCGCGTGATCACCCGCACCGAGATGGTGGTGTCCTCGGTCGGCCGGAACTCGCCCGAGCCGGCGACGACGTTGCGGTCGGGCTGGAACCCTTCGTTGTTCTCGCGGACGATGACCAGGTCGACATCGTCGAACAGCGCCCCCAGGCCGGGATAGGAACGGGTCGGCCGGACATTGGCGAACAGGCCGAAATGCTTGCGCAGGATCGGGTGCGGGTTGATGGCGCCCGGCGCCTTCGGATAGGCGCGATGGCCGATCGGGCCGAGGATGAAGCCGTCCATCGCGGCCAGCGCCTCCAGCGTGCCGTCCGGCATGGTCGACCCATGCGTGTCCAGCGCCCGGCGGCCGATCGGCAGCGGCCGCCAGTCGATGTCGAGCCCGGCGCGGGCGGCGGCGGCGCGCGCCACCCGGACCGAGGCCGGCACGATCTCGAGGCCGATATCGTCGCCGTCGAGGATGCCGATGGTGAGGTGTGCCATTCCCGTGTCCCGCCCCGGTCAGCCAGCCCGCGCGACCAGGCCCATCAGCCGCTCGATCGAGGGCTGCCGCTCCAACTCGCGCACCAGGTCCACCACCTCATCCGCCGCGGCCCGGGCCAGGCCGGCATGGGCGGCGTTGTCGCGGAACTTGGCGGCGACCTCGTCATAGCTCATCGGGTTGGCCGGGCTGCCCTTGCCGAAATCGGCCTCGCCATGGATCTTGCCCCCATCGCGCAGGGTGATGTCGATGATCGTGGTCATCTTGTGATACCCCGCCCGCTCGGCCCGCTCATCGACCACGAAGTCGACCTTCCCGATCATCGCCCGGACATCGTCGCGCCGGGTCGTCTCGTCGGTGAATTCCGACAGGCCGGCCTTGCCGTCCAGCAGCAGGATGGCCATGCAGAATTCCATCGAGAACTTGGCCTGCAACTCATCCTGCGGGCGGTGATGGATCAGGGCGTTGGGCATGTTGGAGTTGGTGCCGACGCGCACATGCTCGACATCGGCGGCCTTGATGCCGTGCTTGCGGATCAGCCGCGCCATCTCGGTCATGCCCGGATGGGTCAGCGACCCCGAGGGGTGCGGCTTGATCGAGATGCCGGGGGCGGCGAAGGTCCAGGGCGCCCCGAGGCGGGACTGGATCGCCCCGGCATCATAGCCGCCGCCGGCGGCCTGGAAGAAGCCGCGCGGTGCTTCCAGGATCTTGTCCGTGGCGGTCCAGCCGGAGGCGGCGAGCTGGGCGGCGACGATGCCGCTTTCCGACGACCGGCCGGCGTGGAACGGCTTGGTCATCGTGCCGAAATTCTCGCGCAGCCCGGCCGACTGGCTGCCGGCGACCGACAGCGCCCGGGCCGTCGCCTCGGCATCGAGCCGCAGCAGCGAGGCGGCGGCCGCCGCGGCGGCGAAGGTGCCGCAGGTGGCGGTGGCGTGGAACCCGGTCTGGTAGTGGCGGGGGGCGATCGCCTCGGCGATCTTGCACTCCACCTCCACCCCCAGGTGATAGGCCAGCATCACCGCGCCGCCGGAGGCCCCGGTCTGCTCGCCCATGGCCAGCGCGGCGGGCAGGGCAGGGGCGGTGGGGTGGGTCAGCAGGCCGTAGACCCGGTCGGTGGCGACCGCCAGCTGGGTGTCGTCATAGTCGTCGGCATGGATGCCGACGCCGTTGGCGAAGGCCGCGAAGCGCGGGGCGACTTTGCGGCCGGCCCCGATCACCGTCGCCGCGCCGGGCTGCAGCCCGAGCTCGTCCAGATGCTGCCGGACGAGCTCGCCGCTGCGGGCCACGGATCCGGACAGGGCCAGGCCCAGCCCGTCGAGGATGGATTTCTTCCCCAGCGCGACCACGTCGTCCGGAAGATCGGCCAGCCTGGTGTCGGAAACGAAGCCGGCCACGTAGTTCGTGAGACCGGTCTGAACGGCGTTGCCCATCGATCTTCCCCGTCGTTGAGAGCGATCCCGCACGGCCTTCGGTCTGGCCGGTGGATGGGACCTGCACGGAATTAGGCGGGTGGCGTTGGTAAACTGTCAACGATTTTCTGTTGGCAAAAAAGCTCCATCCAATTCGTTGAGAACCTATGCCTTTCCGTCATGGCGAGCCCCGAAGGGGCGCGGCCATCCAGCGGCACCGCTCTCTGGATGGCCACGGCGCTGCGCGCCTCGCCATGACGGCAGGGCTTGCTGAATTCTCCTGATCGTCGCGGGGGCGGCGAGGGCCGGCCGGTGCCGGCCGTCAGCCTTCCGGCGGGTGGCGATGGACCAGCTCCGCCGCCCGGCGCGTGCGCGACATGCCGTTGATGATATGCGCGTATCCGGCGGCGAAGGCCCGTTGCTGGTCGCGCGCCGCCACCGCGTCGAAGATCGCCCGGTGCTCGGCGTTGGAGACGTCGAGCACATCGCCGCTGGCCAAAGCGCGGTAGCGCTGGATGTGCAGCTCGCGCGCCAGGCCGAGATAGATCTGCGCCAGCCGGGCGTTGCCGGAGGCGCGCGCCAGCTCGGAGTGGAACTGCAGGTTGACCGGGTAGTAGTGGCTGACCTCGCCGGCGGCGGCGAGTCCGTCCATCCGGTCCACCAGCTCGCGCAGCTTGGCGATCTCGGCGTCGCTGACGCGCATGGCGGCGCACATGGCGAGCGAGGCGAAGACGCAGGCGCGGGCCTCGGAGACGTCGCGCGCCTCGTCGCTGCTCAGCTCCCGCACGAAGAAGCCGCGATTCGGGATGATCTGGATCAGGCCCATCGCGGCCAGGGCGCTGCAGGCCTCGCGGATCGGTCCGCGGCTGACCTTCAGGCGCTGCGCCAGGGCGTTCTCGTTGATCCGTTCGTTCGGGGTGAACTCGCCCTCGACGATCATCCGCTCGATCTCGGTCTGCACGACATTCGTCAGCGACCGGGTGCGCAGGAAATCGATCGGCGAGAATCCCGGCGTGTTGTCGGTGTCCGTCATGGGTCTGAAGTCCGTTCAATGCCGTTCAGGCCATGTCGCCCGGCCGCGGCGCGGCGGTCTGCAATCTCCACCGTGCCGATCTCCCCCAACCGCTGCGACGACGACATCATCACCGTATAGCCATAACGGAGGCGAGCCCCCGGTTGTCAAGCGGGCCGACCGCGACCGTCCTGGCGCAGGACCCGCTCCCCATGTCAGTTCACCCTTGGCTTCGCCCCGCCCAGCACGGGCAGCTTGTTGGCGATGAGGACGACGGTGAAGGACACCACCAGCAGCAGGATGCCCAGCACGGCGATGGCCCCGTAATCGCCGCTCTCGTTGAGATCATAGATGATGACCGACACCAGCTTGGTCTGCGCCGTGGTCAGCAGGATGGTGGCCGACAGCTCCCGGATGGTGCCGATGAAGACGAAGCACCAGGCGGCGACGACGGTGGTGCGCAGCAGCGGCGCCGTGATCTGCCACAGGCTGCGCAGCCGGGTGGCGCCGAGGATGCGGCTGGCCTCCTCCAGCTCGGGATGGACACCCCGGATGGCGGCGGAGAGCTGCTGGTAGCCCGACGGCAGCTCGATCGTCAGGAAGGCGATCAGCAGGATCCACAGCGTGCCGTACAGCCGCAGCGCCGGATTGGCATAGGCCAGGAACAGCCCGACGCCGAGCACGATGCCGGGAACCGCGATCGGCGCCGTCGCCAGGACGCCGAGCAGCGACGCGCCGGGCACGGCGCGTCGCGCGACCAGGTAGGAAACGACCAGCGCCATGCCGGTCGCCAGGGTCGCCGTGGCCAGGCCGAGGATCAGCGTGTTCCAGATCGCCAGGCGGGTGGCGGACAGGTCGAACAGCACGAACTCGAAATTGTGCAGGGTCAGCGCGTCCCAGCTCAGCGGCTCGGACAGGTTGTGGGTCAGCGCCACCTTGAGCAAAGCGAGATAGGGGAAGACGATGGTGACGCACAGGATCAGCAGCACATAGGCGCCGGCGAGCCATTTCCAGCGGCCCAGCCTGGTGCGGCGTGGCGTGCCGCTCTTGCCGCCGACCACGGTGTAGCCGCGCCGGCCGAGCAGCCATTTCTGCAGCCACAGCAGCAGCATGGTGACGACCAGCAGCGGCACGGCGCTGGCCGCGGCGAGGTCGAGGCGCGGCGGGAACTGGAAGTAGCTCCAGATCTTCGTGGTCAGGACATGGAAACCCGCCGGCAAGGCGAGGATGGCGGGGGAGCCGAACATGGTGAAGGCCTGAACGATCGCGATCAGCGCCCCGGCCAGGATCGCGGGCAGCACCATCGGCAGGGTCACGCGCCGCAGCGTCGTCCCCGGCCGGCCGCCCAGGATCGCCGACGCCTCCTCCAGGTCCGACGGCACCTTGTCGAGCGCGTTGGCCACGAGGGTGAAGACGAAGGGAAAGGAATAGCAGGTGATGGCGAAGACCAGGCCTGGGAAGGTGTAGATGTTGAACAGCACCTCCGACGGGTCGAGGTCGAAGGCCCAGCGATAGATGTTGTTGAGGATGCCGCTGTTGGGCGCGGCCAGCATCGCCCAGGCGATGGCGCCGAGGAAGGGCGGCGTGACGAAGGACGCGGTCACCAGGCTGCGGATCAGGCGCTGTCCCGGCATGTCGGTGCGCGCGACCAGCCAGGCCAGCGGTGTGGCCACGAGGCAGGAGAACAGGCCGACGCAGGCGGCCATGGCCATCGCGATCAGGAAGGCGCGGTGGATGGTGGCGTCGGACAGCAGGCGGCCGAAATTCGCCAGGGTCAGCGACCCCGACCGGTTGGTGACCGCGTAATAGACCAGCCAGCCGAGGGGGAACAGCACCAGCAGGCACAGGATCGCGGCCAGCAGCAGGAACAGCGGCGTCGACAGGTCGAAGCGGCGAGGCGGCCGGCGGCCGGCGGAATCGGCAGGCAGGGCAGTGCTGGTCACCTGGTCACCTTCGGGCTCGATCCACGGGTGTTCGGGCGGGGCGGGCAATCGGCGGGCAGGGAAGCGAGCGCTACACTCTCCGCTGTCATCCTCGGGCTTGACCCGAGGATCCAGGGGCTTTCAAGAGCGGCTCTTCGTGGCCCCTGGATTGCCGGGTCAAGCCCGGCAATGACAGACGAGACGTGGGTTCCCTTGCGGCTGGCGCCTGGCCGGCCTCAGGTCCCGAAATACTCCTCGTATTTCTGCTTGATGTCCTCGATGGCGTCGCGGACATCGGCCGGGTCGGACTCGATCAGCTTGATCTGCGACAGCGGCGTGCGCCCGGCCTTCTCCGTCACGTCGGGGCGGACCGACCGCAGGCCGCCGACATCGACGTTCAACTGCTGTGCCTGCTGCGAGAACATGAAGGAGTAGAACAGCTTTGCCGCGTTCGGATGGGGCGGATAGGCCAGGATCGCCGCATTGCCGAAGGCGATCGAGGTCCCCTCCGGCGGGTAGATCGGCTTGATCGGCACGCCTCGGTCCTGAAGGATGAAGACGTTGTACTCGTTGCCGTCGGCCTGGATCGGCCGCTCGCCCTGGGACAGCACCTTCGGCGGCTCGGTCGAGGACTGGACCTGCATCACCTCCTGGTGCCCCAGCTTCTCGAAATAGTCGAAGCCGAGAAGCTGGCTCAGCGCATAGGTCGCGGTCATCACGTTGCCGCTGTATCCGGGGTGCGACTTGACCAGCTTGCCCTTGTATTTGGGGTCCAGCAGGTCGGTCCAGGTCTTCGGCACATCCTCCGGCTTCACCAGGTCGGTGCGATAGGCCATCACCGTCAGCGTGGCGCGGAACGCGGCGTACTGGCCGTCCGGGTCCTTGTCATCGGCACCCCAGAGCTTGGCGACATCCTCCGGCACCGCCGGCGTCAGCCAGTTCTGGTCCTTCAGGGTCAGGAAGTTCGAGGCGTCCGACGTCTCGATGACGTCGGCATTGTGGATGCCGGCCGAGTATTCCTGGCCGATGCGCTGGAACACCCGTTCGGAGCCGGCGCGCTCGACCTGGACCTTCAGGCCGGGATATTTGGCCTCGAAGGCGGCGCCCAGCTTCTCGGCCACCTGGACGTCGGTCGAGGTGTAGTAGACGACCGTGCCTTCCTTGGTCGCCGCGGCGACAAGGTCGGGGGTCACCTGGTAGGGCTCGGGTGCTGCCGCCCAGCCCGGGCCGCTGCAGCCGATGGCGACGAACAGGGTAACGGCCGCAATTCTTGCGTTCGACATTGTTTCCTCCCTTATCGTGCGAGTGCCCTGCACCGCTCGGGCGGGCAGTGGAGCCAGACCTCCTGGTGCTGCGGGATGGCGACGCCGACCGGGGCGATGGCCCGCACCACCTCGCCGCCCGGCAGGCCGACCAGATAGTCCCGGTGCGAGCCGAGATAGACCTGGCGCATCACCGTGCCGGCCACCCAGTTGCCGGCCTGGCCGTTCGGCCGCTCGGTCGCGAGATGGACGTCGTGGTGCCGCACCGAGACGGCGGTCGGGCCGTCCGCGGCGAAATCGCCGCTGCCGCAGCGCAGGACCAGCCCACCGCCGCAATCGACGGCATCGTCGCCGACGCGCCGGCCCTTGAAGATGTTGGTGCCGCCGATGAACTGGGCGACGAATTCCGACCGCGGCCGCTCATAGATGTCTTCCGGCGATCCCGCCTGCTCGACATGGCCCTGGTTCATCACCACGATGATGTCGGCGGCGGTCATCGCCTCGGTCTGGTCATGGGTCACATAGACCGTGGTGTAGCGGTACTCGTCGTGCAGGCGGCGGATCTCGAACCGCATCTCCTCCCGCAGATTGGCGTCCAGGTTGGACAGCGGCTCGTCCAGCAGCAGCGTCTCCGGCTCCACCACCAGGGCCCGGGCCAGCGACACGCGCTGCTGCTGCCCGCCCGACAGCTCGCCGGGATAGCGCTCCGCCAGCGTGTCCAGCCTGGTCGCCTGCAGGATGCGGTTCGTCCGTGCCTGGATGTCGGCCTTGCTCGCCCGCCGCAGCCGCAGGCCGTAGGCGACGTTCTCGAACACGGTCATATGGGGCCAGAGCGCATAGCTCTGGAAGATCATCGACATGTTGCGGGCCTCGGGCGGCGCGCTGGCGGCCGGGGAGGAGACGACGCGCCCGCCGACCCGGATCTGCCCGGCGGAGGGTTCCGCGAACCCGGCGACCAGCCGCAGCGTCGTGGTCTTGCCGCAGCCGGACGGGCCGAGCAGGCAGACCAGCTTTCCCTTGTCGATGGCGAGGTCGACGCCGTTGACGACCGTCAGGTCGCCATACCGTTTCGTCAGCCCGTCGAGTTCCACGAAAGGCATGAATCCTCCCAGCCGCTTTTGCGGGTCGCACGCGTCTGCCCAAGGATGGGGTGTTTTTGTTTTCAGAAGATTGTCGACAGTTAACCAAAGATGTCAACGGAAAACCGGCTTGACCGGGCTCGGCGCTTCGAAGGTGAGCGAAGTCGGAGACAGCGGGGCCCGGCCGGACGGCCGGACCTCCGCTGCCGGCAGGCTAGAGGGCGGCCGCGACCGCCTGGCCGCATTCAACCGTGGTCGCAGTGCCGCCCAGGTCGCGGGTGCGCAGCGACGGCTGCGCCAGCACGGTCTCGATCGCCGAGACGATCGCCGCCGATGCCTCGGCTTGCCCGAGATGGTCGAGCAGCATGGCGGCGGACCAGATCTGCCCGATCGGGTTGGCGATACCCTGGCCGGCGATGTCCGGCGCCGAGCCGTGCACGGGCTCGAACAGGGACGGGAAGTTGCGCTCGGGGTTGATGTTGGCGCTCGGCGCGATGCCGATGGTCCCGGTGCAGGCGGGGCCGAGATCCGACAGGATGTCGCCGAACAGGTTGGAGGCGACGACCACGTCGAACCAGTCCGGATGCAGCACGAACTGCGCCGTCAGGATGTCGATGTGGTACTTGTCCCAGCGCACCTCGGGATAGGCCTTGGCCATCTCCACCACCCGCTCGTCCCAATAGGGCATGGTGATCGAGATGCCGTTGGACTTGGTCGCCGAGGTCAGGTGCTTGCGCTTGCCCTTGGCCGCCAGCTCGAAGGCGAATTTGAGCACCCGGTCGACGCCGGTGCGGGTCATCACCGTTTCCTGGATCACCACCTCCCGCTCGGTGCCGGGGAACATGCGGCCGCCGATCGAGGAATACTCGCCCTCGGTGTTCTCGCGCACCACCCAGAAGTCGATGTCGCCCGGGCCGCGGCCGGCCAGCGGGCAGGGCACGCCCGGCATCAGGCGCACGGGCCGCAGGTTCACATACTGGTCGAATTCCCGCCGGAACTGGATCAGCGACCCCCACAGCGAGACGTGGTCGGGGACGCCGGCCGGCCAGCCGACCGCGCCGAAGAAGATCGCGTCATGCGACCCGATCCGCGCCTTCCAGTCGTCCGGCATCATTTGGCCGTGCTGGGCGTAATGGTCGTAGGAGGCGAAGTCGAACCAGTCGAGCGACAGGCCGATGCCGAAGCGGGCGGCCGCCTTCTCCAGCACCCGCACGCCCTCGGGCACGACCTCCTTGCCGATGCCGTCCCCGGGGATGACGGCGATGCGGAAACTGTTCGATGGCGTCATGGATCGCTTCCCAGTCGGCGGGCCGGTCAGGCCGCGGTTTCGGTCACCTGCAACCCCTTGCGGCGCGCCAGCTGCGCCGCCAGCCGGACCGCCGCCTCCAGCGCGCCGGTGGTGGCGACGCCCTGGCCGACGATGTCGAAGGCGGTCCCGTGCGCCGGGGTGGTGAACACCGTATCGAGCCCCGCGGTCACCGTCACGCCGCGGCTGAAGCCGCGCAGTTTTGTCGCGATCTGCCCCTGGTCGTGATACATCGCGACCACGCTGTCATAGTCGCCGGCGAAGGCCTTGATGTAGACCGTGTCGGACGGGAAGGGGCCCTTGCAGTCGATGCCGGTCGCCGCGGCGGCCTTCACCGCCGGGGCGATCACGTCGATCTCGTCGCGCCCGAACAGCCCGTTCTCCCCGGCATGGGGGTTCAGCGCGGCGACGGCGATGCGCGGTTTGGCGATGCCGGCCCGCTTCATCGTGTGGTCGACCAGTTCGATCGCCTGGATGATGCTGCGGTGGTTGATCTGCTCGACCGCGGTGCGCAGCGGCACATGCGAGGTGACGCGCGACATCCACTGGCCGTCCAGCACGTTCATCTCCGAGAAATAGCCCTTGTGGCCCAGGAGATGGGCGAACAGCTTGTGCTCGTCCGGGAAGCGCCAGCCGCCGGCATGCAGGGCGGCCTTGTTCAGGGGCGCGAAGGTGATGGCGTCCAGCCCGCCCTTCAGCGCCAGCCGCACCGCGGCGGCCAGCGTGTCGCCCGTCAGCCGGCCCGACTCGGCCGAGACCGCGGCGCGCGGGAACGCCGCCGGGTCGATGTTGCCGAGATCGATCAGCGGGACGCCCGGGCTGTTCCAGTCGATCCGCCCCGCATCCGCCACCGGCCGGATCGACAGCGCGACGCCTGCGTCACGGGCGCCCATCTCCAGCACCCGGCGGTCGCCGAGGACGACGATCCGGGCGGCATCGGCGAGCCGGCCGTCGGAGACGACGCGCGCCACCAGCTCCGGGCCGATGCCGGTGGCATCGCCCATCAGCAGGGCCAGGCGGGGGGCGGCTGCGCTTGAGTCCGTCATGGTGCGTTTCCTCGGCTCTGGCCGGCATTGGCGGCCGGGCGACGCTGTCGCTCCCGGGGGCCGTTGCCGGTGATCGTGCTCCCGGCTCAGGGAAAGTCAACTGAAAATTGTTGACAGTTTGCAATTCGAGGAAAAGGGTACAGCCACCATTCGCGGGAGGAAGAGCATGGTTTCCGAGACACCGGTCGCCGTCGCGCCGATGCCGCCCCTGGCGACCGGCCACGGATCGCTGATGGAGGGCTTCACCTATCGGCGGATCAAGACCGGCGGCGCCGAGATCAACACCGCCGTCGCGGGCGACGGGCCGCCGCTGCTGCTGATCCACGGCAATCCGCTGACCCATGTCAGCTGGCATCGCATCGCGCCGTCGCTGGCGAAGACCTTCACGGTGGTGGCGATCGACCTGCGCGGCTATGGCGACAGCGCCAAGCCGGATGGCGGGCCGGACCATGCGGCCTACAGCTTCCGGGCGATGGGCGAGGACGCGTTCGAGGTGATGACCGCGCTCGGCTTCGACCGCTTCGCCCTCGCCGGGCACGACCGGGGGGCGCGGGTCGGCTTCCGCATGGCGATCGACCGGCCGGACCGGGTCACCCGGTTCTGCGCGCTCGACATCATCCCGACCCATCACCTGCTGACCAATGTCACGCTCGGCTGGGGGCTCGAGAGCTATCACTGGTTCTTCATGGCGCAGAAGGCGCCGTTCCCGGAGAAGCTGATCTGCGCCGACCTCGACTATTACATCCAGTACAAGCTCAACAAGAAGGGCGTCGGCCTGCAGATCTTCACGCCCGAGGCCTTCAGGGAATATGCGCGCTGCACCACGCCGGAGCAGATCCATGCGGTGTGCGAGGACTACCGCGCGACCGTGACCCTCGACCTGGCGATGGACATGGCGGATTTCGGCAAGCGGCGGATCCGGTGCCCGGTCATGGTGCTCTGGGGCAGCAACAGCCATGTCGGGCGCCACCTGAAGCCGATCGAGGCCTGGACGCCCTGGGCGCCGGATCTGCGCGGCTGGGCCATCCCGACCGGGCACTACCCGGCGGAGCATCGCCCGGACCTGGTCTATGAGAGCTTCTGGTCGTTCTTCACCGGCGCGGAACCCAGGCCCTATTCATCGGACAGCGACGCCATGGCCCGGGCGGCGCTCTGAGGATTCGGGGGCAGCCCGGAGGCTGCGGGTTCGCGGATCTGGCGGATAGGGCGGCGGGCCCGGCTCTCCCCTCCGCCCGCTGCCTCGACGGCAGCCGGATCGGCGCGGCCGGCAGTGCGGCCGCGCCGGGCCAGCCGCATGGGAATGAGCCGGCCCGCGCCTCCCCGGAACGGGCCTTCAGCCGACCCTGACGCTCATCCCGCCATCGACCATCATGACCGAGCCGACCATGAAGCTGGCGCGGTCCGACGACAGGAAGGCGACGACCTCGGCGATCTCCTCGGCGCCCGCCGCGCGGCCGATCGGCGCCTTGCGGCCGTGGTCGGCCAGGAATTCCGGGCCATTGTCCATCTTGCCCGTCCAGATGTCGGTCACCACGTCGCCGGAGCCGATCGCATTGACACGGATGCCGTGCCCGATCGCCTCCAGGGCCAGGGTGCGTGTCAGCTGCACGAGGGCTCCCTTCGAGGCGGTGTAGGCCGCGATCTGCGGAAAGGCGAAATAGGCGGCGTAGGAGGCGATGTTGACGATTGCGCCGCTGCGGTTGGGGATCATCGCCTTCATCGCCTCCCGCGCGTGGAGGAACGCGCCGGTGACGTTCACCGACATGATCGCGTCCCATTCCTCCCGCGTCATGTCGACCACGAGCTTGCCCATGATCCGCGCCGCGTTGTTGACCAGGATGTCCAGCCTGCCGAAGGTGTCCACGGCGAGCGCGACCGCTTTCGCGGCGCTGTCCTCCTGCGATATGTCGGCCACCATCGGCACGACGCCCGGCCTGGCGAGGCGCTCGACCTCGGGGTTGATGTCTTCGGCAATCACCTTGGCGCCGCGGGCGTGCAGAAGCTCCGCGATGGCGCGCCCGATGCCGCTGGCCGCGCCGGTGACGATTGCGACCTTTCCTTCGACTTCGGTGGCGGGTGTGCTGGTCATGACCTGTCTCCTTGCTTGATCACAACGGCGACGGAGAGGCGTCCGCTGCCGTGCCCAGAAGCTAGGAGGGCGCGACACCCGGGTTAATCCGCGGTATCCCGAAAGGGTTCTTCAGGTTGAGCGACATAAACCGGGCAGCATCCGGACGAGCCGAATGAGAGCCAGCGGAAACAATGACCTTCGGGCCTTCGTGGCCGTCGCGGAGCAGGCCAGCTTCTCGAAGGCCGCGGAGAAGCTCGGCCTGTCGCCGTCGTCGCTCAGCCAGATCATCCGGACATTGGAGGAGCGCCTCGGCGTCCGGCTGCTGCAGCGCACGACCCGCAGCGTGGCGCTGACCGCGGCCGGCGAGCGGCTGCTGCTGCGCGTCCGCCCCGCGCTCGACGAGCTCGACGCCGCCATCCGCGACACCGGCCATTTCCGTGACCGGCCGGCCGGGCTCGTGCGCATCCGCTGCCTGAGGCTGGCCTTCCGCACCTATGTCGAGCCGATCCTCGCCTCGTTCCATGAAGCCTATCCGGACATCTCGCTCGACATCCTGGTCGACGACGGCATCGTCGATCTCGTGGCCGGCGGCTTCGACCTCGGGTTCACGCTCGGCGAGGTGCTGGAGAAGGACATGGTCGGCGTGAAGCTCGGGCCCGAGATCCGGCAGATCGCGGTAGCCGCGCCGAGCTACATCGCCAGGCATGGCCGGCCGGCAACGCCCAAGGACCTGCATTCCCACACATGCATCCGCTGGCGATGGCCGGGCCGCAGCGCGCCATACAACTGGGAATTCTTCGGCGACGGCGCCTGGTTCGAGGTCGAGGTCGACGGCCCGCTGATCGTCAGCGAGCAGGGAATGGCCATCGATGCGGCCGTCCAGGGGATCGGCATTGCGTTCTGGGTCGAGCATGCCCTGCAGCCGCTGATCGACGACGGGAGGCTGGTTCCGCTGCTGCGCGACTATTCGGCGCCGTTTCCCGGCCTTCATCTCTGCTATCCGCAGCAGCGCCAGATGGCGCCGGCGCTGCGGGCGTTCATCGACTTCGTCAAGGCGAGCGTTGCGAAGGCGTGAGAGTGGGCGGACTCCGGAAGCCGCTGTTCGGCTTCGGTGGCTGCTTCGATATTCCGTTCGATGCTTTCAATCAGAACGGTGGATGAGGCATCTTCGTCGACGCGATAGGTATGGAGTCCTGATTTTTGCACGGCCGGAACAATGATCTCTTTGTATTGTCGATCATATTTTCCGTTATCAAAAGGTTGAATGATAAAACACTTTCGCATACTGGGCTCCAGATAACGCCCCGCCGAGTCGTACTTTAAAGTGATTTAAAGAATGGAAACTTATGCTGCTTTTGATGGCTTTGGTACCGGGCGGCCTTGTTCCTCAGCGGCTTCGATCCAACTGATGATTGCATCAAGGACGTTGGTAATTGCCTCCTGCGGTGTCTGTCCGTCGGACATGCAGCCAGGCAGGTCTGGAACTTCTGCGACAAAGCCACCGCCGTCTTCCTCATCCAGCGGACGCACCGTGAGTAGGTAGTCGGTCGGCTTCACACCGAATCCCTCAAAGCCTCAGGCTGTCGATCAACTCGATCAGTTTCTTAATATAGATCGGCTTGATCGGTCTGCGAACCGGTATCGTCAGGATTTCCGGTCGATTGTGAGCCGAAACTTTGGCATGGCTGCCGCGCGTGGGCATGGAAAAGTCGAGGCCGTGCTGTCGGCACACGGCCTCGACCTCTGCAATTCGCCGATCACGCGAATTGGCACGCAGGGATTCGAGAAGCTTATCCGCGCGCGCCATCCGTTCTTAGAGTTCCTGGACTTTCTTCCGCTTTCTTAACTGCACCCCGTCGTCCCGCCGCAGGTGTCGCATTTCAGGCAGGTGCCGTTCCGCACCAGGGTCATGTTCTGGCATTCGGGGCAGGGATCGCCCTCATAGCCCTTGGCCCGCGCCTCGCGGATCTTGGCCAGGCGGACATCCGCCGTGCCGTTCAGCGCCGCGCTGCGCAGCGGGACCGGTTCCGGCGCCGGCGCCAGGGCGGTGGCGCCCTCGGTGTGCAGCGCCGTCGCCGCCTCGCTCACCAGCTCCTGCATCTCCGTGACCCGGGCCACCGCGACGTCGCGGACGTTGCCGCCCTCGAACACCCGGAAGTTGCCGCGGACGAAGCCGGTCGACGCGACCTTGCGGATCGGCGTCGCCTCGGCCACCGCCGGGGTCTTGCCGTCATCCTTGGTCACGCCCTTGCCGACCGTGTCCGGCGTCAGGTCGTCCGGCGTCGCATGCGCCAGGTCGCTGCGGTCGAGGTAGGAGACCGCCAGCTCGCGGAAGATGTAGTCGATGATCGAGGTCGCCATCTTGATGGCGTCGTTGCCCTGCACCGGGCCCGAGGGCTCGAACCGGGTGAAGGTGAAGGCCTCGACGAACTCCTCCAGCGGCACGCCGTATTGCAGGCCGATCGAGACGGCGATGGCGAAGTTGTTCATCAGGCTGCGGAAGGCGGCGCCTTCCTTGTGCATGTCGATGAAGATCTCGCCCAGCCGCCCGTCATCGTATTCGCCGGTGCGGAGATAGACCTTGTGGCCGCCGACGATCGCCTTCTGGGTGTAGCCCTTGCGGCGATGCGGCAGCTTCCCGCGGATGCCGGTCTTGTCGACGATCCGCTCGATCACCCGCTCGACGATCCGCTCCGCCACCATCGGGGCGCGGGCGCCGGCCGGCGCGTCGATGATGCGCTCGACCAGGCTCTCCTCCTCGTCCTCGGCGTCGTCGTCGAGCAGCGAGGCATTGAGCGGCTGGCTCAGCTTCGAGCCGTCGCGGTAGAGGGCGTTGGCCTTGAGGCAGAGCTGCCAGGACAGGAGATAGGCGTCCTTGCAGTCCTCGACCGTCGCCGCATTCGGCATGTTGATGGTCTTGGAGATGGCGCCCGAGATGAAGGGCTGCGCCGCCGCCATCATGCGGATGTGGCTCTCGACCGACAGGAAGCGCTTGCCGATGCGGCCGCAGGGGTTGGCGCAGTCGAACACCGGCAGATGCTCGTCCTTCAGTTCCGGCGCGCCCTCGAGCGTCATGGCGCCGCAGCACCAGGTGTTCGCCGCCTCGATCTCGGCCCTGGAGAAGCCGAGGAAGGCCAGCAGGTCGAAGGTCACATCGTCCAGCGCCGCCGCCGGCACCTTCAGCGTCCCGGTCAGGAACTCGTCGCCGAGGGTGTAGCGGTTGAACACGAACTTGATGTCGAAGGCCGATTTCAGGCCGAGCTCGACCGCGTCGATCGCGGCCTGGGTGAAGCCCTTCGCCTTCAGCGCGGCCCAGCCCACCGCCGGCGAGGTCTCCAGCGTGCCGTGGCCGACGGCGTAGCGGATGATCGCCTCGATCTGGTCGTCGCTGTAGCCGAGGACGCGCAGCGCCTCCGGCACCACCCGGTTGATGATCTTGAAGTAGCCGCCGCCGGCCAGTTTCTTGAACTTCACCAGGGCGAAGTCGGGCTCGATGCCGGTGGTGTCGCAATCCATCACCAGGCCGATCGTGCCGGTCGGCGCGATCACGGTCGCCTGGGCGTTGCGATAGCCGAAGCTCTCGCCGAGGCCGAGCGCGCGGTCCCAGGCGCGGCGGGCCGCGGCCACCAGCTCCTGGTCCGGGCAGGCATCGGCTTCCAGCGGCACCGGTGCGATCGACAGGCCCTCATAGCCGTCGGCCTCGCCATAGGCGGCGCGGCGGTGGTTGCGGATCACGCGCAGCATGTGCGGCGCGTTCTTGGCGTAGCCGGGGAAGGGGCCGACCGCCTTGGCCATCTCGGCCGAGGTGGCGTAGGCGACGCCGGTCATCAGCGCGGTGATCGCGCCGCAGATCTCGCGGCCCTCGACGCTGTCATAGGACAGGCCGGACGCCATCAGCAGGCCGCCGATATTGGCGTAGCCCAGGCCGAGGGTGCGGAACTCGTAGGACAGGCGGGCGATCTCGCGGCTCGGGAACTGCGCCATCATCACCGCGATCTCGAGGGTGATGGTCCACAGCCGGCAGCCATGCTCGAAGGCCGGCACGTCGAACGACCCGTCGGCGCGGCGGAAGGTCATCAGGTTCAGGGACGCCAGGTTGCAGGCCGTGTCGTCCAGGAACATGTATTCCGAGCACGGGTTCGAGGCGTTGATCCGCCCCGATTCCGGGCAGGTGTGCCACTCGTTGATGGTGGTGTCGAACTGCAGCCCGGGATCGGCCGAGGCCCAGGCGGCGTGGCCGATCTTCTCCCACAGGTCGCGGGCCTTCAGCGTCTTCGCCACCTTGCCGTCGATGCGCCGGATCAGCTGCCACTCGCCATCCTGCTGCACCGCCTCGAGGAAGGTGTTGGTCAGGCGGACCGAGTTGTTCGAGTTCTGGCCGGAGACGGTCAGGTAGGCGTCCGAATCCCAGTCGGTGTCGTAGACCCGGAACTCGATGCCGGTGTAGCCCTGGCGCGCGAAATGGATGACGCGCTGGACATAGTTCTCCGGCAGCATCGCCTTGCGGGCGCCGAGGATGGCGCGCTTCAGCGCCTTGTTCTGCTTCGGATCGAAGCGGTCGCCGGTCTCGGCGTCGGAGGTGCCGTGGCACGCCTCCATCACCTCGTTCAGGTGCTTGCGGGCGAGCTTCGAGCCGGCGACCAGGGCCGCGACCTTCTGCTCCTCGACCACCTTCCAGTCGATATAGGTCTCGATGTCCGGGTGGTCGATGTCGACCGTCACCATCTTGGCGGCGCGTCGGGTGGTGCCGCCGGACTTGATGGCGCCGGCGGCGCGGTCGCCGATCTTGAGGAAGCTCATCAGGCCGGAGGAGCGGCCGCCGCCGGACAGGCGCTCGCCCTCGCCGCGCAGCTTGGAGAAGTTGGAGCCGGTGCCGGAGCCGTATTTGAACAGGCGGGCCTCGCGGACCCACAGGTCCATGATGCCGCCCTCATTCACCAGGTCGTCGGCGACCGACTGGATGAAGCAGGCATGCGGCTGCGGCCGCTCATAGGCGCTGTCGGACAGGCGCGGCTCGCCGGTCTTCTCGTCGACATACCAGTGGCCCTGGGCCGGGCCGTCGATGCCATAGGCCCAGTGCAGGCCGGTGTTGAACCATTGCGGGCTGTTCGGCGCGGCCATCTGCTGCGCCAGCATGAAGCGCATCTCGTCGAAATAGGCGCGGGCGTCGGCGGCCGAATCGAACAGGCCGCCCTTCCAGCCCCAATAGGCCCAGGTGCCGGCCAGCCGGTCGAACACCTGGCTCGCCGTGCGCTCGCTGCCCATACGCTCGGATTCGGGCAGCTCGGCCAGGGCCTTCTCGTCGGGGATGCTGCGCCACAGGAACTCGGGCACGCCCTTCTCGCGGACGCGCTTCAGCCGGGCCGGGACGCCGGCCTTGCGGAAGTACTTCTGGGCCAGGATGTCGGACGCGACCTGGCTCCACTCCGCCGGCACCTCGATGTCGGTCTGGCGGAACACCACCGAGCCGTCCGGATTGCGGATCTCGCTGGTCGCCGACCGGAACTCGATCCCTTCATAGGCGTCGTGCCCCTCGGCCGTGAAACGCCGTTCGATCCGCATGGCCCCCGATCCTCCTTCGTCCGTCGCGCCGCCGCGACCCCCGTCTGATGCCCAATCGGGGACCGCAATCCCCGCGCCGAACTCCACCGGCGACTCGCATCGGCAAGCCGCCACAGATCAGTCAAGGAACCGTCATCCTAAATCAAAAACAAGTATTGTAATTCAGAATTTTGCTCTCTCTGTGGATAACTCAGTGGAAAGATCAGTGAATTTCCAGTGAAGAACTTGCGGATACTTTCCGTGAGCCGCGGAACTCCGCGATTCCCGGAGCCGGGGGCGGAGTCGCATCCGACAGAATCGGGACCGGATCGCCTCTTGTGGCTGGCCCTATCCGTGGGTGGTTCACCGTACCAAGCCCCCACATATTGTGTCAGTTCCGTGGCGTGCGCAAGCGCGGATTTGCGCAACCACAGGTCATTCCGCATGCGGATTCAGCATGGAAATCTGAGGCTTGCCGGAGAATCCTTAGGTTTCAGGGAAGCCGATGAGGAGGTCGGGCAGGCCTTCCTCGTTGTCGGAGCCGTCGCCCTCGCTGAGGATCCGGCCGCCATGCGAGCCGTAGAAGGCGCGGGCGCGGGCGTTGTGGGCGAAGCAGTAGAGCCGCAGGCCGGGGCTGTCGCGCCGGGCCCAGGCCAGCAGCACGGTGCCGATGCCGAGGCGGTGGTGGTCGGGGTGGATGTAGAGCTGGTCCAGCCAGCCATTGTGGAGCGCGGCATAGCCCACGGGCACGCCGTCGCGGCAGGCGATCACCACCCGCGACAGCCGGATGGTGCGCAGCAGGAAGCGGCGGACGGAGGTGCGGCTGTGCAGGTTCGGGATCGCGGCCGACTCGCGGGCCCGGCGGTGGATCGCCGCCAGGGTCCCGGCATCGGCATCCGTGGCCGGCCGCAGCGTCAGCCCGGCCGGTCCGCTCTCGCTTGGGCTCGGGTCGTCCAAGGGGCCCCGCCGAGTCTGACCGAAGATGGCGCGACCATGCGGGCAGGGCCTCAGGGCGTCAAGGCCGGGGCGTCAAGGCCGGGGGTGTCGGGACTCGGACGTCGAGGGCGGGGTCAGCGCCCGCTCTGGATATAGCGGCGGCTGAGATCGCCGGCGGCGGCGACATACCAGGACTCGGCGCTGGCCTGGCCGTCGGCCGCGACGCGGCGCCGGTATTCGGGCATCAGGCTGCCGGCCTGGCCGCCGAGCTCGCGGCCCGCGGCGACGTACCAGGCCTCGGCGGCGGCCTTGCCGTCGGTCGCGACCCGGCGATTGGCCTCCACCAGCAGCGGCGCCATCACCGCGTCCATCACCCGATCCTCGAGCGAGGCGGAAGCCGCCGTTCCGGCGCCGGCCGCATCTCTCTGCCGCCTCTCCTCGTCGCGCTGGCGAGTCTGGCGGTTCATGTCGTCGTAGATGCCCTGGGTGATGTTGCTCTGGATGGTGGAGTTCAACATCTGCGTCGCGCATTCGACGCATTGGGCCCGCGCCGGCGGCGATGCCGCCAAGGCGAGCAAGGCCGTGGCGCCCAGGATTCCGTAACGCGTCCCCGTCATCTCGTCCCTCCCGGCCGGTCACCACAGGGTCGTCCCGAGCCCGATGATCGCCGCCGACAATGGCGAAATGACGGCCGGGCGTCGGATCGAATTCCTGCTGAACCTGTTTAGAACTCCCAACACCGTCATTGCTTCGCTGCGCTCGCAATGACGGTGAGGGCTGGGCATCGTGACAGCCGGTGCGCTATCCGCCGATCCGCTCCAGCAGGGCGCGGCCGCGGGGCGACAGGCGGTAGCCGACCTCCAGGCTCTCGGTCAGGCCCAGCGCCTTCAGCTTGCGGACATCGGCCTTGAACGAGGCGGTGTCGCGGCCGAAGCGGGCGGCGAGATCCGGCGCCCGGGTGGCCGGACACTCAGCCACCTCCGTCCGGAGCCGGCCGCGAGCCGAGATCCTGGCAGAAGCGCAGCAGATAGCCGTCCGGGTCCTGCACGACGAACTGGCGCTGGCCGAGAAGCAGGGAGTCGCGACGGTACCAGCGCTCCTCCAGCGGCAGCAGCAGCGGTGCCCCCGCCGCCAGCACCGCGGCATGGAGCGGGCCGAGATCCGCGGCCGCGATCTGCAGGTTGACGCCGCGGCCATAGGGCGGCTCCAGCGGCCCGGCCAGCCAGGTGCGTGCCGGATCGGCCGGCTGCTCCAGCATCAGGGCCGCGCCCTCGCGCACCAGATAGGCGAAGCGCTCCTCCGGCCGGTCATACAGCAGGGCGAAGCCGAGCACGCCGGTGTAAAAGCGGCGGCTGCGGCCGATCTCCGAGACATAGAGCTCCGGCACGAGCGGCGAGGACGGCATGGCAGGCACCGGCAGTGTTCCGAGGGGCACAGCCTAGCCGAAACAAGGATCGATGTTTCCCGGGAATAAACCCGGCCGGCCTGTGATCTCCCCCAGCGGACGATCCCGTCCGCACAGGAGATTCCGTCATGATGGGTGGCGACAAGGACGAACGGCCGGACGGCATGGACCGCCGCGGCGCCCTGACGTGCATGGTCTGGGCCGGCACCGGCGTGCTGTGGGGGCTGAGCGGCGGCGTGCCGCGCTCGCTCGGCATCGTCGGCGAGGCGATGGCGGCGGAGCCGTCGGGCTTCACCTTCCTGCAGCTCAGCGACAGCCATGTCGGCTTCGACAAGCCGGCGAATCCGAACGCGCTCGGGACCCTGCAGGAGGCGGTGACGCGCATCGGCACCCTGCAGAAGAAGCCCGAATTCCTGATCCACACGGGTGACATCAGCCATCTGTCGAAGCCGAAGGAGTTCGACGACGCCGACCAGGTGATCGGCGGCGCCGGCCTGCCGGTGCACTATGTCCCCGGCGAGCACGACCTGCTCGATGACGAGATGGGCAAGGCCTATCTCGACCGCTACGGCCGCGGCAGCAAGGGCGCCGGCTGGTACAGCTTCGACTCCGACGGCGTGCACTTCATCGGCCTGGTCAACGTCGTCAACCTCAAAGCCGGCGGCCTCGGCAATCTCGGGGACGAGCAGCTCGAATGGCTCGAGGACGACCTGCGCGGCAAGTCGGCCAGCACGCCGATCGTCGTCTTCGCCCATATCCCGCTCTGGCTCGTCTACCAGGATTGGGGCTGGGGGACGGAGGACGGCGCCAAGGCCCTGTCCTACCTGAAGCGCTTCGGCTCGGTCACCGTCCTGAACGGCCATATCCACCAGATCATCCAGAAGGTCGAGGGCAACGTCGTCTTCCACACCGCCATGTCGACCGCCTTCCCCCAGCCGGCGCCGGGCACCGCGCCCTCGGCCGGCCCGATGAAGGTGCCGGACGACCAGCTGCGCAAGGTGCTCGGGACCACCAGCATCGAGGTCCGGCACGGCAGCAAGCACCTCGCGCTGACTGACTCGCCGCTCGCGTCCTGAGCGGATTTTCCCGACATCCGGAGATCGAGAATGAACTTCCTGTTTCCCCGGCGCGCCGCCGCCGGGGTTGCCCTCGCCCTGCTGGTCGGCCTGGGCGCTGCCCAGGCCGCGCCGCAGCCGGTCACCATCAAGATCGACAACTTCACCTTCAGCCCGGCCGAGATCACCGTGCCGGTCGGAACCACCGTCACCTGGACCAATGGCGACGACATCCCGCACACGGTCGTGGCCACGGACAAAAGCTTCCGCTCCAAGGCCCTCGACACCGGTGACAGCTTCACCACCACCCTGGCGAAGCCCGGCACGGTCCAGTATTTCTGCAGCCTGCATCCGCATATGACCGGGCGGATCACCGTGACGCCGTGACCCGCCTCCACCTGATCAGGCCGCTCGACGCCGCGGCGGGGCGGGAGGATGCTCGGCTTCGGGGCGGGTCGCGTCGCGCGGCCCGTCCCGGCGGGGAGACACCGATGCGCGGGACAAAGGATGCGGCGACGCGGTTCCGGGAGACGGTGCTGCCCTGCTTGGACGACGCCTACACCCTGGCCCGCTACCTGACCCGCAGCGCGGCGGATGCGGACGACCTGGTGCAGGAGGCCTTCGCCCGGGCCTTGCGCTATTTCGACGGCTTCAGCGGCGGCGACCCGCGGCCCTGGCTGCTGGCGATCCTGCGCAACTGCTTCTATGCCTGGCTGCGGGCGCGGCGCGCGCAGCAGGGCGAGCCGCTGCCGGACCCGGAGGAGGCGGCGGCCGAGGCCACCGCCGACCCCTGGGGCCAGACGCCGGAGGATCCGGAGGCGGCCTTGATCCGGATCGACGAGGCGGCGGTGGTGCGCGCCCTGGTCGAGGCGCTGCCGGAACCGTTCCGCGAGGTGCTGGTGCTGCGGGAGATGAGCGACCTGTCCTATCAGCAGATCGCCGAGGTGACGGAGGTGCCGATCGGCACGGTGATGTCGCGGCTGGCCCGGGCCCGGCTGCTGGTGAAGCGCGCCTGGCTGGCCCGCCAGGAGGAGGAGGCGCCATGAGCTGCCCCGACAAATCGGTCCTGCTGCACGGCATGCTGGACGGCGAGTTGGATGTCGTCGGCGCCCTGGCCTTCGAGGCGCATCTGAAGGAATGCCCCGCCTGCGCCGCGGAGTACCGGCGGCAGCAGGCCATCCGCGCGGCGCTGCGCCGGCCGGAGATGCGCGACCGCGCCCCCGACGCGCTGCGCCGCAAGCTCGAGGCGGCGCTGCAGTCCCCTGCGGTGCCCTGGTGGCGGCGCCTGCTCGGCGACTGGCGCCTGGGTGGGGCCCTGGGCGGGGTGGGCGCGGCGGCGCTGGCCATGGCGCTGCTGCTGGTGCTGGTCCTGCCGCGCGGCGGCGACGACCTGGCCCGGCAGCTGGTCGACAGCCATGTCCGGTCGCTGCTGGCCGAGCACCTGGTCGACGTGCCGTCCTCCGACCGCCACACGGTCAAGCCCTGGTTCGTCGGCAAGATCGACGCCGCCCCGCCGGTGGTCGACCTTGCGGCGCAGGGCTTCCCGCTGGCGGGCGGGCGGCTCGACTATCTCGACCGCCGGGTGGTGGCGGCGCTGGTCTACCGCCATGGTGGCGGGCACGTCGTCAACCTGTTCGTCTGGCCGAACCCGGGCGCCGCCGACAGTGCCCCGGCGGCGGAGACGGAGGAGGGGTACCGCCTGCTGCACTGGGTGCGGTCGGGACTGGAGTTCTGGGCGGTGGCCGATATCGACCTGTCCGAGCTGCAGGCCTTCCAGGCGGCGTATCAGCAGGGCGCGGCGGCGCAGGGTGCGGCGCAGCCGGTCCAGCCCTAGACACTGAAGAGCTAGTCTTTCAGATCGGCCCTCCGGCCTCTTTTCGTCATGGCGAGGCGCGAAGCGCCGTGGCCATCCAGGGGCCGATCTGAAAGACTAGCTCTTCAGTGTCTAGGGCATTCGGGTCGCTGGTACGAGGCCTTCACAGCTCCAGCTTCATGCCCTCATGGCTGGCGACGAAGCCGAGCCGGGCATAGAAGCGGTGGGCGTCGGGCCGGCGCTTGTCGGTGGTCAGCTGCACCAGGGCGCAGCCGCGCGAACGGGCCCGGGCGATGGCCCATTCCATCATCGCCCGGCCGGCGCCCCGGCCCCGCAGCGCCGAGTCGATGCGCACGGATTCGATCTGCGCCCGCCAGGCGCCGCGGCGTGACAGGCCGGGTATGAAGCTGAGCTGGAAGCAGCCGACCACCCGCCCGTCCAGTTCGGCCACCACCATCTCGTGGTTCGGGTCGGCGGCGATCGCGGCGAAGGCGGCCTGGTAGGGCGCCTCGACCGCCGCCTCGCGGTTCTTGCCCAGCGGGTCGTCCGCCAGCAGCCGCAGGATCGCGGGCAGGTCGCCGGCCTCCGCCGGCCGCATCGTCACATCCATCATCCGCTCCGGAATTCCGTCATTCGCGAGATCGGCTTATCGTGAGGCCGTGCCTTTTACGAGTGCCCCGGCCGCCGAGCATTGATGTCACATGAACGATAGTCCAGGGCGGAGCCCAGGCGCCCCCGTCCTTCCCGGCAGCGTCGCCCTGCTGCGCCGGGTCATCGACCAGGCGGCGGTCAGCATGGCGATCGCGGGGGCGGACGGACGCTGCCTGTATGTCAACGCCGCCTTCTGCGCCATGTTCGGCTACCGCGCCGAGGAGTGCATCGGCCGCACCGTCGACGACATCGTCCATCCCGACGACCGCGCGGCGGTGCAGGCCGGCCTCGAGGCGCTGCGGCGTGGGGACATCGAGACCCCGCGGGCCGAGCGGCGCTACGTCCGGAAGACCGGCGAGGTCTTCTGGGGCATGGTCACCGCCTCCGCCCTGCGCGATGCGGCCGGCGCCCCGCCGGGTCATTACCTGCTGCAGATCATCGACATCGGACCGCAGAAGCAGGCTGAGGCGGCGCTCAGCGCGTCCGAGGAACGCTGGAACCACGCCCTGCAGGGGTCCCGCCAGGTGGTCTGGGACTTCCACGTGCCGACCGGCATGGTCTGGGTATCGCCGCAATGGCAGGAGCTGCTGGGCCTGCCGGAGGAGGAGCGGGTCCACCACATCAGCCTGTGGCTGAGCAAGATGCATCCCGACGACCGCGACCGGGTGGCCGAGGCGACCGAGCGGGTGCGAAGCCGGGGCGACGCCGAGTTCGACGCGGTCTACCGGCTTCGGCACCACGTCACCGGGCGATGGATCTCGGTGCTCAGCCGCGGCCGGGTGGTCGAGCGCGCCGCCGATGGCAGCATCCAGCGGATGATCGGCACGATCGTCGATATCTCCCGCGAGAAGGAGATCGAGGCGCAGCTGGCCGAGGTGACCGAACGGCTGCAGGTCGCGATCGAGGCCGGCGGGGTCGGCATCTACGAGCTGGATTTCGCCACCGGCCGCTACCGTTGGGACGAGCGGATGCACGGCCTGTACGGCCTGCCCTGGGGCGGCTTTGACGGCACGCTGGACGGGTGGCTGCGGCTGATCCATCCCGACGACATCCCGCATGCGATGCGGCAATACGAGATCGCGCTGCAGGAGACCTCGCTCTACCAGGCCGATTACCGGATCCTGCACCGCCTCTCGGGCGGGATCCGGCATGTCCGCTCGCTGGCCCGGGTGATCCGGGCCTCCGACGGCACGCCGCTGCGCGCGGTCGGCACCAACTGGGACATCACCGACCACAAGCAGGCGGAGGCCCGCCAATCCGCCCTGAACGAGCGGCTGGAGGTCGCGCTGGACGCCGGCGGGGTCGGCATCTTCGAGGTCGATTTCACCACCGGCGAACGCCTCTGGGACGATCGGACCTACGAGCTGCACGGGACGACGCGGGACGGCTTTGACCGCACGCCCGACGGCTTCCGCCATCTGCTGCCGCCGGAGGATGTGGTGCGGGTCACCGACATCCATGAGGCCGCGGAACGCGATCAGGTCCCGCAGTACCGCGTCGATTACCGGGTCCTGCACCAGGCCTCGGGCACGACCCGCCATATCCGCGCTTCGATCCGGCTGACCTACGCGCCCGACGGCACCCTGCTGCGTGGCCTGGGCGCCTGCTGGGACATCACCGAGGATGTCGAGCGCAGCAGGCAGCTGCGCGAGACCCTGGCGCTGCTGCAGGCAGTGATGAACGGGACGCCCGACCTGATCTACGTCAAGGACCTCCACAGCCGCTATCTGTTGGTCAACCCTGCGGTCGAGACGGTCATGGCCCGGGCCGGGATCGAGATCATCGGCCGGTCCGATGCCGAGATCTTCCCGCCCGAGACCGCGCGGGCGCTGGTCGAGAACGACCGCCGCGTGCTCGAGGGCGGCGAGGCCCTCACCACCGAGGAGACCGCGGTGGTCGCCGGAACCGCCCGGACCTACTCCTCGGCGAAGGTGCCGCTGCGGGACGAGCGCGGCGTCATCATCGGCCTGATCGGCACCTCGCGCGACCTGACCGAGGTGAAGTCGGCCGAGGCCGCCCTGCGCCGCAGCGAGGCGCGCTGGCAGTTCGCGCTCGACGGCGCCGGCGACGGCATCTGGGACTGGGATATCGACACCGGCCGCGTCTTCTACTCGCCGCAGTGGAAGGCGATGCTGGGCTATCGGGATGACGAGGTCGGAGTCACCGTCGGCGACTGGTCGGAACGGGTGCATCCGGAGGATCTGCCGCGCTGCTGGGCGATCATCAACGATCACCTGGCCGGCCGGTCGCCCGATTTCGTGCTCGAGCACCGGATGCGGACCAGGGACGGCTCCTGGCGCTGGATCCTCGACCGCGGCAAGGTCGTCGAGCGCGATGGGGACCGCCGGGCGCGGCGCATCATCGGCACCCACACCGACATCACCGAGCGCAAGCAGGGCGAGGATGCGATCCGTGCGCTGAACCAGCGCCTGCAACTGGCGATCGAGGGGGCCGGAGCGGGTATCTTCGAGCTCGACTTCGCGGCCGGGCACTACAGCTGGGACGACCAGATGCATGCGCTCTACGAAGTCGCGCCGGGCGACTATGACGGGACGCTGGAGGCGTGGCTCGGCTATCTTCATCCCGACGATGTGCCGCGGGTGATGCGCGGCTATGACGAGGCCGTCGAGCGCACCTCGCTGTTCAGCATGGATTTCCGCATCCGGCGGCAGCGGTCCGGCGCCATCCGCCACATCCGGTCGCTGGCGCGGGTGATCCGCCATCCCGACGGCCGGCCGAACCATGCGGTCGGGATGAACTGGGACATCACCGACCATGTCGAGCTGGCCGAGGCGCTGTTCGAGGAGAAGGAGCGGCTGCGGGTCACGCTGCACTCGATCGGCGACGCGGTGGTCTCGACCGACTCGCTGGCCCGCGTCACCTTCATGAACCCGGCCGCCGAGCAGATGACCGGCTGGTCGGCGGAGGAGGCGATGGGCCGCCCCCTGTACCAGGTCTTCCGCCTGATCGACGAGGCTGGCCACGCCGTGCCCGACCCCGTCGAATCCTGCCTGGCCCGGATGCAGCCCTACTATCTCGACACAGACGTCATCCTGCTGGCGCGGGGCGGGGAGCGGCGCCACATCCGGGATTCGGCGGCGCCGGTGCGCACCGCCTCGGGCGAGGTGATCGGCGCGGTGCTGGTGTTCCAGGACGTCACCCGCGATCGCACGCTGCAGCAGGCCCTGGCCCATTCCGCCACCCATGACAGCCTGACCGGCCTGCCCAACCGCGTCGCCTTCGAGCGGGCGCTGCGCGAGGCCTGCGACCAGTCGCGCCGGGACGGGCGGCGGCATGTGCTGTGCTTCATGGACCTCGACCGCTTCAAGATCGTCAATGACGGCGCCGGCCACGCCGCCGGTGACGCGCTGCTGCGCGACGTCGCCAACCTGCTGCGCCGCCACAGCCGCGGCCGGGACCTGGTCGCCCGCCTCGGCGGCGACGAGTTCGCCATGCTGCTGCGCGACTGCTCGGTCGATGACGGCGTCACCATCGCCCGCCAGTTCATCCGCGCGGTGGCCGAGCTGCGCTTCACCTGGGACGACAAGTCCTATCAGATCGGCGCCAGCGTCGGCCTGACCGCGGTCACCGCCGACGGGACCCGGGCGGATGAGCTGCTGAGCCAGGCGGACGTCGCCTGCTACACCGCCAAGACGGCCGGCCGCAGCCAGGTCTCGGTCTATGGCGGCGACGGCAGCGCGGCCCAGCGCCACCGGCGCGAGATCCAGGTCGCCGCCGGCATCCGCGACGCGATCGAGGCCGACCGGTTCCGCCTGTTCGCGCAGGAGATCCGCGACCTCCGGCCCGGGCACGCCGCGGCGCGGCATGTCGAGATCCTGCTGCGGATGCAGGACGACAAGGGACAGATGGTCGAGCCGTCGGGATTCATCCCCGCCTCGGAACGGTACGACCTGATGGGCAACATCGACCGCTGGGTGATCCGCACCGCGCTGCACGGCTACGGCCCGCAGCTGCGGGCGGCGCCGGGCCTGTCGATCGGCATCAACCTGTCGGCCAACACGCTGGACGACCCGTTCCTGTGGCCATTCCTGAAGGAGGAGCTGGCGGCCTCGGGGCTGAATCCCGGCCGGCTGCATTTCGAGATCACCGAGACCGCGGTGATCAACAACCTGGCGGCGGCGAGCCGTTTCGTCGCCAAGGTGCGCGCCGCCGGCTGCGCGGTGGTGCTGGACGATTTCGGCAGCGGCCTCAGCTCCTTCGCCTATCTGCGGCAGTTCCCGGTCGACGGGCTGAAGATCGACGGCGGCTTCATCCGGCAGATCACCACCAGCGCGGTCGACCGGGTGATCGTCGAATCGATCAATGCGATCGGCCACCGCCTCGGCACCGTCACCGTGGCCGAGCAGGTCGAGGATGAGGAAACCCTGGCGCTGGTGCGGGCCATGGGGATCGACCAGGCGCAGGGCTTCGCCGTCGGCCGGCCTCGGCCGCTGGACGCCCTGTTTTAAGATTTCCCAACGAATTCCGGGGTGTGCGTTCCGTCACCGCGACAGGGACCGGTCCGATCCATTATCATTGTATGCACGGCATGTGCAGCGCCAGCTTTGGCGAGATGAGAGGGGAACCCGATGCAAGGCCGTTTCATCGGCGAGTCGGCCATCCGGCCGATGGTCGATGTGCCGTCTTCCTTCGCCCGGCCGGACGAACAGCACGTCCTCGGGCTGATCGACCTTGTCTATGAAGCCGGCATCGGCAACGAGGACTGGCCAGATGTGCTGCGCCGCCTCGGCGACGCCCTGGGTGGCGAGGCCGTGGTCCTGCGCCGGCTGGCCCCGGCGACGCCGGGGCCAGCGACGCTGGCGACCGAGACCGACCCGGACTATGTCGCGCGCTACCAGGCGCACTACCACCGGCTGCTGCCGCTGCTGCCCCTGCTGCCGCGGCTGCAGCCCGGCACGGCCTTCGTCCATTCGGCGCTGATTTCGGATGCCGAATACCGGCGCACCGAGTTCTACAACGACTTCATGCACCCGCAGGGCAAGGATCACGGCCTGTACTGGGTGGATTTCGACCGTGGCCACCTGTCGGCGATGCTGTCGGTCTGGCGGCCGCTGCGGCGGCCGAACTGGGATGACGAGCAACTCCGGGTGCTGCGGGCGATCGGGCCGCATCTCGGCCGGGCGTTGCGCATCGAGCGCGGGCTGGCCGCCGCCGGAGGCGCGTCCGAGCCCGAGGCGCAGCGCCCGGCATCCCCCCTGACCCCGCGCGAATGCGACTGCCTGGGCTGGATCGCCCGCGGCGCGTCGAGCAAGGAGACCGCGCGCCAGCTGTCGCTGTCGGTCTACACCGTCAACGAATACGTCGCCTCGGCGATGCGCAAGCTCGGGGCGGGCAGCCGCGCCGAGGCTGTCGCCCTGGCGCTGCTCTGCGGCGCGATCGGCGGCTGAGTGGCCTGCCTGCAGCGAACCCCCATCGGTGGCGACATCGCTGGCGGTGCGCTTTCTCCGTCGCGACGGATCCGCCATGGCTCCCCTCAATTCTGGGGGATTGAGATCCCAGCGGCTCTCGGGAAAAAGGGAACGAGGTCGTGCCTGGGTTGTTCAGGCATTGCGGGGATTGCCTGACATGGCCTCTCTCGCTCGGCCGGCCCTCCAGCATGGGGGGCGCGAATTGCCGTCCTCAGGGCGGCGGTCGGACCGCGGCGCTGGCGACGGAGCCGCGGGCGTGGTTCGTGAGTGTCGTGTCTTGGTGGGGGATTTGCGATGCCGTCCGATATCCCGGTCAGCGTGGCTGAGGCCACGGCCTCGAGGGCGTTGCCCGGTTCCCGTGCCGCCGTGGCGGCGAAGCGCGTCACCGACGTGGTGCTTTCGGTCGCGCTGCTGGCGCTGTTTGCACCGCTGTTCCTGGCCTGCGCCATCATGATCCGGCGATCGGGCCGGGGCGTCTTCTACAGCGATCGGCGCGTCGGACGCGACGGCAGGATCTTCTACTGCCACAAGTTCCGGACCATGGTTCCCAACGCGAACAAGCTGCTGGCGGACCTTCTCCAGAAGAACCCCGAGATGCGGCGCGAGTGGGAATCCGGCTTCAAGCTGAAGAAGGACCCGCGGGTGACCGCGATCGGCCGCTTTCTGCGCAAGACCAGCCTCGACGAGCTGCCGCAGCTGTTCAACGTGCTGAAGGGCGAGATGAGCCTGGTCGGCCCGCGGCCGATGTATGAGGAGGAGCAGGAGCGCTGGGGCGCAGCGATCCGCTACTATCACAGCGTCCGGCCCGGCATGACCGGCGCCTGGCAGATCTATGGCCGCAGCGACACCGACTACGAGACCCGGATCCGGCTCAATGTCGAGTATGTCCGACGCTGGTCCTATTGGCGCGACATGGCCCTGCTGGTGATGACCCCGCGCGTGTTCTTCGTCCGTTCCGGCGCTTACTGAGATCGCCGCCCGGACCGGGCCCGACCAGGAAGCGCGCAACAAAATAACTGCAAAACGAACGGTCATTAGTGTCGTTTTCCGGCAGGATCCGACGACAAAATTCTCGTTTTCGGATCAGGGATTCATCATGGCGGTCATCAACGGCGATGCGGGCGCCGATATTCTCGACGGCACGGCGAACAACGACACGATCAACGGCCTCGGCGGCAATGACATCCTCAACGGCCTGGCCGGCGTGGACACGCTGAACGGCGGCGACGGAAACGATACGCTGCGCGGCGGGCTCGGGGCGGATGTGCTGAACGGCGGCGCCGGAATCGACACCGCCGATTACGGCGCCAGCGCCGCCGGCGTGACCGTCGCGATCGGCGGCACCGGCAGCGGTGGTGACGCCCAGGGCGACAAGGTCGGCGCCGATATCGAGAACGTCACCGGCTCGGCCTTCGATGACACCCTGACCGGCTCGGCGGCCGCCAACAGGCTGGTCGGCGGCGCCGGCAACAACACCCTCTACGGCCTCGACGGCGATGACGTCCTGGTCTCGGGCGACGCCTCGGGCCCGGGCAACGACCTGCTCGACGGCGGGGCCGGCAACGACACCCTCACGGCCGGCGCAGGCACCGACATCCTGCGCGGCGGCGACGGCGACGACATCCTGCGCGGGGATGCCGGCGCGGACACGCTGAGCGGCGGTGCCGGCATCGACCAGATCACCTATTTCTTCAGCACCGCCGGCGTCTCGATCAACCTGACGGCGCTGACCGCCTCGGGCGGCGACGCCCAGGGCGACGTGATCGGTAACGACATCGAGAACATCGAGGGCTCGAACGGCTTCGCCGACACCCTGGTCGGATCCGCCGTCGCCAACGTGATCCTCGGCCGGGGCGGCGCCGACACGATCGACGGGATGGGCGGGAACGACAACCTCGACGGCGGCGCCGGCAACGACGTGCTCCGCGGCGGCGCCGGCAACGACGTGCTCTATGGCGGCGCCACCACCCTGGACGGCGTCAGTGGCAACGACACCCTCGAAGGCGGCGCCGGCGCGGATTCGCTGAGCGGCGGCGCCGGCATCGACACCATCGTCTACAACGGCCCGGCCGGTGTGACGGTGACCATCGGCGGCGCCGGCATCGGCGGCGACGCCCAGGGCGACACGATCAACATCGACATCGAGAACATCCAGGGCACGAACGGCTTCAACGACGTGCTGACCGGGTCGCAGTTCGGCAACACGCTGTCGGGCAATGGCGGCAACGACACGCTCAACGGCCTGGCCGGCAATGACACGCTCGACGGTGGTGCCGGCAACGATGTCCTCAATGGTGGTGCCGGGGCGGACGCGCTGATCGGCGGTGCCGGCGTCGACACCATCGTCTATGGCGGCAGCGCCGGGGTGACGGTGGACCTGACCGCACTGACCGCCGCCGGCGGCGAGGCCGAGGGCGACACCGTCGGCAACGACATCGAGAACATCCAGGGGACCGCCTTTGCCGACACCCTGACGGGCTCGGCTGCCGCCAATGTCCTCACCGGCGGGGCCGGTACGGATGTCCTGAACGGCCAGGCCGGAAACGACACGCTCAGCGGCGGCGACGGGGACGACTTCCTCAACGGCGGCGCCGGGGCGGATCATCTGAGCGGGGGCGCCGGCATCGACACCATCAACTATGACGGCCCGGCCGGCGTCACGGTCAACCTGACAACGCTGACCGCCTCCGGCGGCGACGCCCAGGGCGACGTCATCGGCAGCGATATCGAGAACATCGTCGGCACCGTCGGCTTCAACGACACGCTGACCGGGTCGGCCGTGGCCAATGTGCTGTCCGGCTACGGCGGGAACGACACACTCAACGGCATGGCCGGGAACGACACGCTCAACGGCATGGACGGCAACGACGTGCTCCGCGGCGGGGCGGGAGCCGATGTGCTCGACGGCGGCGCCGGCACCGACACGGCCAGCTATTACGAGAGCTCGGTCGGGATCTCGGTCAGCCTGGTCACCGGCAAGGGCGCCGGCGGCGACGCGCAGGGCGACACCCTGATCGCCGTCGAGAACCTCTCCGGCAGCCAGGGCAATGACGGGCTGGAGGGGAATGCCGGCAACAACGTGCTCCAGGGCTGGAACGGCAACGACGCCCTCGTCGGCGGGGCCGGCAAGGACACGCTCACCGGCGGTGCCGGGGCGGACCGGTTCTATTTCAATTCGGCCACGGACAGCGTGGTCGGTGCCAATGCCGACCGGATTACCGATTTCAGCCATGCCCAGGGCGACCGGATCGACCTGCATCTGATGGATGCCAACACGCTGGTGGCGGGCGACCAGGCCTTTACCTTCATCGGCACCGGCCTCTACACCGGCGTCGCCGGCCAGCTGCGCTACGCCATCAATGGCGGCGTCACCACCATCGCCGGCGACATCAACGGCGACAAGGTGACCGACTTCCACATCCAGCTCGCAGGCAGCATCGCCCTCGTGGCCGCCGACTTCGTGCTGTAGGCCGGCCCGGGCATCAGAGAGTGGGGATCGCTTTCGCCATGTGCACGATGGTGTATTCGCCGCGCTGCTCGTGATGCGTCTCCTGATAGCCGCGCGATGCGTAGAGCGCGCGGTTCTCGGACATCCGGATGTTGGTGTAGAGCCGCAGCTCGGTCAGGCTGCGGCGCTGCGCCTCGCGCTCGGCAAAGTCCAGCAGCCGACGGCCGAGGCCGCGGCCCTGATGGCCGGGGTCGACCGCGACATTGACGATCAGCAGATGGTCGGGCTCGGGCTTGAGCTCGATCAGCGCGATGCAGCCATAGAGGCCGTCGATCGCCCAGATCTCATGCTCGGCCAGGGCCCGGACATAGTCGGCCCGCATCGGCTTCGGCTCGATGCCGACGCTGATGACCCATTTCGCATAGGCGCGGCGGACCAGGGCCCGGATCGCCTCCGCCTCGTCGGGCTGCGCCCGGCGGATCTCGCCCCATGTCGTGTGGAACATGGGCGTTCTCCCGTCTTTCCATGCACTGGACGCATGCTATCGTCGGCGGCGCCGATGTCTCACTGAAATTCCGGAAAGCCAGCCCCGCCATGGATCTCGTCCTGCGCAACGCGAATTTGCCCGACGGGCGCACCGGCATCGATATCGGTATCGCGGACGGCCGCATCGCCGCGGTCGAGCCGCACCTGGCGGCGCAGGGGCGGGAGGAGATCGACGCATCCGGCCGGCTGGTGACGCCGCCCTTCATCGACTCCCATTTCCATCTCGACGCGACCCTGTCGCTCGGCCTGCCGCGAATGAACCGGTCCGGCACGCTGCTGGAAGGCATCGCGCTGTGGGGCGAGCTGAAACCGCAGCTGACGCAGGAGGCGGTGGTGGCGCGGGCGCTGGCCTATTGCGACCTGGCGGTGGCGCAGGGGCTGCTGGCCATCCGCACCCATGTCGATGTCTGCGACGACCGCCTCCTGGCGGTCGAGGCGCTGCTGGAGGTCAAGCGACGGGTAGCGCCCTATCTCGACCTGCAACTGGTCGCCTTCCCGCAGGACGGGCTGTTCCGCTCCGCCAGTGCGGAGAAGAACCTGCTGCGCGCGCTCGACCTCGGCGTCGACGTGGTCGGCGGCATCCCGCATTTCGAGCGGACCATGGCCGACGGCGCCGCCTCGGTCCGGCGGCTGTGCGAGATCGCGGCGGAGCGGGGGCTGCCGGTCGACCTGCATTGCGACGAGAGCGACGACCCGCTGTCCCGCCACATCGAGACGCTGGCGGCGGAAACCCACCGCCTCGGCCTCGGCGGGCGGGTGACGGGGTCGCACCTGACGTCGATGCATTCGATGGACAACTACTATGTCTCGAAGCTGATCCCGCTGATGCGTGAGGCCGGGGTGGCGGCGATCGCCAACCCGCTGATCAACATCACCCTGCAGGGCCGCCACGACACCTATCCCAAGCGCCGCGGCATGACCCGGGTGCCGGAGCTGATGGCGGCGGGGATCACCGTCGCCCTGGGCCAGGACTGTGTCATGGACCCCTGGTATTCGATGGGCTCGGCCGACATGCTGGAGGTGGCGCATATGGCGGTGCATGTCGGGCAGATGACCGCGCTCGACGCCATCGGCCGCTGCTTCGCCGCGGTGACCACCGATGCGGCGAAGGTGCTGGAGCTCGACGGCTACGGCCTGGCGCCCGGCTGCCGGGCCGATCTGGTGGTGCTGCAGGCCGCCGACCCGTTCGAGGCAGTGCGGCTGAAGGCCACGCGCCTGCTGGTGCTGCGCGGCGGCCGGGTGATCGCCCGCACGCCGGAGCGGGCGACCGCGCTGGACCTGCCGGGCCGCCCGGCCGCGGTGGTCCCGACCTTCGTGCCAGGGTCGATCCGCTGAGCGGTTTTTGATCATTCCCCAGTGTTGTCATTGCCGGGCTTGACCCGGCAATCCAGGGGCCACAAAGAGCTGCTCTCAATGGCCCCTGGATCCTCGGGTCAGGCCCGAGGATTAGAATACCCACTTCCTCAGGATGATCGTTCCCGCCGCCTCAGATCGGGGCTGGGCCGATCGTCGCGGAAGTGTCATGCTGACCTCCTAAGGCGCCCGCGTGATCGGGCATTCGCCCGGTCGGCACGGCGGGCCCGTGCAGAAGGGAGGATGCGCATGTCGCAGGAACGCCCTGCCCCCAGATACCGTTGCGCGGCCCTGGTCGGTCCGTATTCGAGCGGCAAGACCACGCTGATGGAGGCGCTGCTGCACAGCGCCGGCGCGATCCCGCGCAAGGGCAGCGTGGCCCAGAAGAACACCGTGGGCGACGCCTCGCCCGAATCCCGCGCCCGGCAGATGACGATCGAGCCGAACCTGGCCTCCTGCCGCTATCTCGATGAGGACTGGACCCTGATCGACTGCTCCGGCTCGGTCGAGCTGGCGCAGGACGCCATGGCCGCGCTGATGGTCGCCGACATCGCCGTGGTGGTCGCCGAGGCCGACCCCGACCGTGCCGTGATCCTGGCGCCGATGCTGCGTTTCCTGGACGAGCACGAGATCCCGCACATCCTGTTCATCAACAAGATGGACCGGACCGACATCCGCATGCGCGACCTGCTGGCCGCACTGCAGCAGGTCTCGGCCCGGCCGCTGCTGCTGCGCGAGGTGCCGATCCGCGACGGCGACAGCGTCTCCGGCTATGTCGACCTGGTCAGCGGCCGTGCCTACAAATGGCGCGAGAACCAGTCCTCCGACCTGATCGAGGCGCCGGGCGACATCAAGCCGCGCCAGGACGAGGCGCGCCAGACCCTGCTCGAATCCCTCGCCGATTTCGACGACGCGCTGCTGGAGCAACTGCTCGAAGACAAGATCCCGGCCCCGAAGGAGATCTACACCCAGCTGACCCGCGACCTGCAGCAGGACCTGATCGTGCCGGTGTTCTTCGGCTCGGCCGAGCACGGCAACGGCGTCACCCGGCTGTGGAAGGCCCTGCGCCACGAGGCCCCGGCGCATGATGCTGCGGCCACCCGGTTGGGCTATGACGCCCATGGCGGCTTCGCCGCCACCGTGTTCAAAACCCAGCACCAACCGCACACCGGCAAGCTGAGCCTGGCGCGGATCTGGAGCGGCCGGCTGGCCGACAACAGCAATCTCGGCAGCCGCCGCATCTCCGGCCTGTATCGGCTGAAGGGCGGCGAGAACCAGAAGCTGGCCGAGGCCGGCCCCGGCGAGATCGTCGGCGCCGCCCGGCTCGACGACCTCGCCACCGGCCAGACGCTGCGTGCCGACGGCACCGCCGAGGCGACCTGGAACTGGCCGAAGCCGGCGGAGCCGGTGCACGCCGTGGCCCTGTCGCTGTCGGACCGCAAGGACGACGTCAAGCTGACCACCTCGCTGACCAAGCTGTGCGAGGAGGACACGGCGCTGTCGGTGCACCACATCGATGCGACCGGTGAGCTCACCCTGGCCGGGCAGGGCGACATCCAGCTGCAGATCGCGGTGGAGCGGCTGAAGAGCCGGTTCAACGTCGCGGTCACCACGGTGCCGACCCGCACCGCCTATCGCGAGACGATCCGGCGGCCGACCAAGCAGCATTCCCGCTTCAAGCGCCAGACCGGCGGTCACGGCCAGTTCGCCGACATCCAGGTCGAGATCCGGCCGCAGCCGCGCGGCGCCGGCTTCGCCTTCGAGAACAAGGTGGTGGGCGGCGCCGTGCCGAAGAACTACATCCCGGCGGTGGAGGCGGGCGCGCGAGAGGCGATGAATCGCGGCCCGCTGGGCTTCCCGGTGGTCGACCTCGTCGTGGCCCTGACCGACGGCCAGCACCATGCGGTCGACAGCTCCGACCAGGCCTTCCGCACCGTGGCGCAGATGGCGATGGCCGAGGGGCTGGCCAGTTGCGACCCGGTGCTGCTGGAGCCGATCCAGGCGGTGTCGATCGCGGTGCCGGCGGAGTACACCGCCAAGGTGCACGCCATCGTCTCCAGCCGGCGCGGCCAGATCCTCGGCATGACCGCGCGCGAGGGCTGGACCGGCTGGGACCTGATCGACTGCCAGCTGCCGGAGGCGGAGATGCACGGCCTGGCGGTCGAGCTGCGCTCGGTCACGCTCGGTGTCGGCAGCTTCACCGCCCGCTTCGATCATCTGCAGGAGCTGATGGGCCGCATCGCCGAGCATGTGGTGGAGGAGCGCCGGAGGGCTGTCGCGGCCTGAGCGGATGATCGCATGCCGGCTTCGCCTCCTCGTCATTGCGAGGAGGCGAAGCCGACGAAGCAATCCAGGGGCCGGTTCGCATCGGCCCCTGGATTGCTTCGCTGCGCTCGCAATGACGGTGTAGAAGAGGCGACGACGACGAGCGGGGGAGCGCGGGAATGCTGAGCCTGAGACGGGTGGAGCCGGGAGATTCCGACCGGATGTTCACCTGGCGCAACCTGCCGCATGTCGCGGTCCACCAATACACCGACCACGAGATCGCCCGGCCGGAGCACGATGCCTGGTTCGCCCGGATCCTGAACGATCCGCGGCGGGTCTACTGGATCATCCAGGGCGGCGGCGAGCCGATCGGGCTGGCCAATCTGGTCGATATCGACCAGCAGAACAGCAAGTGTTCCTGGGCCTTCTACCTCGGTGCCAGCGACCTCCGCGGCAAGGGCATCGGCAGCTGGGTCGAGCTCAAGGTGCTGGATCACGTCTTCCTCGAGCTGAAGCTGAACAAGCTGTGCTGTGAGGTGCTGACCAGCAATCCGGGCGTGGTGCGCATGCACAAGCGCTTCGGCTTCCAGGAGGAGGGGCTGCTGCGCGCGCATGTGCGCAAGGGCGGCCAGTTCCTCGACGCCCATGTGCTGGGCCTGCTGCGCGACGACTACCTGGCGCAGCGCGACGACCTGCTGGCGATGCTGCGCAAGCTCGGGATGCAGACGGAGTAGGCGGCTACCGGGGCTGCGCCGCGGCCACCAGGCCTGCGGTGGAATCCACGATCACCAGCATGGTCCCGGCCAGCGGGGTCGGGCTGCGGTCGGGGCGCAGCACGGCCTCGTAGCGGGGATCGGCCTTCGCCGCCGCCTCATAATCGCTGTCGAGGATGCCATGGCGGTCGAGGAAGACGTTCATCGGCCCCGGCACCCGGATGCATCCCTTCGAGGCGGGCCGGCCGAGGCGCTGCTCCAGGACGGCGGGGTCGGTGGCGTGCACCAGCAGCCGGATCTCGGCGGTGCCGCCATCGGCGTCCCAGCCGCGCTCGGCGGTCTGCCAGCCGAAATCCCACACCCGCATGCCCTTGAGGCCGAGGCCGCGGATGCCGTTGGCGTTGAAGGTGCCCTCGGCGCGCCAGTCCAGGATCGCATCGGTGTGCGGGAACACGCCGGTCGGGGTGATGAAATAGCCGTGCCGGCCTTCCTGCCCGGTCGAGATCCGGGCGCCGCCCAGGCTCTGCCAGGCGCCGGAGGGGCGGGCCAGCATGAGGCGCATCTCCTGCACCGCCGGGTTGCGGTCCACCACCATCAGCAGCTGCGGCCGGCGGATGGCCTGGCCGCGGGACGCGACCGCGCGCTGCGCCAGGGCGGCCCAGCGCTGGCCGGATTCGGCCGAATCCGTGATCGCGCCCGGCACCTCCTGTGCGAGACTGGCCTGAAGCCGGGCGAATTCGGCGTCGACATCGACCGATGTCCCGGCGATGACCGTGGATGCCGGAGGAGGGGACCGGCTGCACCCGAGCATCAGAAACGACAGCAGGGCGGCAAGCAGGAAGCGCGTAAGCATCGACATCTCGACAATCGCGATGGTTCAAGAGTTCAGGTCGTCTTTTCTCCGCTTCCGCCTGTATTCATACCATATCACGCGCCAATATTCACCGACCGATTTCAGAATCGGTCCTATGGCCGCGCCGCCGGCAGCACATAGCGTTCCAGCACATCGCGGCCGAGCGCGTCCTGCGCGTCGGGCTGGCCGTAGAGGCCGGCGGTGACCACCACCAGCAGGTCGCGATCAGGCACCAGGAACAGCCGCTGGCCGCCCCAGCCGACGCCGGCGGCCCAGCGCAACTCCTGCCCGTCGATCTGCGAATGGCCGAGCCACCACTGGAAGCCGTAGTCGATCTCGTCCTCGGCGGCGATCTGCTTCGTCGTCGACTGCGCGATCCAGCCGGCCGACACGATCTGCTTGCCCTGCCAGGCACCGCGGTCCAGCACCAGCCGGCCGATCTTGGCGATGTCGCGCGGCCGCAGCCGCAGGCCGGAGGCGGCGACCGGGTCGCCATTCGGATAGCGCACCCATTCGACGTCGTCGATGCCGAGCGGCGCGAACAGCACCTCCCGCGCCAGCACGTCGAGCGGCCGGCCCGATACCTGCTCCAGCACGGCCGACAGCAGCGCCGTGGCCCCGCCGCTGTAGGTCCAGCGTTCGCCAGGCGCTGTGGCGAAGGGCTGCTCCAGCACATAGCGGTACGGGTCCGGCGCGTCCGACATCAGGCGCTCGCTGTTGCGCGGGTCGCTGTAGGGCAGGTCCTCGCTCCAGGCCAGGCCGCTCGACATGGTCAGCAGGTGCCGCAGGGTGATGCGGTCCCTCTCCGGCGAGCGCAGATCGGCGTATTGCGGCAGCAGCGACAGCACCGGCGCGTCGATGTCCTTGATCCAGCCATAGTCGACGGCGATGCCGACCAGCAGCGAAGTCACGCTCTTGGTGATCGAGCGCAGATCGTGCTTGGTCGCGGCGTCGTGCGGGATGCGGCCCAGCGGCTGGCCCCAGCGCTCGTCCTCGCCGGTGAAATAGCGCTCATAGACCAGCGTGCCATGCCGCACCACCAGCACCGCATGGGCGTTGCGGCTCTCCACCGCCGGACCGACCGCGCAGAGCGTCGCCGGGTCGAAGCCCTCATCGGCGGGCGCGGCGACCGCCCAGCCATCGTCCAGCGCGGCCGGCGCCCGGCAATCGGGCGGCGCGTCCGCGGCCATGGCGGCGGGGGCGGCGAGGAGGGCGATCAGGGGCAGGGCACGGCGAAGCGGCATGGTCGTCTCCGTCTGGGCGCGATCGGGCGCGCTTCGGATCGGTAGCAGGGCCGCCGGTGCGCCACTGTACCGGGATTGCTCGGCCCTCGATTCACCTCTGCCCCGCCACGGCTTCGCCGCAGAGCGGGACCGATGATGCGGCGCTGGATATCTCGGGGGAGAGATCATGCGCATTCTGTCGAAGGTTTTCGCGGCCGGACTGATGCTGGCCCTGGCTGCCTGCGTGTCGTCGCGGCCGGCGCCGCCAGCGGTCGTGGCCGAGACCGCGACGGTGCATCAGGACACGCTGTCTCCGGGGGCCAGCCGCCTGGCCGCGGCCGAAGGCGGCCGGAGGATCGACATCGTCCAGGGTGTCCCGGAGCCGGCGCCGACACAGCGGCTCGGCACGCAATGGGGAGAGACGATCCCGTCCACGGTCCGCCTCGTCCAGCTGGATCGCCTGTGGTCCAGCCCTGACGCTCACGTGACGATCCGGTATGACGGCGGCTTCTCCGCGGGAACGGTCAATGCCCGCATCCGCCGGCTGCCCGTCGCCTATGGCTGGGTCGAATGGACGGTGCTCGATGCTCGGGGGCGGGCGATGCCCGTGACGCGTATGGCGAATGGCGAGTTCCGGCTCCGCGGCCGGTCCGGTGACGCCTATCAGCTCGCTCTCAGCAATCGCGGCCGGCAGACGGTCGAGGTTGTGGCGACGGTGGATGGGCTCGATGTGCTGCGTGGGCGGCCCGGCTCCGTCGCCAGTCGCGGCTATGTGGTCCGCCCCGGCGACATGGTGGTGATCGAAGGTTTCCGCCAAAGCGAGTTTGCTGTGGCCGCGTTCCGCTTCGCCGCGCCGGGCGATGCCTATGCCGCCAACACGCCGCAGGGCGACCCGCGCAACATCGGCGTCATCGGCCTGGCGCTGTTCACGCTCGACGATCCGGCCAACGAGGTCGTGGCCGGCTCGCCCCGGCCGTTCCCGGCCGACGAACCGCGCGACCCGCGCTTCGCCCCGCCGCCGGTGCCGTAAGCCCTCTTGCGTGATATCTCACGATCGGGATAATTTCCCGATCATGAGATTCGACATCACCAGTGAACTCGAGCCGGTCGATGCCCGGCTCGCCGCGCGCCTGGCGGCGCTGCGGGCGGAGCAGGGCTGGTCCCTGGATGCGCTGGCCGAGCGCAGCGGCATCAGCCGGGCGACGCTGTCGCGGCTGGAGCGCGGCGAGACCAGCCCGACCGCCTCGCTGCTCGGCCGGCTGTGCACCGCCTATGGCCGCACCATGTCCGGCCTGATCGCCGAGGTCGAGACCGACCCGCCGCAGCTGCTGCGGCGGGAGGAGCAGCCGGGCTGGACCGATCCCGAGACCGGCTTCCGCCGCCGCAGCGTCTCGCCGCCCGCCACCGGTTTCCGTGGCGAGCTGGTCGAAGGCGTGCTGCCGCCCGGCGCCGTCGTCAGCTACGACACGCCGCCGATCCACGGCATCGAGCAGCATGTCTGGATGCTGGAGGGCGAGCTGGAGCTGCTGGTCGACGACACCGTCCACCGGCTCGGCCCGGGCGACTGCCTGCGCTACCGCCTGTTCGGCCCGACCCGCTTCCATTGTCCCGGCCCGCAGCCGGCCCACTACGTCATCGCCCTGTGCAAGCCGTGAGCGCCGCCATGCCCGACACCGCCGTCCCATCCACGGTCACCCTGGCGGAGGTCGAGCCCGACGATCTCGCCGCCCATCTCGACGACCTCGCCCGGGTGCTCCATGGCTGCGTGCTGGACGGGGCCAGCGTCGGCTTCGTCCTGCCCTTCACGGTCGAGGCGGCGCGGGACTTCTGGCTGGGGCTGGAGCCCGCCTTCCGCAGCGGCGCCCGGCGGCTGATCGTGGCCCGGCTGGACGGGCGCACGGTCGGCACCGTGCAACTGGTGCTGGGCATGCCGGCCAACGGCACACATAGGGCCGAGATCGCCAAGCTGCTGGTGCATCCGGCGGCCCGGCGCCGCGGCATCGCCCGGCGGCTGATGCTGGCGGCGGAGGATCTGGCCCGCCGGCACGGCCGGACCCTGCTGCTGCTCGACACAAGGCGCGGCGACAGCGGCGAGGCGCTGTATGAGAGCCTCGGCTTCCGCCTGTTCGGCATCGTCCCCGGCCATGCCTGCTCGCCCGCCGGCGTGCTGGAGGACACCAGCTACATGCTCAAGCAGCTGGCATAGAACCGGCATCCGGGCGGCGCGCCTCGTCCACCAGCCAGTCGCGAAAGCGCAGCACCGCCGGCCGGGCCTCCCCGGGCCGCAGCAGGATGTGATGGGCGGCCGGGCCGCGGATGACATGCGGGAAGGGCTGCACCAGCTTGCCGTCGCGCAGCAGCGGCCCGAACAGGCGCGGCGAGAGCAGCGCCACTCCGGCGCCCTCGATGGCGGCCGCGGCGTCCAGCTCATGCGTCGGGTAGTCGTCGGCGTAGAAGCGTAGGGCAGGGGCCTCCATGCCCGCCTCGCGGAACCAGCGCCGCCAGTCGGGATGGGGCAGCAGCTTCAGGGCCGCCAGATCCGCGGGCGACGACAGCCCCGCCGCCAGCGCCGGACTCAGCATCGGCGTGGCCTCGACCGGCATCAGGGCCGTCGCCTCGAAACCGGGCCAGCCGCCAGGCCCGGTCCGGATCGTGATGTCGAAGCCTTCCCGCAGTTCGGCCGAGACATCGAGCTCGATCGGAACGGCATCGGGCAAAGCGTGATAGGCGGCGAGCCGGGGCGTCAGCCAGCGCATGGCGAAGGTCGGCACCGCGGTCACGCGCAATGGCTCGGCCGCGCCTCGGCAGTCCTCGACCGCCGAGCGGATCAGGCCGAGGGCCTGGGCCACGCGTCCCGCCAGCGCCGCGCCCGCCTCGGTCGGAATCACGATCGGGCCGGAGCGGCGGAACAGCTTCACCCCGAGCTCCGCCTCGAGATCGCGGATCCGCAGGCTGACGGCGGCCGGGGTGACGCCGAGCTCGGCCGCCGCCCGGGTGAAGTTGGCGTGGCGGGCGCCGGCTTCGAGGACGCGCAGCGATTCCAGGGCCGGCAGGCGTTTCAGCATGGCTCATGTTAAGGCCGGCTTAAGATGACGGGCAAGTTCGCTCGCTTTGGGCCGGCGGGCTCGCCGGCGTTCAATGGGGCCTCCCGCATCAACGGAGATCCCCATGACCGGATTGTCGTCGCGCCCGCTGTTCAGCCTCTCGATCGCCCTTCACCCCATCCACGAGCTGGGCCTGACCCCGGCCGGCGAGCGCCGGGTCGTGCCGGTCTCGGGCGGAACATTCGAAGGCGAGCGGCTGGCCGGAGAAATCCTGCCGCATGGCGGCTCGGACCTGCTGCTGACCCGCGCGGACGGGTCGCTCCAGCAGGATGTCCGGTTGACCCTGCGGACCCGGGACGGGGCGCTGATCCTGATGACCTATCGCGGCGTGCGGCATGCCGCGCCGGAGGTCAGCGACCGGATCGCGCGGGGCGAGGCGGTCGGGCGGTCGGACTACTATCTGCGGATCGCGCCCTTCTTCGAAACGGCCTCGCCCGCCCATGCCTGGCTCAACCGGATCGTGGCGGTCGGCGTCGGCGAGCGCCGGCCGAACGGTGTGGCCTATGACGTCTTCGAGATCCTGTGAGGCCGGGCGGCCGATACCGGCATCGGCCGCCCGGTGCCGCGATCAGAGCGGGCCGCGCTCCCACGGGCCGGTGATGGCGAAGGTGATGCCCGGCGTCTGGATGTTGACGAACAGGGTCCGGCCCTCCGGGCTCCAGCACGCGCCGGCGAACTCGCTGCTGCGGTAGTCGCCCTCGGCGATGGTCTTGCCGGCGTCGGCGATCTGGCCGGCGGTCAGCTCGACATTGTTCTTCAAGAGGTAGAAGGGCGCGCCGGTCCGGGTCAGCGCCACCAGCCGGGTGCCCGGGCCGAAATTGTCCGGGCTGCCGGCCGGCGCCGCGTCCGGGTCCTCGCACAGCACCACGCCGCCGCGCGGGCTGACCGTGACGTTGTCCGGGTTGTGCGCCGCGATCTGGCTGTCGCTGACGAACAGCGCCCGCAGCCGCTGGGTGAACAGGTCCAGCACCCAGACGGCGCCGTAGCCGCGGCCGAGCCGGCCGCTCGGCTCCTTGCCCGTGCTGGTGTCGACGATGAACATGCGGCCGTCGGCGTAGAAGATGCCCTCGCCGCGGCTCATCCGCAGCCCGCCCTCGGCCCAGCTCTGGGCGAAGGGGCCGCTGAGCATCTCGCCGGCGCCGATATCGGGGAAGCCGACCGGGGCGGTGACCGCGTCCATGTCCGGCTGCTCGATGTCGACCCATTCCAGCTGGTAGGTGTCGCCGACATGGGCGACCACCAGGTCGGCATTGGGCTTGCGCCGCACGCGGGCCGCCTGCAGCCGGCCGCCATGCTCCAGCGCGCCGTATCGGCCGGAGCGGTCGTCGGGGATGAAGCGGTACAGGCCCGACTTGTTGCGGTCGTCCTCGGTCAGATAGATGATGCCGGTGCGCGGGTCGATGGCCACGGCCTCATGGCTGAAGCGGCCCATCGCCGTCAGCGGCCGGCCGGTGGTGCGCTCGGCCTCCGGATGCACCTCGAACACATAGCCGTGGCGGCGGCCGGCGCTGGACCGGGCGTTGGTCTTGACCTCCTCGCAGCTCAGCCAGGTGCCCCAGGGCGTACGGCCGCCGGCGCAGTTCTGCGTGGTGCCGGCCAGGCTGGCCTCGGCCGAGATCCAGCGGCCGTTGCGGAAGCGCAGCGTGGTGGTGCCGCCGCCGGCGCGCGAGCCGCTGGCGTCGACCGTGCCGGTGTCGTAGGTGCCCGGCGCGGTGATCATGGTGCCGGCGGCGCTGATCTCGTGGTTGCGGACCAGCACCAGTTCGTCGCCGCGGCCATGCCCGTGCCCGTGCCCGTGCCCGTGCCCGTGGCCATGGCCGAAGCCGAAATCGAACCAGCGGCCGCCCTTGCCGTGCATCACCGCCATGCCGTCATGCGCCCGCGGCACCGGCTGGCCATCGGCCATGCGGTCGCCGGTCCAGGAGAAGGAGCTGTAGCGGAAGCCCGGCGGCAGCAGCAGCAGCTTCAGGCCGGTGCTCTCGTCGGCCACCGGGGCCAGGGGGCCGTAGGGGCTGCGGACCGGGGCGGTCCAGTTCTCGCCGGTGGCGGCGGCCTGCGCCTGGCGCTGCGACAGCGCGCCCAGGCTGCCGATGGCGCCCAGGGCCAGGGCGGCGCCGCCGCCCTGGAGGACATGGCGCCGGGTGGGGGTGTCGGTCATGGTCGGGTCTCCTGCTGGCTGTCCGTCGAGCTGGGGTCTGCGCCATGCCGGTCGGCGAACGCCTGAGGCGGAGATGGCTGTCCCACAGTCAAGGGAATCACTGACCAGGAGAGCTATAGCCGGGATCAGATAAACTTTTGTTAAGGTGACTGGTCTTTATAGGAGAAATAAAATCAACGGTTCCTTTGTGTTTCATATTTGTTGCGATGGCATTGTAGTTTGAATTTTCAGATAAGTTTTTCGGAATTTGATGGTGAGATGGCCTGGATCGGGAAAGCGGAGTTCCCCGCCATTCCTGGGCCAGCAGCGGTCCCTGGAGAAGTTCATCTGCGACACCTGGAAAAGAGACTGGCGGGTCCAAGAGGGGAGGCGTAAAGGTCGGACATACCCTCTTTCGGAGACCGGCCATGGCGAACGCGCCTTCCTTGCCCGACGACCTGCTGATCGGTGCCGAGGACGAGGTGGCGATCCGCCAGGACCTGGTGCTGACCGCGCTGGGCAAGCGCCCGGCCGACACGCTGCTGCGGGTGGGCCGGCTGCTCGACGTCCACACCCGGACGTGGCGCGAGGACCAGGAGATCGCGATCAAGGGCCGGCGCATCGCCTGGACCGGGCCGGCCGGCACCTTTCCCGGCACCGCGGCGCGGCGGGTGGAGAAGCCGGATCTGGCGGCGGTTCCGGGCTTCGGCGAGGTGCACAAGCATATCGAGAGCACGCATCTGACCCCGGAATGGGAGGCGGCGCTGGTGCTGCCGCGCGGCAACACCTGGACGTGCGAGGCCAGCCACGAATTCTCCAATGTCGACGGCCCGAACAACCTGGCCTTCTGGTTCGAGGCCCGGCGCCGCGGCTCGCCGCTCAAGATCTTCCCGCTGCCGGGCTCGGCGGTGCCGCCCACCGCCTATGAATGGGGCGGTGGCTGGTACGGCTATGACGAGCAGAAGGGCTTCCTGAAGCAGAGCCTGATGGTCGCCGGCCTGGACGAGGTGATGGACTGGCCGGCGGTCTGGAATCCCGAGAACCCGTCCTATCCGCGGCTGTGGGGCATGATCCGCGCCACCTTCGAGCAGCGCGGCGTGGTCGAGGGCCATGGCGCCGGCCTGCGCGACACCGCCGCGATCAGCGCCTTCGCCGCCGCCGGCCTCGCCTCCGACCACGAGGCATGGACGCCGGAGGAGGTGTGGGAGAAGCTGGCCCACGGCATCTTCGTCGAGCTGCGGCCCTATTCGATGCCGGAGGTGATCCCCTGGCTGATCGGGAAGGGCCTTGCCGACTGGTCGCAGCTGGCCTTCACCACCGACGACCGCAGCGTCTCCGACACCTTCAAGCTGGGGGCGACCGACCACAACGCCCGGCTGGCGATCCAACACGGGCTGGCGCCGGAGATCGCGATCCAGTGCATCACCCTGAACCCGGCGCGGCACATGCGGCTGACGCCCTGGGTCGGCAGCCTGGCGCCGGGGCGCTATGCCGATGTGGTGCTGCTGTCCGACGTCGCCACCCTCGGGATCGCCGAGGTCTGGTCCGACGGGCAGCCGGTGTCGGAGGGCCAGCGCTACACCGGCCCGGTGCCGGCGATCGACTGGCCGGACTGGGCGCGGCAGACCGTCAACATCCGGCGCGACCTGGCGGCGGCGGATTTCACCCTGCCGGCCGCGCCGGGGCGCGACACCATGCAGGCGGCGCTGCTGCGGCCGTTCCACTGGGCCGACGATTTCATCACCGCCGAGCTGCCGGTGCGCGACGGCGCGGTGCAGCGCGATCCTGATCGCAACATCACCAAATTCGCCATCGTCGACCGTTTCTCCGGCGACGGGCGGGTGGCGAAGATGTTCTGGCTCGGCTGCGGCCCGCGCACGCCGGACACGGCGCTGGCCTGCTCGGTCGCGCATGACAAGCACAACATCTGGGTCACCGGCTCCTCCGACGCGGCGATGGCGCTGGCGGTCAACACGCTGACCGAGCAGCAGGGCGGCTGGGCCCTGGTGCGCGACGGCCGGGTGCTGGCCACGGTGCGCTACGAGATCGGCGGGCTGATGAGCTGCCGGCCGCCGGAGGCGCTCGACGCCGAGATGCAGGCGCTCTATGCCGCGGCCGAGGGCATCGACTGGATGTACGAGCCGACCTTCCATCCGCGCTGGTTCCCGGGCTTCCCGGAGCGGCTGATCTTCGCCACCCTGACCTGCGCGCCGTGGCGCTGGGTCCTGGTGGCGCCCTGCGAGCAGGCGCCGCAGGGCTTCGTCAATGTGCAGAGCGGGGAGACCCACCCCGTCATCTGGTAGGGGGAGCGCCGTTCTTTCGAACCGACCCGGCGCAGACCCGGGCGAGGGGGGCTCATGACCGTTTCCAATGCACCGGCGTCGTCCACGGGTGGCTGGCTCGACCGCCGCTTCAGGCTGTCGGAGCGCGGCAGCTCGCTGCCGCAGGAGGTGATCGCCGGCGTCACCACCTTCGCGGCGATGGCCTATATCGTCGCCGTCAACCCGGCGATCATGTCCGCCGCCGGGATGGACCGCGGCGACCTGGTGATCGCCACCGCGCTCGCCGCGATCTTCGGCAGCCTGATGATGGGGCTGACCGCCAACCTGCCGCTGGCCGTGGCGCCGGCCATGGGATCCAACGTCATCTTCGCCTTCGTGATGGTGAAGCAGATGGGCATCCCCTGGCAGGGGGCGCTGGCCATGGTCGCCGTCACCGGCGTGATCTTCCTGGCCTTGAGCCTGTCGAAGCTGCGCGAGAAGGTGGCGAAGGAGGTGCCGGACGCGCTGAAGGTCGGCATCCAGGCCGCGGTCGGCACGCTGATCGTGTTCATCGGCCTGCGCACCGCCGGCTTCGTCGTCGCCGACCCCAACACCTTCGTGAAGATGGGCTCCCTGGCCAGCCCGGCGGTGCTGCTGACCCTGGCCGGCATCCTGGTCACCCCGGTGCTGGTCGCCCGCGGCGTGCCGGGCGCGCTGATCCTGTCGATCGCCGCCCTGACCGTGATCGGCATCTTCGTGCCGCTGAAGCCGGACGGCACCATGGTGACGACGCTGCCGGCCTCGGTCTTCGCCCTGCCGAAATGGCCGGAGAGCACGTTCCTGGCGCTCGATTTCAGCTATCTGGTCTCGCATTTCCTGGTGGCGCTGCCGCTCTTGTTCTACTTCCTGTGCGGCGAGTTCTTCAGCACCCTGGCGACGCTGATCGGCGTCACCGGCGCGGCCAATCTGCGCAAGCCGGACGGGTCGATCCCGAATGCCACCGCCGCCTTCTCGACCGACGCGACGGCGACCATCGTCGGGCCGATCCTCGGCACCTCGGTGGTGACGGCCTTCATCGAATCCGTCGCCGGCGTCCAGGCCGGCGGCCGCACCGGGCTGACCTCGGTCGTGGTCGCGGCCTGCTTCATCCTGGCGCTGTTCATCTGGCCGGTCTTCGTCATCATCCCGCCCCAGGCCACGGCGCCGGCGCTGGTGGTGGTCGGCATCTTCATGCTGCAGGGGCTGGCGCGGGTCGACCTGTCGGACCTGGCCAGCGCCGTGCCGGTGGTGCTGATGCTGCTGGTGACGGTGCTCAGCGCCAACCTGGTCAACGGCATGGCGATCGGCACCTTCGCCTACATCCTGCTGTGCCTCGGCCTCGGCCGCCGCGCCGGCATCACCCCGGTGGTCTGGGGGCTGGGCGTGATCTTCGTGCTGTACTTCGTGGTGACCAGCCGGCTGATGTGAGAGACCGATTGGAAATACTACTGGCGCGGCCGTCTGACGGCGGTTTCTGCGCTTCCGGTGCTCACGGACCCAAACGTCCGCTGCGCGCCGGTTCTCGAAACCACCGCCAGCCGACTCACGCCAGCGCATTTCCAAACGGTCTCTGAGGGGCGCGGCCTAGAACGGTCGCGGGTACGCGTTGCCTCTCCCGCTTGCGGGAGAGGTCGGGCGTCCGCAGGACGACCGGGTGAGGGCCAGCGGTTCTGCCAAGCGTACGGATCTCACGCGAGCAAGCGCACGATCCGTCATGTCCTGAAGCAATGATCCTGGCATTGCCGCCGCAAGGCCCTCACCCGGAGCCGCTTCGCGTCTCCGACCTCTCCCGCAAGCGGGAGAGGCAACGCGAACGACGCTTAGCGCGGAAGCGGCGGCTGTTCGGCTAACTGCTGTCCGGTCCCGGCGGCTTCGGCGGAGGCCGGCCGGCGGCGGGCGCGTCCGCCGGGTGGAACCAGCCCTGTGTGGGCGACTGTCGAGCGGTCTCCGCCCCGGCCGTGCCGGCAGCCTCCGCCGTTCCGGCGATGGCCGCGGCGATCGCGGCCCGGTCGGGCGGGATGCCGAGGGCGCGGCACAGGCTGCGGATCAGGGCTTCGATCGGCAGGGCCCTGTCGGCCGTGTCGAGGCGGCCGGCATGGTCGCCGGCCAGCCTCTCCCAGAGTTCGGCCGTCCGCTGCTCACGAGTCTCGGTATCGGCGGTCGCGGCCGCGATGGACTCTGTGACGCCCTGGGCAACGCGGCGGCGCCGGTCGGCCACCAGGGCCAGTTGGTCGTCCCGGTCCCGCTCGCCGGCGCGCAGGGCCTCCTCCCGCTGCTGGCACAGCTTGGCCCTCAGGGCAATGGCGCGGCGGATGCCGAGGAAGAGGCGGCTGAAATGGGTCTCGGCCTTGCCGGCGCGGTCGAGGTCGCCGGCCTGCAGGGCGGCGATGGCGTCGGCCTGGAACGCCCGGGCCATCGCCATGCTGAGCTCGATCAGGCCGGACAGGATCGCGTCGTCGGCCTCGGCCGGGTCCGGCGAAGCGGCAAGCGCAGTCTCGGTCCTGGTGTCGGCATCGACCATTCGGCAATGAGAACATAACAGGAACATATGAGTCAAGTGACTCTGTCTTCGTCATTGCGAGGAGGCGAAGCGAGGAGGCGAAGCCGACGAAGCAATCCAGGGGCCGGTTCGCACTGGCCCCTGGATTGCTTCGCTGCGCTCGCAATGACGATGTCGGGAGCGATGGCGAAGCCACTCCAGGTCGCCCCCGAAGCCCGGCAATGACAATGAAGGGAGAGGCCTCACCCCATCCGCGGGCGCCCAGCGGCCGTCGCGGTCACGGTGCTCTCGACGAACATGTCGAGGCCGCCGGCCATCGACACCACCCGGTCGGCGCGGGTGACGGTCACCGCCACCGCCTGGCCGCCGGCCTCACGCGCCAGGGCCTCGGCCCGGCCGTGCGCCTCGGCCTCGGCATGGGCGGCGGCGTCCTCCAGGCTGCCGAAGGTGCGGATGCCGGACGGGGCGTGGACGCGGAAGCGGCCTTCCTCCGGTGCGGTGATGGTGATGGCGACGGTCTGCAGCACGCCGCTGGCCACCGCGCCGATGGCGTTGGTGACGCCGGCATGCTGCGGCACCACGCTCTCCGTGCCCAGGCGGCGGGCGATCTCCGGATAATAGGTCGCGGCCGAGGCGCCGATGCCGACCAGGGGCAGGCCGAGGGTCAAGGTCGGGTGCAGCAGGGCAGGGGCCGACGCGTTGCCCGCCACGGCCCGGCGGGGCAGCAGGCCACGCGCCTCTCGGGCCGGGTCGGCGACGCCATCGCGGGCCAGCGCCGCCTCGACCAGCGCCAGGGCGCTGTCGGCGGTCAGCCGCTCCAGCACCGACCGGGCGAAGCTCTCGGCATCGGCCGGCGGCGTCCAGCCGGGCTCGGCCGGGCGGCGGGTCCACAGGATCGCGCCCAGCCGCGCCGCCTCGGCCGACCAGCCGTCATGCAGCTCCAGCACATGGGCGGCGTCGGTCGGGGTGAAGCCGGACAGGATGACGAGCCCGCGCGCCACCAGCCGCTCCAGCGGCCGGTCCAGCAGATGGCTGGTCAGCACCGTCTCCAGCGGCTGCGGCCCATCGGCCAGCGCCTCCCAGATCCGCCGCTCCGGTGCCGACAGGGTGTCGGCCTCGGTGTCCAGGGCGCGCAGGCGCAGGGCGAAGCGGCCGTCCAGGCTGATGCCCTCGGGCCGCTCGGCCTGGCGCCGCAGCACCGCCAGCATCTCCGGATGCTGCTGCGCCAGCAGGCTCAAGGGGACCGACCGGCGCGGCCCGACGGCCAGGCCGACGCCCGGCTCGACCCGCACTTCGCTGTCGCCGCCCAGGCCGAAGGTGCGGATCTCCACCGCCTCGACCATGGTGCGCCAGCCGCCGACCTGGGCGCCTTCGCGGTTCAAGAGGGGCCGGCCGTCCTTCAGCACCGCGATGTCGGTGGTGGTGCCGCCGATATCGGAGACGAAGCAGTCGTCGCGGCCGGTCAGCCAGCGGGCGCCGACCACGCTGGCGGCGGGGCCGGACAGCACGGTCTCGACCGGCCGGGCCAAGGCGAAGCGGTCGGCGATCAGCGACCCGTCGCCCTTCACCACCATCAGCGGCGCTTTGATGCCGCGGGCGTCCAGCCGGCCGCGCACTGCCCGGATCAGGGAATCGGTCAGCGGGATCAGCCGGGCGTTCAGGAGCGCGGTCAGCGCCCGCCGCGGCGCGTCGAGGCCGGAGGTCAGCTCATGGCCGCAGGTCACCGGCTTGCCGGTCAGTTCGCGCACCAGGTCGCGCACCGCCTGCTCATGCGCCGGGTTGCGCACGGCGAAATAGCCGGCGACGGCGAAGGCGGTGACCGCCGGGGCGTGGCGCAGGATGGCGGCGCGGACGGCGTCGAGGTCCAGCGGCGCCTGCTCCTCGCCGGTCGGGCGGTGGCCGCCGGAAACGGCCACCACCGGGTCGCCGCCGATCGCCTCGCGCAGCCCGGCGCGGTCCAGCGCCGCCTCGGGATAGCCGATCAGGATCAGGCAGGCCGGGTTGCCCTGGCCCTCGACCACGGCGTTGGTGGCGAGGGTGGTGGACAGGCCGACGAAGCCGATCTCCGCCGGGTGCTGCTGCAGCACCGCGTCGATGGCGGCGCCGATGCCCAGCGCCAAATCGTGCTTGGTGGTCAGCCGCTTGGCGGCGGCGACGACGCCGCGGTCCGGGTCGAACAGGACCGCGTCCGTGAAGGTGCCGCCGGTATCGATGCCGAGGGAGAGGGACAAGATGAACCGCGCTGGAAATCCATCCGTCGATTAGGGCAGGACGATGGTCTCGGCAAGAGGGAAGGGGCAGGCCTGTCATGCGGCCGCCGCCGCGCCTCGGCGCGTTGACCGGGGCCGGGCGGGCGGCGAAGGTGCCGGCCTCGGGGATTGCAGGGGCCATCGGATGGGGGACGGGGAGGAC
>NZ_NHON01000021.1 GCF_002195995.1 Inquilinus limosus
GGCGCGCGAGGCGGTGCGCGCCGGCGCCCCCGCCCCCGGGCGCGCGAGGCGGTGCGCGCCGGCGCCCCCGCCCCCGATGCCGAGGGCGTCGCGGCCACCGCGGCGGCGACGCTGGCGGCCGGCGCCCGGTCGACCCAGCGGCCGGTGTTCAACCTGACCGGCACGGTGCTGCACACCAATCTGGGCCGCGCCCTGCTGGCCGAGGCGGCGGTGGAGGCGGCGGTCGAGGCGATGCGCAGCCCGGTGTCGCTGGAATTCGACCTGGAAACCGGCCAGCGCGGCGAGCGCGACGACCATCTGCGCGGCCTGCTGCGCGAGCTGACCGGCGCCGAGGATGCCACGGTGGTCAACAACAATGCCGCGGCGGTGCTGCTGGTGCTGAACACGCTGGGCCAGGGGCGCCGGTCGATCATCTCGCGCGGCGAGCTGATCGAGATCGGCGGCGCCTTCCGCATGCCCGACATCATGGCGCGGGCCGGCACCACGCTGCACGAGATCGGCACCACCAACCGCACCCATCCGAAGGACTACGCCGCGGCGTTGGGGCCGGAGGCCGGGCTGGTGCTGAAGGTCCACACCTCGAACTACCGCATCGCCGGCTTCACCGCCGAGGTCACCGCGCGGGAATTGGCACCACTCGCCCGCAAGCACGGCGTGCCGCTGGTGCATGATCTCGGCTCCGGCACCCTCGCGGATCTCACAACCATCGGCCTGGCGCATGAGCCGACGGTGCGCGAGGCGGTGGCCGAGGGCGCCGACCTCGTCACCTTCTCCGGCGACAAGCTGCTGGGCGGGCCGCAGGCGGGCTTCATCGTCGGCCGCGCCGAGCTGGTCGCGGCGATCAACCGCAATCCGATGAAGCGGGCGCTCAGAGTCGACAAGATCCGGCTGGCGGCGCTGGAGGCGACGCTGCGCCTCTACCGCGACCCCGCCCGGCTGGCCGAGCGCCTGCCGACCCTGCGGCTGCTGGCGCGCAAGGCCGGGGAGATCGAGGCCCAGGCCCGCCGCCTCCTGCCGGCGGTGCAGACGGCCCTGGGCGGCCTGGCCGCGGCCGAGATCCGGGCCTGCACCAGCCAGATCGGCTCCGGCGCCCTGCCGCTGGAGACGCTGCCGAGCGCCGCCCTGGCCCTGACCGTGCCGGAGGACAGCGGCCGGGCCTTGAACGCCCTGGCCGCCGCGCTGCGCGAGCTGCCGGTGCCGGTGATCGGGCGCATCGCCGACGGCGCCCTGCTGCTGGATCTCCGCTGCCTGGAGGACGAGGCCGGGTTCCTGGCCTCCCTCACCGCGCTCGACACGGGCGACCATGGGCTGGCTTGACCGTCTCAAGGGCGGCCGTGCGCCCGAGCCTCCGCCTCCCTCCCCCGGCGTGACCGAGCAGCTCGCCGCCGCCTCGGCCGCGTCGCGCGCGGGCGACCATGCTGCGGCGCTGGCGATCTGGGGGCCGCTCGCCCATGACGGCGTGCCCCGGGCCCAGAGCAATGTCGGCGCCTGCTTCGCCGAGGGGCTGGGGGTCGAGCGCGACCTCGCCCTGGCGGTGCGCTGGCTGACCCTGGCGGCGGAGGCCGGCGACCCGGTCGGCCAGCGCAACCTGGCGACCCTCTATTTCCGCGGCGAGGGCATGGCGCGCGACGACGGCAGGGCCGCCGCCCTGTACCGCGCCGCCGCCAAGCAGGGCGACGCCGCGGCGCAGGACATGCTGAGCTGGATGCTGCTCGAGGACAGCGCTCTGTTCGACCCGGCCGAGGGACGGCTGTGGGCCGAGCGGGCTGCCGGCCAGGGCGTCGCCACGGCCATGGCCCGGCTGGGCATGCTGCACCACAACGCCGTCGGCGTGGCCCGCGACCCGGCCGAGGCCGCGCGCTGGTGGCGGATGGCGGCCGAGCGCGGCGACGCCGACGCGCAGGCCATGCTCGGCGCGGCGTATCATCTGGGATCAGGTGTGCCGAAGGATCCGGTGCAGGCCCTGGCCTGGTTGCAGCGCGGCCAGGCCGGCGGCAGTTTGCTGGCCGGCCGCTTCCTTGGACCAGCCCGGGCCGCGCTCGACCCCGCCGGGATCGCCGAGGCCGAGGCGCTGGCCCGCCGCCCCCTGCCGGAGGCGACGCCGTGATCATCGGCACCGCCGGCCATATCGACCATGGCAAGACCGCGCTGGTGCGGGCGCTGACCGGCGTCGACACCGACCGGCTGAAGGAGGAGAAGGCCCGCGGCATCACCATCGACCTCGGCTTCGCCTACCAGGCGATTCCCGATGGCGAGGTGCTGGGCTTCATCGACGTGCCGGGCCATGAGCGGCTGGTGCACACCATGCTGGCCGGCGCCTCCGGCATCGATTTCGTGCTGCTGGTGGTGGCCGCCGATGACGGGGTGATGCCGCAGACCCGCGAGCATCTGGCGATCATCGACCTGCTCGGCATCACCCGCGGCGTCGTCGCCCTGACCAAGGCCGATCTGGCGCCGCCCGAGCGGCGCGCGACGGTGATGGCGGAGATCCGCGCCACCCTGGCCGGCACCGCCCTGGCCGGGGCCGACATCCTGCCGGTCTCCTCCGTCAGCGGCGAAGGCGTGGCCGAGCTCGGCGACCGGTTGGCGCTGGAGGCGATGGACTTCGCCGGGCGCGAGGCGGCGGGCCGGTTCCGGCTGGCGGTCGACCGGTCCTTCACCCTGCGCGGCGCCGGCACCGTGGTCACCGGCACCGTGCTGTCCGGATCGGCGGCGGTCGGCGACCACCTGCTGGCCAGCCCGTCCGGCCTGCCGGTGCGGGTGCGGTCGATCCACGCCCAGAACCGCCCGGCCGAGCGCGGCCGCGCCGGCGAGCGCTGCGCCCTGAACCTGACCGGCGACCGGGTGACGCGCGAGGCTTTTTCCCGCGGCGACGTGATCCTCGACCCTGCCCTGCATGCCCCGACCGACCGCATCGACGCGACGCTGCGGGTGCTGCCGGGCGAGCGCAAGCCGATCGGCCAGTGGTTCCCGGTGCGCTTCCACACCGCCGCGGCCGAGACCGGGGCGCGGATCGTGCTGCTGGGCGACGACCCGATCCCGCCGGGCGGCGAGGCCTTCGTGCAGCTGGTGCTGGACACGCCGGTCGCCGCCGCTTCCGGGGACCGCTACGTCGTCCGCGACACCTCGGCCCAGCGCACCATCGGCGGCGGCCGGCTGGTCGATCTGCGGGCGCCGGCGCGCAAGCGGCGCGGGCCGGAGCGCATGGCCCAGCTGGCGGCGCTGGCGCTGGACGACCCCGAGGCAGCGCTGACGGCGCTGCTGGCGGCACCGCCGCTTCTGGCCGATCTGGCCGCCTTCGCCCGCGACCGGGCGCTGGGCGCCGGCCGGATCGAAGAGATCGCCGACCGGCTCGGCCTGGTCCGGATCGCGGCGGGCGAGCAGCTGCTGGCCCTGACCGCGGAGGACTGGACGCGGCTGACCGAAGGGCTGCTGGAGACGCTGGACGGCTTCCACCGCGACAACCCGGACCTGCCGGGCATCGGCTTCGAGCGGCTGCGCCTGCAGTCGCGGCCGCGCCTGCCGGCCCCGGCCTTCGCCGCCCTGCTGCGGGTGATGGCGCGGGCGGAGCAGGTGGCGCTGGACGGCGCCTGGGTGCGGCTGACCGGCCATGAGGCGCATCTGACCGAGGCCGATGAGGCGCTGTGGGCCGAGATCGGCCCGCGCCTGGGCGGTGCTACGCGGTTCCGGCCGCCGCGGGTGCGCGACCTCGCCGGCGAGCTGGGCATCGACGAGGCGGAGATCCGCCGGCTGCTGAAGCGCACCGGCCGCATGGGCCGGGTGGATGAGGTGGCGCATGACCATTTCTTCCTGCGCCCGACCGTGGCCGAGATCGTCGGCATCCTGGTACAGCTGGGCGAGGCGCATGAAACCGGATTCAGCGCGGCGCAGTTCCGGGATCAGGTGGACAGCGGCCGCAAGGTTGCTATTCAGATCCTGGAGTTCTTCGACCGTCACGGCGTGACGCTGCGGCGGGGCGACCTGCGCCGGCTGAACCGGCACCGCCTGGACCTGTTTCGTCCCTCGATCGGCGAGCCGCCGGCCGAGGGGCATGGAGGAGAATCGTCCCCGGTGGGGCGTCCGGACTTCAAATCCGGGAGGGGCCGCGAGCCGGTCCTTGGTGGGTTCGACTCCCACTCTCTTCCGCCAATCCATCCGGACCGCTCCTGAGGCAGCGGACGGATCGCGGCGGCCGCGGCGTGCCCAAGTCTTGGCCAGTTCGCCGGCTTCTGCCCACCTGCTGCCCACCCCCGCACCGGGAATGACGTCCGAAGGCCGGCGAAAGACGGCTGGTACGCCGCCTGCATGCGCTCCGGTTCCACAGCCGCCGCGGATGACGCAGTATCACGCAGCGGGATCCTGCGGCCGCTTGTCCGCCAGGCCCCGGCCCATCCTGTCGAGATCGCGTGTCGGAGCTGCCCCGAACCCCGAGCGGAGGCCCGTGATGGAAGTCAAATGGCTGGAGGATTTTCTCAGTCTGTCCGCGACATCGAGCTTCTCCCGTTCCGCGGATGAGCGGCACGTCACCCAATCGGCCCTGAGCCGCCGCATCCGGCAGCTGGAGAGCTGGATCGGCGTGCCGCTGTTCGACCGCACCAGCTATCCGGTCCGGCTGACCGCGGAGGGCCAGGACTTCCTGCCGCGGGCGCGAAAGATCCTGGACCTGGTGCTGCAGACCCGCGCCGATCTGCGCGACCGGCACGCGGCGGCGGAGGATGTGCTGTCCTTCGCCACGCTGAACACCCTGTCCCTGACCTTCTTCCCGGACTGGATCCGGCGGATGGAGGAGCGGGTGGGCCCGACGCGGACCCGCTTCTGCGAGACCCGGTCGACCTTCGCCGGCATCATCGCCACGCTGATCGACGGGCACAGCGACTTCCTGCTGACCTACGCCCATGACTCCGTGCCGCTGATGAGCGAGCTGGCCTATTGCGAGCATCGCTGCCTGGGCGAGGAGCGGGTGATCCCGGTTTCCGCCCCCGATGCGCGCGGCCGGCCGCGGCATGCGGTCGGGACCGGCGGCGGGCCGATCCAGTATCTCAGCTACGGCAGCGGCTCCTTCTTCGGCCACGGCCTGGTCAAGCTGTTCGCCGAGCGGCCGCTGCCGCTGGCGGTGGTCTATGAGAACGCGATGTCCGCCGGCCTCAAGGCCATGGCGCTGGCGGGGCGCGGCCTGGCCTGGATCCCGGAAAGCCTGATCGCGGAGGAGCTGCGCTCCGGTGCGCTGGTCCGAGCCGGCAGCCCGGCCTGGACCCTGGACGTCGAGATCCGCCTCTACCGCACCTCCGCCGCCAGCCGCCCCTGCGCCGGGCGGTTCTGGTCGGCCGTGCCCGACTGGCGGGAGGCGATGCCGGCGCCGCGCAGGGTCTCGGTCGGCTGACCGGCCCGCGCCAGCGCCGGCTCGAGGAAGGACAGGTCGGGTTCCGCGTCCAGCCGGTCGAGGCGGTCATGGAGCCGGCCGGCGGCGGACGCGTCCAGCACGCCGCGGCAGCAATCGGCGAATTTCGCCCGGCGGTCGGCGTCGTCGAAGGGATCGGCGATGGTGCCCTTGGCCGCGGCCCGCTCGCCCGCCAGCACCCGGCCGTCGGCGAGGCGGATGGCGACCCGGTGCGGCAGCGGCCGCCCGGCCGCCGCCCGCTCCTCTTGCTCCGAGTATGAGGCCATGGTGACGCGCGGCAGAAGCGACCGCACCGCTTCATTCTTCACCGCGTCGGCGGTGAAGTCCGACAGATCCAGGCGGTCCTTCAGCAGCGCCAGGGCGACGCAGTACTGCATCGAGAAGCGCGCCTGCATCTCGTCCACCGGATCCGGATAGGCCAGGTTGCGGCGATTGGCGATGCCGACCAGCGTCTCCACCGCCGCCACCTCCTCCGCCGCGAAGCCGTGCCGCGCCCGCAGGTCGAGGACGATGTCGACGGCGTTGTGGGTCGAGCCGCAGCAGGGGTGGCGCTTCGGCATCAGCCCCTCGCTTTCGATCACATGCGGCGCGCCGATGGCGACCTCGTCCCAGCCCGCGGCATCCGGCCCGCCGAACAGCTCGCGGAAGCCCTGCGGCGCCTCCAGGATGTCGGGCCGGCCGGTCATGCCGTGCTCCGCCAGCGCCGCCGCCTCGACCGCGTTGCGCGCGGCCAGCCCGGCATGCAGCGGCTTGGCCGGCGTGCCGAACTGCCCCTTCACCCCGGCCGCCATGCTGACGGCCAGGCTCATCGCCCGGGCGATGCCGGCCTCGTCCAGGCCACACAGCCAGGCGACGCCCGCCGCGGTGCCGATGCAGCCGACGGTCGAGGTGGCGTGCCAGCCGGCGGTGTAGTGCGACGGGTTGACCCCGCGCCCGACCGCGGCCTGCGCCTCCAGCCCGACCAGATAGGCGTCGACCAGCGACCGCCCCGACGTGCCGCGGGCCAGCGCCGGCCCCAGCAGCGCCGGCACCAGCACCGCCGAGGCATGGCTGGCCCCCGGCCGGAAGTTGTCGTCATAGTCCAGCGCATGCGCCGCCGTGCCGTTGACCAGGGCGGACAGCCCCTCCGCCCCCTGCCCGCCGCCGGCCAGGGTGCAGCGCGGCCCGTCGGCGATCGAGCCGGCGAAGGCGGCGCGCACCGCCCGCACCGCCGGGTCGCCGGCCCCGGCCAGCATGCAGCCAATGGTGTCGGCGATGGCGTGGCGGGCGCGGAGACGGGCGAGGACGCCGAATTCGACCCCGGAGCGGCTCCAGCGCGCGATCGCCTCGATGATGCCGGCCATGGTGCACTCCTTCTCAGGCGGCCATGCCGGCCCTGCGGGCGTCGAGGATGAGGGCGAGCAGCCGGCCGAACTGGAACTGGTTGATCTCCGGCCCCGCCATCTTGCCGTCGACCCACTCGGTGTCGGCGCGGTGGACGATCACGAGGTCGAGCGGCGGGATGACGACGCAGAAGTGGCCGCCGGCGCCCTGGGCGCTGTAGCTGCCCTCGGGCATGATCGCGCCCGGAAAGGCGATGCCCTGCCGCGCCACCCACCACATATAGCCATAGGCGCCCCGCGTCCCGGCATCGGAATAGGGCAGCACGCTCGCCGCCACCCAGCTCTGCGGCACCACCTCGCGCCCGCCCCAGCGGCCGTCGCGCAGGAACAGCAGGCCGAAGCGGGCGAGGTCGCGGCTCGACATCCGGAACGGATAGGCCGGGTGGACCGAGCACGGGTCGGGCTGCAGCCAGCCATCCTCCCGCTCCGCGTCGAAGCGGAAATCCTGCATGCCGAGCGGCCCGGCGATCCGGTCGCGGAAGGCGGCGTGGATGCCGAGGCCGGTGCGCTGCGTGTAGATGGTGCCGAGCGCGTTGAAGTCCCAGTTGCTGTAGCACCAGACCGTGCCGGGCGCATGGGCGTGGCGCGGCGGCTTCAGCGATTTCATCCACGGCGTCTCGTAGCCCGCCGGGTGGAAGATGCCGGACCGGGCGGTCAGCAGGTCGTAGACCGTCGCCTGCTTCTCGCGCTCGCTGAGCCCCTCGCGATCGTCGATGCCGAGCATGTCCAGGGTCAGCGACAGGTCGATGGCGCCGTCGTCGAGATGGGTGCCGATCAGGGCGCTGAGGAAGCTCTTGCGCATCGAATGGCAGAGGTAGCGCCGGGTGACGTCGCCGCGGCTGGCGATCACCCGCCCGCCCTGCACCAGCATCAGCGCCGCGGTGCCGATCCGGTCGGCATGGGCCCAGACCCGGTCCAGATGCTCCAGCGACCAGCCGGCGGGGCGGATATCCTCCACCATCTCCCAGTCGGTGCCGGGCCAGGGATCGACGTCGTCGGCCGCGGCCACGCTCGCGTCCCACATCATGCCGCCGCCCCCTCCGGTGCCGGCCGATACCCCGCGCTCGCCTCCAGGAAGCTGCGCGTGTAGGCGTCCTGCGCCTGGCGGGCGCGGACGCCCTGGGCCGTCATCTCCTCGACGATGCGGCCGCCATTCATCATGGCGATGCGGTCGCAGAGATGGGCGATCACGGCCAGGTCGTGGGTCACCATCAGATAGGTCAGGCCGCGCTCGCGCCGCAGCGCCTTGAGCAGGTTCAGGATCTCCGCCTGGACCGAGACGTCGAGGGCCGAGGTCGGCTCGTCCAGCAGCAGGATCTCGGGCTCGATGATCAGGCTGCGGGCAATGGCGACGCGCTGGCGCTGGCCGCCCGACAGCTCATGCGGATAGCGGTAGCGGAAGCCGCGGCCGAGCCCGACCGCATCCAGCGCCGCGTCGATCCGCTGCTCGGCCCGATCGAAGCCGTGGATCCGCAGCGGCTCGGCCAGCACCGCCCGCACCATCTTGCGCGGATGCAGCGAGGCGTAGGGATCCTGGAACACCATCTGCACCCGGCGGAAGAACGCCTTGTCGCGCCGGCGCGGCACCTCCTGGTCGCGGAACAGGACCGATCCCTCATAGCCGGTGTTCAGCCCGGCCAAGGCGCGCAGCACGGTCGACTTGCCGCAGCCGGATTCGCCGATCAGCCCGAAGGATTCGCCCTGGCGCAGGACGAAGGACACGTCATCGACCGCTGTCATCGCCGCGGTGCCGGAGCCGAAGGTGACGCGCAGGCCGATCGCCTCGAGGATCGTGTCGGTCATGCCGCGGCTCCTGCCTGGAAGGTCGGGCCGTCGAGCCAGGCGGGATCGCGGCTGGGCACCTGCAGCGTGTCGACCGGCCGGTCGAGCTGCGGCAGGCTGTCGAGCAGCGCCCGGGTGTAGGGGTGCTGCGCCCGGTGCAGCTCGCGCGCCCGCAGGTCCTCCATGATCCGGCCGGCATACATCACCAGCACCCGGTCGCAGAAATCGGCCACCAGGTTGAGGTCATGGCTGATGAACATCAGCCCGGTGCCGCGCCGGGTGACGAGATCGTCGAGGATGGTCAGCACCTGCCGCCGCACCGTGACGTCCAGCGCCGAGGTCGGCTCGTCGGCGATGATCAGGTCCGGCTCCGGGATCAGCATCATCGCGATCATGATCCGCTGCCCCATGCCGCCCGAGACCTCGTGCGGGTACAGGCGGAACACGCGCTCGGGGTCACGGATGCGGACCGCGTCCAGCATCTCCAGCGCCCTTGCCTGCGCCTCGCGCGCGCCGACGCGGTGGTGCAGCCGGTAGGCCTCCATGATCTGCCGGCCCACCCGCATCAGCGGGTTCAGCGAGAATTTGGGATCCTGCAGGATCATCGAGATGCGGTTGCCGCGGATCGCCCGCATCCGCCGCTCCGACGCGCCGAGCAGGTCGATGCCGTCGAAGGCCAGACGCTTCGCCGTCACCCGCGCCGCCTTCGGCGTCAGCTTCAGCACCGACCGGCCGGTCAGCGACTTGCCGGAGCCGGATTCGCCGACGATGCCGACCTTCTCGCGCCCGACGGCGAAGGAGATGCCGCGCACCGCCTGGATGGTGCCGCGGCCGCCGGGGAAGTCGATGCGCAGGTCCTCGACCTGGAGCAGTTGTTCAGCCATGGCGGGGATCCAGGATGTCGCGCAGCCCGTCGCCGAACAGGTTGAAGGCCAGGCTGGTGAGGAGGATGGCGCAGCCGGGGACCGCCGCGATCCACCAGCTGGTCAGCACGAATTCGCGGCCGCTGGACAGCATTGCCCCCCATTCCGGGCTGGGCGGCTGCGCGCCGAGGCCGAGGAAGCCGAGCCCCGCGGCGGTCAGGATGATCGCCGCCATGTTGAGCGTGATCCGCACCACCACCGAGGGCAGGCACATCGGCACCACATGCGACAGGATGATCCGCAGCGACGACGCGCCCTGCAGCCGCACCGCGGCGATGTAGTCGGAGGAGCGGATCGACAGCGTCTCGGCCCGCGCCAGCCGCGCGATCGGCGGCCAGGCGGCCAGCGAGATGGCGATGATCGCGTTCTCGATGCCGGGCCCGAGCGCGGCGACGAAGGCCAGCGCCAGCACCAGGCTGGGGAAGGCCAGGAAGATGTCGACCACGCGCATCAGCACGATGTCGACCCAGCCGCCGAGATAGCCGGCGGTGGTGCCGATCAGCAGGCCGACCGGCGCCACGATCACCGCGGTCAGCAGGGTGATATAGAGCGTGATGCGGGCGCCGTAGACGATGCGGCTGAACACGTCGCGGCCGAGTTCGTCGGTGCCGAGGATATGCGCGGCCGAGGGCGGCTGCAGCCGGATCGTGAGATCCTGGGCGTAGATGTCCTGGGTCGCGATCAGCGGCGCGAACACCGCCATGACCAGGATGACCAGCAGGATGATCAGCCCCAGCAGCGCCGGGGGGTTGGCCACGAGGCGCAGCAGCTTGAGCCAGAGCTGCTGGGCGCGGGCCTGCATCGGCGAGGCCGGAACCGGGGCGTGCAGCCAGGCCCTGATCGAGCCGGTGCGGAGGGCGGTGTCGCTGGGCATGTCCGCGCTCATCGGGTGCGAGGGTCGAAGATGCGGTACAGCAGGTCGCACACCAGGTTCAGCGTCACGAAGATGACGCCGATCAGCAGCGTGCAGCCCACCACCGCGTTCATGTCGCCGGCCAGCAGCGTGTTGGTCAGGTAGCGGCCGAAGCCGGGCCAGGCGAAGACCGTCTCGGTCAGCACCGCCCCCTCCAGCAGGAAGGCATAGGACAGGGCCACCACCGTCACCACCTGCACCGCGATGTTGCGGAAGGCGTGGACCCAGACGGTGCGGGCCCAGGACAGTCCCTTGACCCGCGCCGCCACCACGTATTCCTGGCCCAGCTGCTCGATCATGAAGCTGCGGGTCATGCGGCTGATATAGGCCATGGCGCCGAAGGCCAGGATCGAGGCCGGCAGGATGATGTGGCTGAAGACGTTGCCGAACACCTCCCACTGGCCCTGCAGCGCGGTGTCGAGCAGCAGGAACCCGGTCATCGGCTCGAGGTCGAACTCGTACATGAAGTCGATGCGCCCCGGGCCGCCGACCCAGCCGAGCGTGGCGTAGAACAGCACCAGCCCCATCAGTCCCAGCCAGAAGGTCGGCGCCGAATAGCCGAGCAGGCCGACGACGCGGACGATGTGGTCGACCGCGCTGTTGCGGTACATCGCCGCCAGCACGCCCATCGGGATGCCGAGGCCGGTGCCGATGACGATGGCGACGGTCGCCAGCTCCAGCGTCGCCGGGAACACCCGGGCGATGTCCTCGACCACCGGCTTGCCGGTGGTCAGGGCGGTGCCGAGGTCGAGGCTGGCGATGTCGCGCAGGTAGCGCAGGAACTGGACCCACAGCGGCTGGTCCAGGCCGAGCTGGCGGTACATCGCGTCATAGGCGGCCTGGGTGGCGTTGTCGCCGAGGATGGCGGTGACCGGGTCGAGCGGCAGCAGCCGCCCGATGAAGAAGGTCAGCGCCGCGAGACCGAGCAGCGTGACCGCGACGGACAGGACGGTCCGGCCGACCGCCAGCGCCCAGGACGACAGCGCCTTCCGTCCTGGGGCCGCGGGCCGGCGTGGGATGGCGATGGGTGCGGCGTCGACCATGGCCCGGCGCCGCTACTTGCTGACCGACTCGTAGTAGGTCCGGAAGCCGTTCCAGGTCCAGTTCTTCAGCGACTTGCGGATGGCGGCGGGGTTGTACATCTGGAACATGAAGGCCATCGGCCCCTGCTGCATGATCTGCAGCTGCAGGTCGCGATACATCGCGTTCCGCTTCTCCGGATCCGGCTCCAGCAGCGCCGCGTCGACCTGCTTGTTCGCGTCCTCGGAATAGTAGGCGGCCCGCCAGCTCGGATACTGGGTCTGCTTGGCCTCCGGCCGGTTGTCCGGGTTGTAGACCAGGCGGGAGGCGTTGCCATGGGCGTCGGGCACGCCGGTCTGCCAGGCCTGCATCGCGGTCTGGAACTCGCGGCCGCGGACCCGGCTGAACAGCTGGGCGTTGGCCATCCGCTCCAGCGTCAGCTCGACGCCGACCTTGGCGGCGTTCTGCTGCACGCTCTGCGCGATCGGGGCGGAATGCGGCAGCGTGCCGATGAAGACGGTGGCCTTGAAGCCGTTGGGATAGCCGGCCTCGGCCAGCAGCGCCTTGGCCTTGTCGAGGTCGAGCGAGAAGGGCTGCCCCTCCTTCTCGTCCAGCGCGCCGACCGCGCCGAGCTGGACGAAGCTGGCCCGCGGCACGCCGGTATAGGTCATCACCGTCTTGGCCAGGCCGTCATAGTCGATCAGGTAGCGCATCGCCAGGCGTACCTTCTCGTTCGAGAAGATCGGGTCGGCGTTGTTGAAGGTCCAGAAGAACAGCTGCGGCTTCAGCACCCGGACGATCGACACGTCCGGCGAGCTCTCCAGGTCCTTCATGTCCTCCGGCGTCAGGTCGCGGGCGACGTCGACATCGCCCTGGGTCAGCAGCAGCCGTTGCGTCCCCGCCTCTGCCACATGGCGGATCAGCACGCGCTTCAGCGCCGGCGGCTCGCCCCAGTACTTGTCGTTCGCCTGCAGCACCACGGCCTCTCCGGCGTTCCACTGCGCCAGCCGGTAGGGGCCGACGCATTCGGTGTGGGTGGCCAGGTACTTGTTGCCGAGGTCGCCGTTCACCTCGTTCGCCAGGATGGCCTGCTTGTCCATGGTGGCGGAAACGCGGTTCGCCGCGATCGCCTGCAGCACCAGGTTGGTCGGGTACGGCTTGTCCAGCTTCATCACCAGCGTGGCGTCGTCGGGCGCGGTGATCTGGCTGTCGACCTTGTCCTTGGTGAAGCCGTATTCGGTCAGCGTCGCCGCGTTGCCGAAGCCGAGCTTGACCACGCGCTGCATCGACCAGGCCGTGTCGGCCGCGGTGGCCGGGTTGCCGGACGGGAACACCGCACCCTTGCGCAGATGGAAGGTGATCTGCATCCGGTCGTCGGAGACGTCCCAGCTCTCGGCGAAGAGCGGGATCACCTTGGTCTCGTCCGCCGGGTTGAAATCGACCAGGGAATCGCAGGTGTTCTGCACGATCTCGTTGGTCACCACCTCGCCGATCTGGGCCGGGTCGAAGGTGCTGATCGCGTCGATGTTCCAGGCCATGACCAGCGCGTTCCCGGGCGTGGCCGCCCCGGCGACGAACATCCGGGTGCGGCGCGACCGCGGCTTGAACGGCCCCGTAGACCCGGGCGGGAGGGGCGGCGAGGCGGCGCCGGATGCTGAGGCTGGGCTTGGCGAGCACGATTCCTCCTCGNCCGGGGCGGCAGCGGCTTGACCGATCTTCCTATCTGGATATGCAGAGTCTGTGATAAATCCCACCTATTGCAATGATATGCAGAGTCTGTGATAAATCCCACCTATTGCAATCCTGCCTGGGCCAACCGGGCGCATTTGAAGCCGGCCGCCTGCATCGAATCGGCGGTGCCGTTGAGGGTCTGGGTCACGGATCTTCCTCCTGCTTCGCTGCGCTCGCAATGACGACGTTGAAAAGACCGGAGAAATCTTTCGGAGATCAGGCAGTCCGGTCGGACGGGCGAACATGGATCGAGCCTCCGTGCTGTGTTCTGTTGGTGGTGTCCGGCGCCCTTCCTGGACGTCTTCTCGGGCTGCCGATGCCCTATTCCCGCTTGCTCCGTGGACGTCTATCGAGGAACAGGCCCGCTAGCGGCGCGGCCCCCTCACCCTCCCGCCGCCTTCGGCGTCGGGCCCCTCCCTCTCCCCAAGGAGAGGGGTGGTCACCTCTCCTTGGGGAGAGGTCGAAATCGCGCAGCGATTTCGGGTGAGGGGGTGGCTCCGGCCTATCCACTTGCCTCGGCACCGACTGTTCGACCTGGTATCAGGCCGCCTTCGGCCGCGGCTGCAGCGGCGGCTGCACCTCCGGCGGGATCGGGCAGACATAGGGCGTGGCCGCAACCCGCTCCTGATGGTCCTGCTTGGCCCGGGCCATCAGCAGCTCGTCGCCGATCACGTCGAGCGCCGTGCCGGCCATGACCTTGGCGGCATGGACCATGCCCTTGTGCGCCGCCGGCGCCATGCCCTGGGCGGTGATCTGCCAGGAATGGCCGGGCGTGCCGATGGCGTGGGTGGCGACCCGCGCCTGTACCGTCGGCACCACCCAGCTGACATCGGCGACGTCGGTCGACCCGATCATCGGCTCGCCCTGGGAGTCGCGCGGCACGATGAAGTCGCACAGCGGCAGGTCCTTGCGCGGCGGCACGCCGACGCGGCGATAGTCGGTGAGGATGTCCTCCTCACTCAGCGTCGCCTGGATCTGCGCCGCATAGTCCCGGTCCGCCGCGTCGAACGGCACCGGGCCGAGGCGCAGCAGGTGCTGGTGCATCGCCTCTTCCAGCGGCGTGTTGCCGAGCATGTTGGAGACGGCGCTCATGATCGAGATCGCGACCGAGGTCTCGGTCATCAGCGCGGCGCCCTGGGCGATCTTCCGCACCCGCTCGTTCAGCGCCAGCATGCCGGCCAGGTCGCGGGCGCGGATGGCGTAGCGCACCTTGGCCGAGGCCTGGACCACGTTCGGCGCGATGCCGCCGGAATCGAGCATGGCGTAGTGGATGCGGGCGTCGGACGGCATGTGCTCGCGCATGTAGTTGACGCCGACATTCATCAGCTCGACCGCGTCCAGCGCGCTGCGGCCGAGATGCGGCGCCGCGGCGGCGTGCGAGGCGCGGCCGGTGAAGTGGAAGTCCATCCGCGTGTTGGCCAGCGACAGCGCCTCGTCCACCCGGGTCAGCGACGCCGGGTGCCAGGTGATGGCGATGTCGACATCCGCGAAGGCGCCGGCGCGCACCATGAAGGCCTTGGCCGCCCCGCCCTCCTCCGCCGGGCAGCCATAGTAGCGCACCCGGCCCGGCCGGCTGGTCGCGGCCAGGAAGTCCTTCACCGCGGTGGCGGCCAGCAGGGCGGCGGAGCCGAGCAGGTTGTGGCCGCAGCCATGGCCGTAGCCGTTGCCGGGGATCGGCCGGGGCTCGGCGATGTTCGCCTCCTGGCTCAGCCCCGGCAGGGCGTCGTACTCGCCGAGGATGGCGATCACCGGGCCGCCCTCGCCTGCCTCGCCCATCACCGCGGTCGGGATGCCGGCCAGGCTCTCGGTCACGCGGAAGCCCTGGGCCTGCAGCATCGCCGTGTGCTCGGCGACCGAGCGGTACTCGGTGTAGGCGATCTCGGGCATGCCCCAGATCCGGTCGGCCAGCCCCTCGAACTCCGGGCGCTTGGCGTCGACCAGCTGCCAGATCTTGTCGGAATTCTGCATCGTTCTCGCTTTCGATCAGAGATGGCGGTCGAGGAAGGCGGCGACGGCGCCGAAGACGCCGTGCCGGTTCTCGCGCCGCGCGAAGCCGTGCCCTTCATGCGGCACGCGGATGTAGTCGACCGGGCGACCGAGGCCGCGCAGGCCGGAGAAGATCATCTCGCTCTCGCCCGGCGGCACGCGCGGGTCGTCCAGCCCCTGGGCGACCAGCAGCGGCACACGGATGCGGTCCAGCCTGCGGATCGGCGAGATGCGCTCCAGCAGATCCTTGTCCGCGACCGGGTCGCCGTATTCCGCCGCCCGCAGCCGCCGGCGCCAGGGGCCGGTGGTCTGCAGCAGGGTGTGGAAATTGGCGATGCCGTAGAACTCGATGCCCAGGCGCCACAGCTCCGGATATTCGGTCAGCGCCGCCAGCACCATGAAGCCGCCATAGGACCGGCCGAAGACGCCGATCCGGCCGTCATCGACATCGTCCCGCGCCCCCAGCGCCAGCCTCACGGCCTTGAGGTCGGCGACGCTGTCCATCCGCCGCCCGACATCGTCCGCCTGGTGGTAGGGCCGGCCATAGCCGGTGCTGCCGCGGACATTCGGCGCCGCGACCATGATGCCGCGCGCCAGCATGTACTGGATGTCGGCGCGGAAGGTCGGAGTCCACTGCGCCTCCGGCCCGCCATGGACGATGATCATCGCCGGGAAGCCGCCGGCCGGCGCCTCGCCCTGCGGCCGGTACAGCAGGAACGGCACCTGCAGCCCGTCGAAGCTGGCGATGCGCTGCACCTCCGGCTCGACAAAGCCTTCGATCAGCTCGCTCACGGGGGCGTCGGTGACGCGGCTGGCAGCGCCGGCGGCGACGTCGTACTGCCAGATACCGGGCGGCGTCGCCGCCCCTTCCAGCGGGAAGAGCAGCCCGCTGCCGTCCGGCCGCCAGGAGACGGAGGCGATCACGCCGGGCGGCAATCCCACCACCGTGGTCTCCACGCCGCTGCCGAGATCGCGGACCAGGAGGTGGGTCCAGCCCTCCTCGTTGATCACATACGCCAGCCGGCCCTGGTCGGGCGACAGCGCCATCGCCTCGATGTCCTGCCCCTCGGGCGCCACCACCCAGTCCAGGCTGCGGTCGGCGAAGGACAGGAAGGCGATGCCGACGAAGTCCCGCCCCTGGTCGGTGAGCAGATAGAGGCCGCTGCCGTCCTTCCGGGTCTTGGCGGCGACGTAGCGCGCGCGGCCGTCATGCGGCAGGAACGGCTCATAGGCGCCGGTCGCGAGGTCCAGCCGGAACAGATCCTGGTCCATCGTCGCCCGGGCGGAATCGCGCACCAGCAGCGCCTGCCCGTCCGGGAAGAAGGCCACGACCTCGCGGAACAGCTCGCCTTGATAGACGCAGCGCGCCTGCCGCGTCGCGACCTCCATCACATGGATGTCCATGTGGAAGCGGTCGCGGGCGTTCGAGGCGTAGGCGATGCGGGTGCCGTCCGGCGACCAGGCGCCCCAGACATGGACCACGGTCGGGTCGTCGGTCAGCGCCACCGGCGCGCCGTCGGCGCCCGGGATCAGCCAGATCTGGTGCCGCTCGTCGCCGCCGCGATCCATGGTGAAGATGAGGTCCCGGCTCTTCGGGCTGAAGGCCAGGGCGCCGACCGGCTCCGGCGTCTCCGTCGCCCGCCAGGCCGCGCCGCCGGCGGCCGGCTGCAGCCAGATCTGATGAAAGCCGGTGCGGTCGTCGAGGAAGGCCAGCAGCCCGCCGTCGGGCGACAGCGCCGGGCTCTTGGCGCCGGGGATGTCGAGATAGGGGCGGATCGCGGCGTCGGGCGTCATCGGGGTCTCCGTCACGCGGCCGCGGACGCCAGGGCGTCGCGCAGCCGGTCGGTCGCGGCGCGCAGCGCCTGGGTCAGGGCCGGGGCGCGGTCGGTCGCCGCGTGGTTGGCCTCGTCGACGATGGTGAAGCGCGCCTCGGGCCAGGCCCGGTGCAGCGCCCAGGCCGTTTCCATCGGGGTCACGGTGTCGTAGCGGCCCTGCACGATCTCCGCCGGCAGGTGGCGGATGCGGTCCAGCCCCCGCAGCAGCTGGCCGGGCGCGAGGAAGGCGCCGTTGACACAGTAATGGGTGAAGATCCGGGCCACCGCCAGCGCGGCCTTCGGCTCGGTCAGGCTGGCGACATGCTCCGGGTCCGGCAGGAAGGTCTGGGTCCAGGCGGAGAAGGTGCGCAGCCGGATCGCCGCCGCCAGCCGCAGCTTCGGGTCTTCGCCGATCAGCCGGCGGTGATAGGCGGTCAGCAGATCGCCCCGCTCCTCCTCCGGCACGAAGCCGGCGAAGTCCTCCCAGCGGTCGGGGAACAGCACGCGGCAGCCCTGGAACCACCAGTCGATCTCGGCCCGGCTGGCCAGGAAGATGCCGTGCAGCCGGAAGCCCAGGCAACGCTCGGGGTGCGCCTGGCCATAGGCCAGGGCCAGGCAGCTGCCCCAGGAGCCGCCGGCCACCAGCCAGCGATCGATGCCCAGCGCCTGGCGCACCCGCTCGATATCGGCGACCAGCGCCTGGGTGGTGTTGCCCGCCAGCTCGGCATGCGGCGTCGACCGCCCGGCGCCGCGCTGGTCGAAGGCGACGATGCGGAAGGCGGCGGGATCGAAGCTGCGGGTGCTGCCGGGCCGCAGGCCGGCGCCCGGGCCGCCATGCAGCACCACGACCGGAAGGCCGCGCGGCGTGCCGCTCTCCTCCACATGCAGCTCGTGGAGATCATCGACCTTCAGCCGATGAGTCCGCGATGCCGCCGGATCCGCCTGGATGGCTCCGCCGTCGGACACGTGACTGCCCCCTGCCGTTTCCCGGCCGTCTGTCGCGGCCGGCGGCCCGCCCAGCGAATGGGCAGGCCTGAATTCCGGTCATGATGTCGACCGGCCGGAGGGGCGGCCAATTCATAATTGTCCAGCTTCTATTCCGGATCGGCATAAGGTTGCGGCCCGCGCGGGCTCTTGACCCGGCGCGGGAGGATAGACATCCTACCGACAGCCTGCCCCCAGCCGGTACCCAGCCCGGCCCCAACCACGCCAGAGCGAGCGGGCTCGAGGCGGGGACGGCAGGCCCGAGAGGTCACGACCCCAATGCATGCACTGTGGTTCCGGACGACGGCCATCGCCGTCGCCGCGGCGAGCATCCTTGCGGCCACCGCGACGAACGCCCTCGCCTTCACCAAGCCGCCCGCCAACGCGCAGTTCGACTACCAGATCGGCGGCGTCTACGCGCCGGCGGCCGGCGTCGGCATCGTCGACCGCGACCGGCTGGCGGCGCCCGCCGCCGGCAAATACACCATCTGCTACGTCAACACCTTCCAGACCCAGCCCGACGACGCGGTGTGGTGGACCACCAACCATTCCGACCTGCTGGTCAAGAAGAACGGCAAATACGTGATCGATCCGGACTGGCCGGACGAATACATCCTCGACACCTCGACCGCGGCCAAGCGCACCGCGCTGATGGCGATCATCGGGCCGTGGATCGACAAATGCGCCGCCGACGGCTTCAAGGCGGTGGAGCCGGACAACCTCGATTCCTGGACCCGGTCGAAGAGCGTGCTGACCAAGGCCCACAACACCGCCTTCGCCAAGCTGCTGGTGCAGCGCGCCCATGCCGCCAACCTGGCGATCGCGCAGAAGAACGCCGGCGAGCTGGCGCCGATCGGCATCTCGCAGATCGGCTTCGACTTCGCGATCGTCGAGGAATGCCAGGTGTGGACGGAGTGCGACGACTTCACCGACGTCTACGGCAACCAGGTCTACGAGATCGAGTACAGCGACAACAATCGGGACGCCGACGGCAACCCGGTCGACCCGATCAGCTTCTTCAACGCCGCCTGCGCCGCGCGGGGGAACAAGATTTCGATCCTCTACCGCGACCGGGACGTGGTCCCGGCCGGCAACTCCGCCTACGTCTATAAATGGTGCTGAGCGGCTGACGGCTGTGAGCCCCTCCCCTCGCGGGAGGGGCTCCGCGAGGCAGCTCAGGCATCCCCCTCACCCGGAGGCTCAAGCGCCTCCGACCTCTCCCGCAATCCCGGATCACGTCCGGGGAGGAGAGGCAAAACGGTCCGGTCCTGGCGTCCGGCTCTTCAGGCCACGCCGTCATTGCGAGCGCAGCGAAGCAATCCATGCAGCCGCTCGTGCGGGACGATGGATTGCTTCGTCGGCTTCGCCTCCTCGCAATGACGAGGTGGGATGTGCGGCTAGCTGCTGTCCGGCTTCGACCGGCCAAGGCAGCGTCGGTCCCGCCTCAGCCCGGCCGCAGGCGGAAATCGTGGCCTTCCGGCAGGGTCTGGCCGCCATCGACGACGATGGTGGTGCCGGTGATGTAGGCGGCGTCGTCCGAGGCCAGGAAGGCCACCGCCGCCGCCACGTCCTGCGGCGTGCCGAGCCGGCCCAGCGGCACCGCCCGCTCCATCATCGCGATGAACTCGGCGCTGCGGTGCTGCTGCATGCCCTCGGTCAGGATGTTGCCCGGCTCGACCCCGTTGACGGTGATGCCATAGCCCGAGAACTCCAACGCCGCGGATTTGAGGAAGCCGTTGATGCCGGCCTTGGTCGCGGCGTAGTGGCCGTGGCCCGGGCTGGTGACGCGCGGCCCGGTGATCGAGGAGGTGAAGATCATCCGCCCCCCGCCCCCCGACCGCATCGCCGGCAGCGCCGCCCGCGCGGCGAGATAGGTGCCGCGCAGGTTGACCGCCATCACCCGGTCCCACTCCTCCGGCTCGATGTCCTCGATCAGCGTCCAGGGGTAGATCGCGGCGTTCTGCACCAGGATGTCGAGCCGGCCGAAGCCGTCGACCGCCGCCGCCACGATCGCCTCGGCATGGTCCTTGCGGCTGATGTCGGTGGCGACGAAGCGGCCGCCCAGCCGCTCCGCCGTCGCCAGGCCCGCCACGGCCTCGGTGTCGCCGATCACCAGCCGCGCGCCGTCGGCCGCCAGCCGCTCGGCGATGGCGGCGCCGATGCCCCGCGCCGCGCCGATCACGACGGCGACGCGCCCTTCCAGTCTTCCCGGCATGTCCGGTTCCTTCGCCTATGATTCGACTGTACCAACGGCACGAAACATTGACCCGTCATGGCGAGGCGCGCAGCGCCGTGGCCATCCAGGGGCCGGTGCGAGCGGCCCTGGATGGCCACGGGGCTGCCTAGAGCCAATATCGGAGGCCAGCCTCAATGATAGCGCGGCAGCAGATCGCCATGCGCCTCGATCAGATCGTCGACCAGGCGCCAGATCTCGTCGAGCGACAGCTCGGCCGCCGTATGCGGGTCCAGCATCGCGGCGTGGCGGATGGCATCCTTGCGCCGGGTCAGCGCCGCCTCGACCACCATCTGCTGGACGTTGATCGACAGGCGCATGATGCCGGCCAGATGGTTCGGGATGCGGCCGATGCGGATCGGCTGCACGCCGTTGCGGTCGACATGGCACGGCACCTCGACCACCGCCGCATCCGGCAGGTCGGCGATCAGCCCGTCATTGCGGACATTGCCGTAGATCAGGTTGTGCCGGCCGGTGACCACGGCGTGGACGATGCCGGCCGCGTATTCGTTGCTGCGGTGGACCGGGATCGGACTGTCATCCGCCTCCAGCCCGGCGCGCAGCGCGTGCCACTCCCGGATCAGTTCCTCGCAGCGCCGCGGATACTCGTCCAGCGGCACCTCGTACCGGTCCAGCAGGTCGTCGCGGCCGGCCTTGATGAACCAGGGGTTGTACTCGGCGAAATGGATGCTGGATTCGGTGACGAAATGCCCGGTCCGGCGCAGCATGTCGAAGCGCACTGCCTCGCCCGCCGGCACCGCGCCCGCCTCGGCCAGCGCCTTCAGCCGCGGATACAGGTCTTCGCGCCCGCCATCCGGCAGCCGCTTCTCGAATTTCAGGAAATAGGCGACGTGGTTGATGCCGGCGCAAAGATAGTCGAGGTTTTCCGGCGCCTCGCCCAGCCAGCGCGCCATGTCGCCCGAGGTCTCCTGCACGCTGTGGCACAGCCCGACCGAGCGGATGTCCGGCGCCGCCTCGGCGATCGCCCAGCAGTTCATCGCCATCGGGTTGACGTAGTTCATCAGCAGCGCGTTGGGGCACACCGCGCGCATGTCCTCGCAGATCTCCAGCAGCACCGGGATGGTGCGCAGGCCGCGGAAGATGCCGCCGATGCCCAGCGTGTCGCCGATGGTCTGGCGCAGGCCGTAGCGCTTCGGGATCTCGAAATCCGCCACCGTCGCCGGGCGGTAGCCGCCGACCTGCATCATCAGGATGACGAAATCGGCCCCCGCCATGGCCTGGCGCCGGTCCAGCGACGCCTCGACCTTGAGGTTGTCGAGCCCGAGCGACGCGCCGATGCGGCGGGCGACGATGGCGGAGGTGTTCAGCCGCTCGCCGTCGATGTCGTGCAGGGCGACGACGCTGTCGGCCAGGTCGGGCTGGCTGAGGATGTCGCCGATGATCGACTGGGCGAAGACGGTGCTGCCGGCACCGATGAGGCAGATCTTGGCCATGACAGGTCTTTCTTGGAAACGGTCGGGTTATTTCAGGCCGGACAGCGCCATGCCTTCGATGAAGTGCCGCTGGGCCAGGCTGAAGGCGATCAGGATCGGCGCGATGCTGACCAGCACGGCGGCCATCATCACGGTCCATTGCGCGGCGTATTGCTGCTGCATCAGCGCCAGCCCCACCGGCAGCGTCGTCTTCTCCAGGTCGCTGGGCAGGTAGATCAGGGCGCTGAACAGGTCGTTCCAGGAGCTGAGGAAGGCGAAGATCGCGAGCGCCGCCAAAGCCGGCCGGGCCAGCGGCAGGTAGATCCGCCACCAGATGGTCAGCAGCGACGCGCCGTCCATCCGCGCCGCCTCCGCCAGCTCGATCGGGATGGTCAGGAAGTACTGGCGCAGCAGGAAGCAGCCGAAGGCGCCGCCCAGGAAGCTGGGCAGGTACAGGGGCGCCTGGGTGCCGTACAGGCCGAGGGCCTTGAAGATCACGAATTGCGGGATCGCCGCCATCTGCGCCGGGATCATCAGCGTCACCAGGAGGGCCACGAACAGCACCTGCCGGCCGGGGAAACGCACAACCGCGAAGACGAAGGCGCCCATCGAGCAGGTCAGCAGCTGCCCGATGGTGGAGATCGCGGCCACCGTCAGGCTGTTCCACAACAGGCCGCCGAAGGGCAGGATCCGCCAGATCGTCGCGTAGTTCTGCAGGGTCGGGGCCGACGGGATCAGGTCGCGGCCGAACTGGTCGGCCGGCAGCTTCAGCGAGGTCGCCAGCATCCAGGCGAAGGGCGCGACCATGACCACCGCGCCGGCGATCAGCAGCGCATAGGCCAACGCGTCGACGCCGAGGCGGAGGGTGCGGGCGCGGGGCCGCGGGCGGAGAAGCGCGGGCATCGAGGCGTCCATCACTGCGCCCCCCATCGTTTCTGCAGCCGGAAATAGGCGAGCGTCAGCACCAGGATCATGGCGGCGAGCGCCAGGCTCTGGGCCGCGGCCTCGCCCATGCGGAAGAAGCCGAAGCCGGTGCGGTAGACCGAGTAGATCACCGTCGGCAGGGTCGACCCGCCATTGGCGGTGCGGGTCAGGATGTAGATGTAGTCGAAGGCCTGGAAGGCGTGGATGGTCGACAGCACCGCCTGGAAGAACAGGCTGGGCACCAGGAGCGGCAGGGTGATGAAGAAAAGCTGGTGCCGCGGCCGGGCACCGTCGATCCGCGCCGCTTCGTAATAGTCGCGCGGTACCGCCTGCAGCCCGGCCAGGAACACGATCATGCCCTCGCCGATGGCGCCCCAGACATTCACGATCACCACCGACACCAGCACCATGCGCGGCCCGAGCCAGCGCACCGGGTCGCCGCCCAAAGCGGTGACGAGGCCGTTCAGCAGCCCCTGGTCCTGGGCGAAGATCCAGCTCCAGATCAGCCCGACCGCGGTCGGCGAGGTGATCACCGGCAGGAAATAGAGCGCCCGGAACAGCCCGACCCCGGCCATCTTGCGGTTCAAGAGCAGCGCGACGGCCAGCGAGATCGCCAAGGTCAGCGGCACGTAGAGCGCCGAGAAGGCGAGCGTGTTGCCGAGCGACCGCATGAAGCCGCGGTCGCTGGCCAGCCCTGCATAGTTGTCGAGGCCGGCCCAGCTTGGCGGCGTCAGCAGGTCCCAGTGCAGCAGGCTGAGGCCGGCGGTGGCGACGACGGATCCGAGCGCGCCGAGGACGAGGCCCAGCAGGGTCGGCGAGAGCAGCGCCACGGTCCAGACGCGATCCGCGCCGCGGGGGCGGAGGCCGGTGGGGATCATCGCCGGCTCAGTGCTTCGCCTTGAGGGCGTCGTCCGCCGCCGGCACCAGCTCCTCCAGCGCCTCGTCGATCGTGGCGTCGCCGTTCCACACCGGCTCCAGTGCCTCGCTGATCGCGGCACCCCATTCCTCATAGCCGCGGAAGGACGGCTTCAGCCGGGCGTAGCTCAGGGCGTCGAGGAACACGCGCTGATCGATCCTGGCGCCGGGCTGGTCGAGATAGGCCGGGCTTTCCGCCACCGGCTTCAGGATCGGCACGGCGAAGCCCAGCCGGGCCAAGGCCGACTGCCCATCCGGCCCGGCCGCGAACTTCACGAACTCCCACGCCTCCTGCGGGTGCGGCGAGGCCTTGGCGATGACGAAGCCGGCGCTGTTGACGCTGGTCGCCCGCCCCTTCGGCCCGGACGGCAGCGGCGCCACGCCCCAGTGGAAGCTGCGCTCGGTGTATTCCGGCACCACCCAATGGCCGGACACGGTCATGGCGGCGATGCCGGCGGAGAAGCCGTCGGTGCCGTACTGCTTCAGCTGCTCCGGCGTCGGCATCGATTTGTCGTCCTGGGCCATGCCGGCGATCAGGTGCCAGGCGTCGAGCGCCGGCCCCTCGGCGAACAGGGAATGGCTGTGGTCGGCGCTGACGATCTCGCCGCCATAGCTCCAGACCACGGCCGCCCACCATGGTTCCGGGTCCAGGATCTCGGACCAGAAGCCCCACTGGTCGGTGCTGCCGTCGCCGTTCTTGTCGACCGTCAGCGCCTTGGCGGTGCGGCGCAGGTCGTCCCAGGTCCAATCCGCCGTCGGATAGGGCAGCTTGGCGGCGTCGAACATGTCCTTGTTGTAGTAGAGGACGATGGTCTGGAAGTCGCGCGGCAGGCCGTACATCCCGTCCGGCAGGCGGTAGGCCTCGAGCGTGATCGGGTAGATGCCGTCCAGCGCCTTCGGGTCGGCGTCGAGATAGGGCTGCAGGTTCAGGAGCGCGCCGCGCGACTGCCAGTCCGGATACAGCGGCGCGTCCATGGCGAAGACGTCGGGCGGGGTGCCGCCGGCGACCAGCACGCGCAGCTTCTGCCAGTAGGAATCCCAGTCATTGACCTCGACCTTCACGGTGATGCCGGGGTGCTTCGCCTCGAAGGCGCGGGCGACGCTGTTCCAGACCTCGCCCTCCGACGGCGTGCCCCAGATCATGTAGGTCAGCTCGGTCGCCGCCCGGGCCGGGGCCGTGACGGCCGGTGCCGCCATGGCCAGCGCCGCGCAGACCAGGGCCGCGGTTGCCTGCAGTTTCATCTTTCGCCTCCCTCCGGGCCCGCACTCGGCCCCCGATCGGGTTGTCCCCATGTCGCCACTGTGACACTGCGGATTCCGGATTTCTTCCGCCGCGTGACGTTCATTTTCCGGAAAACCAGCCCATCAGAAGCCGAGCACCAGGCCGCTGACCAGCACGGTGTTGTCGTAATCCGGCCCCTGGCGGAACGATGCCGTCTCCCAGGTGAGCTCGGCATAGGCGTTCAGGCCGGGGGCCAGGGTGTAGACCAGCGTGCCGGCGGCGATGTGGTTGTTGCGAAGGTCGGAGCGGCCGGCGTCGCCGGTCTCCGCATCGCCCGCCAGGCCGTTGCCCTTGCGGCCGGTGGTCCAGGCATAGCCGAGCCCGGCCTCGAAATCGCCGAAGCGCCAGGCCAGGCTGGCGGCGAGCGTGTCGATCGCCTTGCCGCTGTCGGCGATGCTGTCGTAGTGGACCCAGTTCAGGCTGCCGGTGACGTCGCCGGCCGCGATCTGCGTGCCCAGGCTGTACGCCGCGAGGTCGCGATGGCCGCTGACGCCGTTGCCGGTGGACGCGGTGCCGGAGACCAGCACCGACACGCCGCCGAGATCGGCGGTGTAGTTGGCGCCGGCGGTGACGACGTTCTCATACAGCGTTTCACCGTCATTGGTCAGGTCGGCGCGGCCGCTGTTGCCGGCATGGGCGTCGCCGCCGACCACCGGCGTGAAATCGACGCCGAAGGAGAAGCCGCCGAGATCGGGCGAGCTGTACTTGATCCGGGTGTCCGGGTCGCCGATGCCCGAGATGTAGGTCGGGTCCAGCGAGAAGAAATGGCCGCCGCCGTACTTGTAGTCGTGGTCGAGGTTGTCGCCCCAATTGGCGCCCATCCCCATCTCCGACACCACGGCATCATGGGCGAAGATGTAGCCGTAATCGCCGGCCACGGCGTCGACATCGCCCAGGGTGACGGTGCCGAAATCGCCCTGCAGGTAGATGTAGGCATGGTCGACCGTGACGTTGTCCTGGCGGTTGACGCTGTCGAAGCGGATGCGGCCGCCATATTCGAGGCCGCTGTCGGTCGTGTTCTTGACGTCGAATTGCAGCCGGGCGCCGGAGCGGAAATCGTAGTCCCGGTCGAACGTGTTGTCGCCGGACTGGTCCAGCACCGCCGCGGCCTCGAAGCCGAGGAAGCCGGAGATCTTCAGCTGCAGCCCCGAGGTGACCGGCGCTTCCGCCGCTGCCGTCGCTGTGCTCATGGAGATGATGCCCGTCGCCGCGCAGATCGCCGCGGCGGCGCTGATTCGCGCCCTTGCCATCGCTTGCCCCCTGTTGCCGGGTTCGCCCCGTGCCCGGCACTGTGGAGGGTCGGATTCCGGATTTCTTCCACCCGGCCGCTTGTGTTTTCCGGAAAGCCAGCCTCATTCTCGCTGGAATGAGATCCTTTCAGAATTCCCGCCACCGTCATTGCGAGCGCAGCGAAGCAATCCAGGGGCCACTGTGAACCGGCCCCTGGATTGCTTCGTCGGCTTCGCCTCCTCGCAATGACGGCGGGAGGGTGGACGCGGTGAAAAGGTCCCAGGAATGAGCGACATCCAGGCATCGCCGGCCGCGCCGATCGACATCGAGACCTATATCGACAGCGGCGATTTCTACGCCGAGCGGCATGTGCCGGAGCCGATGGGCCAGGCCCATTGGCACGACCATGTCGAGCTGAACCTGCTGCTGGCCGGCGGCATGACCTATCTGTTCAACGGCACGCGGATCTCGATCGGCGCGAACCGGGTGCACCTGTTCTGGGCCGCGGTGCCGCACCAGGTGATCGCGGTGGAGCCGACGGCCGACCTGATCTGCGTCTATCTGCCTTTCGCCGATTTCCTGGCCCTGCCGGTGGCCGACGCCTTCAAGTCGGGCGTGATGGACGGCCGCTTCGCCACGATGGCGGCGCCCGACCCGATCGACCCGCTGCTGTTCCAGCGCTGGGCCGCGGAATGGCCGGAGGGGTCGGCGCTGCGGCAGCAGATCCTGCGCGAGGAGGTCGGCTTAAGAGTCAAGCGCCTGTCGCTCGATGCGGTGGCGCCCGACGCCCCGGCCGACGCGACGCCCTGCGAGGTCGAGACGGCCGAGGAGGCGCCGCGGCTGGCCAATGCCGGCCGCCGCGCCATCGCCCGGGTCCAGGCCATGACCGACCACATCAACGCGCATTTCGGCGAGCCGGTGACGGTCGAGGCGGTGGCCGCGGCCGGCGGGCTGCATCCGACCAACGCCATGGCGGTGTTCAAGCGGGTGCTGGGCATGACCATCGCCCAATACATCCGCCGGCAGCGGCTGAGCCGGGCGATGATGATGCTGGTCGACACCGACCTGTCGATCGCCGAGATCGCCTTCGGCTGCGGCTACGGCTCGCTGAGCCAGTTCTACGAGGAGTTCCAGCGCCACTGCCGCAGCACGCCGCGGCAGTACCGGCTGAAGTTCCGGCGGTAGAGGAGAATGAGCCAGGCCGGATCAGGTCATCCGGCCCCATCAAGACCAGAAGGCGTTGCCTCTCCCGCTTGCGGGAGAGGTCGGAGACGCGAAGCGGCTCCGGGTGAGGGGAGTTCGTCGAGGCCGGGACCAGCCCTCACCCGGCCGTCCTGCGGACGTCCGACCTCTCCCGCCAGGCGGGAGAGGCAATCCGCGACGACGCTCGACATCCCCCTCAGCCTGGATCAGTTCAGCATCTCCTGCAGCGCGGTCATGCCTGGCCGATATCCCGCAGGGCCGCCCAATGCGGCGCCAGGCTGCGGCCGACCGCCTGCCACAAAGCGAAGCGGCGGCGGTAGAAGCCGGCGAGGCACGGGTCGGGCACCACCTCGCGCGGCGGCGCCACCATCGCGGAAGCGGCCTCGTCGAGGTCGGCGAAGCGGCCGGCGCCGACCGCCGCGGCCATGGCGGCGCCGAGCGCCCCGGTCTCGGCCTGCGCCGCGACCCTGACCGGCATGCGCAGCACATCGGCGATCATCTGCGGCCAGACCGGGCTGCGGGCGCCGCCGCCGGAGATGGTGATGCCGCGCAGCCGGGCGCCGGCGGCCAGCAGCTTGTCGACATGGGCGAGATGGGCGAAGGCGACGCCCTCGAACACCGCCCGCACCATGTCGCCGCCATCGTGCCAGCCGGCCAGGCCGAAGAACCCCGCGCGGGCAGACGGATCGCCGGCGGCGCCGTAGAGATAGGGGTGGTACATCGGCCCGTCGGCCTTGGGCGGCGCGGCCGCGGCCAGGGCGTCGGCCAAAGCGAAGGCGCTGCCGCCCGCCCGCCGCGCATCCTGCGCCAGCAGGTGATGGGCCAGCCATTCGAGATTGGCCGCCGAGGTCGCCGAATTCTCCATCGACAGGAAGCGGCCGGGGGCGATGCCGGCCGACATGAACACCCCGTCCAGCGGCGCGTCGACCACCACCTGGTTGATGCTCCAGGTGCCGAGGATGATCGAGGCCTGGCCCGGCCGGGTGACGCCGGCGCCGACGGCGCTGGCCACCACGTCGAAGAAGCCGGCCACCACCGGCGTGCCCTCGGCCAGGCCGGTGCGCGAAGCGGCCTCCGCCGACACCGTGCCGACCCGGTCGGTGGGCCAGTGCAGCGGCGGCAGCTTGGCGGCGACGCCGCCAAGGCCGTAGACCTGCAGCAGCCCGTCATCGTAGCGGTTCTCGGGCAGGCGCAGCAGCCCGGCGCCGCCCATGTCGGTGATGTCGGTCGCCACCCGCCCGGTCAAAGCGTGGACCACCAGATCCTTGCACATCAGCACATGGGCGGCGCGGTCCAGGACCTGCGGCCGGTGCCGCGCCATCCAGGCCAGCAGCGCCGGGGTCTGCGACGGCCAGGGCCGCTGCAGGCAGATCGCGGCCGCTTCCTCCGCCACCCCGGCGGCCGTCCACTCCTCGACCAGCCCGGCGGTGCGGCTGTCGAGCGACTGGATCGCCGCCAGCGGCCCGCCCTCGGCGTCGAGCAGGTAGAGGCCGTTGCCGTGGCCCGAAGTGCCGATGCCGGCGATGTCGCGGCCGTGCAGCCCGCTCTTGTCCAGCAGCTCGCGGACGAGGCCGGCGAGGTCGGCGCGCAGGCGGCCGATGTCGCGCTCGACCATCCCCGGCTCCGGGCTGTGACCGCCGGTGTCGCGATGGGCGGAGGCGAGCTCGCGCCCCGCATCGTCGAACAGCAGCGCCTTGACGCCGGTGTTGCCGGCGTCGATGCCCAGCCAGGCGCTCATCGGCCGCCCCCGTTGCGGTAGATCGCCCAGGCGGCGTCGGCATCGGCGCCGTCATGGATCATCGCCATCAGCGCCGCGACGACGGCGCCGGGGTTGTCGTGCTGATAGATGTTGCGGCCATAGACCATGCCATGCGCGCCCTGGGCCATCAGCGCGGCGGAGGTGTCGAAGACGCGCCGGAGGTCGGCCTTGCCGCCGCCGCGCACCAGCACCGGGCAGCGCGCCGCCTGGACCACATGGCGGAAATCGGCCGGGTCGTCGGTCGGGTCGGCCTTGACGATGTCCGCGCCCAGCTCGCGCGCCAGCCGCACCAGGGTGACGATCTTCTCGGTGTCGCCATCGACCAGATAGCCGCCGCGCTCATTCGGCTGCATCACCAGCGGCTCGATCATCAGCGGCATGCCGTATTTCTCGCAGTCATTGCCGAGGCGGCTGATGTTCTGCACGCATTGCCGGAACAGCCCCGGCTCGTCCGGCAGCATGAACAGGTTGACCACGACGCAGGCCGCGTCAAGCCGCAGCGCCGGCAGGATCGGGTCGGCCTCGTTCTGCAGCAGCGCCCACATCTCGCGATGGCGCTGGCGGTTGTAGGGGTTGCCCATGTCGACGCGCATCACCAGCGCCGGCCGCCCCTGCCCCGGCATCTCCTGCAGCAAATCGGCCTGGCCGTAATTCATCTGGATCGCGTCCGGCCCGGCCGCGGCCAGCATGCGGACCACGCCTGCCATGTCCTCCAGCCCGGCCATGAAGGACGGCTCATTGCAGACGCCGTGATCGATGGCGACGTCCAGGCAGCGGCCGTCCCGCATCAGCCGGTTCAGGCGGACCTTCTTGGTCAGATACATCGGAAACCCCATCAGTGTTGCGCGGCCTGCACGCGATGGCGGCGGGCCATGATGTCATCGAGGCGGACGGCGGCGGCGGCGGTCTCTGTTTCGGTCCAGCCGAGGGTGGACGCGACCAGCCCCCCGGCCTCCGCCACCAGGGCCGGCGTGACCCGGCCTTCCATGCCCAGCAGGGTGCGGCGCAGCAGCAGGTCGCCGATGTCGCGCACCTTTTCGGTCTCGATCAGCCATTGCAGCTCGCGCCGCGAATAGTCGGGGGCGGCGGCGACCGGCGAATCCGGCCCCTGGCCCAGGAAGCGGGCGACGGCGACGGCGCGGCTGCCGTAGCGCTCGCTCAACGCCCGGAAGCGCGCCAGCGGCAGGCCCGTGGCGGCGGCCTGGTCCCGCTGCCAGCGCGACCGGGCCTCGGCGTCGCGCGGAAAGCCGCGGCCGCCGCCGATCGCCAAATCGTGGGTGCCGACCCGGCGCGGCCGGCCGAGCTCGGCCAGGGCCAGGTCGGCGACCTCCTCGCCGAAGGCGCGGAAGGTGGTCCATTTGCCGCCGATCAGGGTCAGCACGGCGAAGGGCAGCGCGCCCGCCGCCTCGACCTCGACGGCATGGTCGCGGCTGATCCGCCCGGTGGCCTCGTCGTCGCTGACCGGCAGCGGCCGGACGCCGGTGAAGACGTGGACGATCTCGTCCTCGCGCACCGCGAGATCCGGGAAGATGCCGCCGAGGGCGGCCAGCATGTAGCGCTTCTCGTCGTCCAGGCAGACCGCGTCGTCGGGGTCGTCGACCCGGATGTCGGTGGAGCCGACCATGGCGGCGCCGGCATGGTTGAAGGCGATGCAGATGCGGCCGTCGCCATTCTCGAAATAGATCATCCGGTCGCCCAGCGCCTCCTGCAGCGCCGGGTTGCGGATCATCAGATGCGATCCCTTGGTGCCCTGGACCCGGCGCCGGTTGCTGGCCGGACCGATGGCACCGCCGACGACGTCGACCCAGGCGCCGGTGGCGTTGACCACCACCCGCGGCGCGATCCGCCCGCTGGCGCCGGTGATCCGATCGCGCCAGGCCAAGCCGTCGCCGTCGCGGCCGGTGATCTCGGTGTAGGAGAAGGCGCGGCCGCCGGTCTCGGCCTCGGTGTCCAGCACCAGCTCGATGCCCAGCCGCTCCGGCTGGGTGACGCGGGCGTCGTAGTACAGCACGCCGGCCACCGCCCGCCGGGTGATCCCCTTCGCCAGGCGCTGCAGCTTCGCCCGGCCGATGCCGCGGTGGCGCGGCATGGTGCGGCTGCGCCAGGACAGGAGATCGTAGAGCGCGAGGCCGGTGCGGATCATCAGCCCGGGCCGCGCCTGCGGCCGCTCGGCGATGCCGAGGAAGGCGCCGATCGTCGCCAGCGTGCCGCGGACCCGCGCCGTCACCGGCACCAGGGTCGGCAGCGGCGAGACGTAATGCGGCGCGTTGCGCAGCAGCCGGTCGCGCTCCTGCAGCGACTGGCGGACCAGCCGGAACTCGCCGTTCTCGAGATAGCGCAGGCCGCCATGCACCATGCGGGACAGGGCGGCGCTGGCGCCGGAGCAGAAATCATCGCGCTCGACCAGCACCACGTCGATGCCTTGCAGCGCCAGCTCGCGAAAGGTGCTGATGCCGTTGATGCCGCCGCCGATCACCAGGACCTCGGCCCGCTCGGGGATGGACGAGCCATTGCCGGTCATCGTGTCGTGTCCTGCGGGAAGGCGAGCAACGGCATCGGCCGACAATAAAGTGAGTCCCCCCTCCCCTCGCGGGAGGGGGCTAGGGGGAGGGGGTTTTCGACGTCAGAGCCGGCCCGGACTGTCGCAAATCGGCGCCGACGCCGAATCGGGTGCCCTGCCCATTCGCGCGCGGACGCGCGCAGACCCCTCCCCCTGCCCCCCTCCCGCAAGGGGAGGGGGGACTTAGAAGGGGCGATATGTGAGTCGGACGACATTCCCGAACCCAGACCTACGCCGCCGCCGCGACCGGGCCGAGATGGGCGGCGATGGCGCGGTCGATCGCCGCCAGCTCGTCCGCCGCCAGCCGCAGTTCGCCCGCCCGCGCATTCGCCCGGGCCTGGTCGGCGTTGCGGGCGCCGCAGAGCGCGAAGGTGATGCCGGGCTGCGCCAGGGTCCAGGCGATCACCACATCGGCGACCTCCACCCCATGGTCGCGGGCGATGCCGCCGAGATCGGCGGCGAAGGCGGCCACCAGCCGCCGGTTCTCGACCGAGAAGCGCGGATTGGTGCGGCGCAGGTCGTCACCATCGAAGCTCCGCTCCGGCCCGATCCGGCCGGTCAGGAGGCCCAGCGCCAGGCTGGAATAGCTGATCACGGCGATGCCGGCGTCGCGGCAGGGCGGGATCAGCGTCTGCTCCAGCCCGCGGTCGAGCATGTTGTAGGCCTCCTGCACGCAATCGACCGGGCCGGCGGCGCGGTAGGCGGCGAGATCCTCGACGCTGGCGTTGCTGATGCCGATCGCGCGCGCCTTGCCCTCGGCCTTCAGCGCCAGCAGCGCCTCCATGGTCTCGGCGATCGGGGTGGTCGGGTCCTGCCAATGGGTGATCAGCACGTCGACATGGTCGGTGCGCAGGCGGCGCAGGCTGGCCTCCAGCTCCGCCCGCACCGACTCCGCGCCGAGATAGCGGTGGATGGTCTTGTCATCCTGGCCGACGAAGGGCCGGCCCTTGTCGGTGTCCCAGACCAGGCCGCATTTGGTCACCAGCACCACCTCGTCGCGCCGGCCCTCGATCGCCCGGCCGACCAGCTGCTCGGCCCGGCCGAGGCCATAGGCCGGGGCGGTGTCGACCAGGGTGACGCCGGCGTCCAGCGCGGCGCGGATCGCCGCCACCGAGGCGTCGTCGTCGCCGCCGCCCCACAGCCAGCCGCCCATGGCCCAGGTGCCGAGCCCCACCGCGCTGGCGGGGATCCCCCCGATCTCACGCTGCATCTGCATCCTTGCCCTCCAGCCTTTCGACGACCCCGCGGGCCGTCCGGTCGTCCGTGATCAGATGGCCCGGCACGCCGCCGCGCAGCACCGCGGCGATGGCCTCGACCTTGCGGGCGCCCGAGGCGACCGCGATGCGCCGCGGGATCCCGGCCAGCTCGTCCAGCGTCAGCGCCACCAGCCGGCGGTTCGACGGGTGGTCGCAGGGCCTGCCGCCATGGTCGAGCAGATGGGCCAGCAGCTCCGCCTCCGCCCCGACGCGCTCGATGGCGCCGCGGTCGGCGGTGTCGGACAGGGTCAGGTAGGTGGCGTGCTCGTCGCGCACCGAGCCGATGCCGAACAGGGCGACATCGGCGGCGCGCGCCATGTCGAGCACGCCGCGGATGGTCGACACCGACAGCAGCGCCGCCCGCTCCGCCTCGTTCGCCGCGAAGATCGGGGCATGCAGCTGGTAGGCCTTGCCGCCCAGCTTCTCCGCCAGGGCGACGGCGACATGGTTGACGTCGGTGCGGAACTTGCCCTGGACCCCGCCGGTGGCCGGCACCACGCGGACGTCATAGGCCCGCGGCGGGGCCAGCGCCTCGATCATGGCGCAGAGGGCGACGCCGCCGGAGACGGCGATGGTCATGCCGTCGGCCAGGCCTTCCAGCAGCGTGGTCGCCGCCGCCTCGGCCGCCGCCTTCAGCACGATCGCCGGGTCGGTCGAGACCGCGGGCACCGCTACGGCCGAGTCCAGGCCGCCGAGGCGCTTCAGCGCCGCCGACAGCCCCTCCTCCGCATCGAAGGGCGAGCGGATGCGGATATCGACCAGCCCGCGCTCATGCCCCTCGCGGATCATGCGGTTGACGGTGGCGGGGGAGATGCCGATCTCGGCCGCGATCTCGGCCTGGGAGCGGTGCTCCTGGTAGAACATGACGAGGACGCGATGGATGTTTCGCAGTCTCTCGGATTCGCTGTAGAGCGGGCGCGGCATCGGTCTCAGCCTCGGGCCTTGTGCGTGTTGAGCAGGTGATCGATCGTCACCGCCACCAGCAGGATGGCGCCGCGGATGATGTCCTGCCAGTACACCGGCACGTTGAGCAGGATCAGCGACGACGTGACCAGCGACAGCAGGGCCGCCCCCAGCACCGCGCCGGCGATGGTGCCGGACCCGCCGTTCAGGCTGGCCCCGCCGATCACCGCGGCGGCGATGACGCTGAGCTCCATGCCCACGCCGAATTGCGGGGTGGCCGCGCCGAACCGGGCCATGTAGATCACGCCCGCGACGCCGGCCAGCGTGCTGCACAAGGTGGCGCAGATGATCTTGGTGCGCTTGGTGTCGATGCCGGAGAAGCGGGCCGCCTTCTCGTTGCTGCCGGTGTAGTAGACCCGCCGGAACAGCACTGATTTGCGCAGCAGCACGTCGAACACGGCGATCAGCGCCAGGAAGATCAGGATCACGAAAGGCAGGCCGCCGAGACTGCCCTGGCCGACGAATTTGAATTCCTTCGGCAGCGAGAACAGCGACTGCGGCGTGCCCTGGGTCAGGAGCAGGCTGAGGCCGCGGGTGATCACCATGAAGGCCAGCGACACGATGAAGAAGTGCAGCCCGATGCGGGTGACGCACAGCCCCATCAGGAAGCCGATGGCGCCGCAGCACGCGACCGCGATCAGGCTGGCCGACCAGGGGTCCAACCCGGCCAGGAACAGCGTGCCGCCGATCACCATCGACAGGCAGACCACCGACCCGACCGACAGGTCGATGCCGCCGACGATCAGGAGGATGGTCATGCCGATGACCACGATCCCCTCGATCGAGAAGGACAAGAGGATCGCCCGCATGTTGGCGAGGGTCAGGAAATAGGGCGAGGCGAAGCTCATCGCCACGAACAGCAGGGCGATGATGGCCAGCAGGCCGAATTCGCGGACCCGGACGACGCGCATCATCGGCGTCACGGCGGCCATGCTCATCTGATGTCTCCCATGGCGGCACGGCGCGGCGCGCCCTGCTGGTGGTCCTGGGCCCCGAGGCCCGAGGCGAGGTGCATGATCGCCTCCTCGGTCATCTCGCCAGGCCCGAGCTCGCCGGCCAGGCGGCCCTCATGCAGGACCAGGATGCGGTCGCTGATGCCGATCAGCTCCGGCAGCTCGGACGAGATGGCGACGATGCCGGCGCCCTGGTCGGCGAGCTCGCGCAGGATGGCGTAGATCTGCGCCTTGGCGCCGATGTCGACGCCGCGCGTCGGCTCGTCGACGAACAGCACGCGGGGGTTGACCGCCAGCAGCCGGGCCAGCGCCACCTTCTGCTGGTTGCCGCCGCTGAGCGTCGCCACCGGCTGCTGGACATTGGCGCAGCGGATGCCCAGGCGCTGGCGCATATCCTCGGCCAGCGCCGCCTCGCGCCGGCGGCTGACCATGACCCGGCCCGACACCTGCCGCAGGTCGAGCGACGAGATGGTCTGGGCGATCGGCAGATCGAGGAAGACGCCGTTGCCCTTGCGGTCCTCGCTGAGATAGGCCAGCCCCTGGCGCACCGCGGCGGGGTAGTCGTCCGCCGGCACCTCGGCCCCGTCGCACATGACCCGGCCGGACGCGCGCCGGACCAGGCCGCAGATCGCCTGCACCGTCTCGGTGCGGCCGGAGCCGATCAGCCCGCCGAGGCCGACGATCTCGCCGGGCCGGACCTCGAAGCCGATATCGCGGACGATGCCGCCGTTCGACAGGCCCTCGACCTGCAGCAGCGGGGCCGCGGCGGCCGGGCCGCGGCGCGGTGGGTACAGGTCCAGGAGCGGCCGGCCGACCATCTTCGCCGCCACCTGCTCCGGCGTCGTCGCCGCGGCCGGCAGCGTCTCGACATAGGCGCCGTCGCGGAACACGGTGATGCGGTCGGCGATGGCGAAGATCTCCGCCATCCGGTGGCTGATATAGATGATGCCGATGCCGCGCGCCTGGAGGCCGCGGATGATGGCGAACAGCGCCTCGGCCTCCGCCTCGGTCAGCGCCGCCGTCGGCTCGTCCAGGATCAGCACCCGGCAGTTCAGGGTCAGGGCCTTGGCGATCTCGACGATCTGCTGGCTGGCGATCGGCAGCTCGCCGGCCCGCACGTCGACCGGCACCGGATGCAGGCTGGCCAGCACCGCCTCGGCCCGGCGCTTCAGGTCGCGCGTGTCCATCCACAGGCCGCGCCGGAGGCCGCGGCGGCGGTTGGTCTCGGCCATGAAGATGTTCTCGGCCACCGTGGCGTCGGGGCACAGCGCGATCTCCTGATGCACCAGCCCGATGCCCAGCGCCTGGGCCGCGGCCGGGCTGGGGATCCGCACCGGCCTGCCGTCCAGGCTGACCGTGCCCCGGTCCGGCTGGTGCACGCCGCCCAGCACGTTCATCAGCGTCGACTTGCCGGCGCCGTTCTCGCCCATCAGGGCGTGCACCTCGCCGGCCTGCAGCTCGAACCGCACGCCGGACAGCGCGCGGACCGGGCCGAAGCTCTTGGCGATGTCATGGACGGTGAGGAGCGGCGGAGCGGTCACGTCGACGGCCTTCCTGGGGTCGCGGAGGCCGGCCGGGACGGTCCCGGCCGGCGGTCGGATCGGCGCTTACTCGTCGATGCCCTTGGTGCCGCGGCGCTTCAGGTACTTGTCCCAGTAGAAGTCGTCGGCATTGGAAGCCGTGACCACGGCATAGCCATTGTCGATGAACGGGATCACCATCGGGTTCTTGCCGGCGCTCTTGGCGTCGTTCATCGGGTCGATCAGGTCGGGATGGGCGGCCAAGTACAGCGCCATGAAGCCCATATAGCCCTGCATGCCCTGGTTCGGGTTGACCGAGCCGAAGACCTGGCCGGCCTTGATCATGTCGAGAATCTTGGCGTTCACGTCGGCGGTCATGACCTTGATCTTGCCGCCGAGCTCGACGCTGGCCTGGGCGGCGCCGAGGGCGGAGTTCGCCTCCGGCATGAACAGCGCGCCGAGATTGGGGTTGGCCTGGGCCATCGACAGCACGGCCTGGTAGGCCTTGTTCGGGTCCTGGTTCGAGGCGGCGCGGGCGACCAGCTTCATGTCCGGCCACTTCTCCTCCATCCGCTTGATGAAGGCGGCGACGCGGCGGTCATGGTTGTCCTGGCCGGGATTCTCCAGCACGCCGTATTCGCCCTTGCCGCCCATCGCCTCGGCCACCGCGTCGGCGGCGCCCCTGCCCTCGAGGTCGTTGTTCGAGGTGATGAAGGCGGTGCGGTTCGAGTTCGGCGAGTCCGCGGCGAAGGTGACGATCGCGGTGCCCTGCTCGATGGCGCGGTTGATCGGCTCGATGAACGGGTCGGAATTCATCGGATGCACCAGGATGCCCTTGGGCTGGCGGGCCAGGATCTGGTCGAAGCTGGCGATCTGCTTGGTGACGTCGTAGTCGGGCGTGCCGGTGTAGATGGTCTCGCAGCCCATCTGCTTGCCGGCCTGCTTGAACATCTCATAGACCGGGAACCAGTACTCGACGCCCGAGACCATCACATTCATGGCGTAGAGCTCGCCCGGGGCGCAGCGGAACGGCTCCGCGGCATTCGCCGGGGCCACCGCAGCGCCGGACAGGGCCATCGCCAGGGCGGCGCCCGCCAGGAATCGTGCACGAAGTGTCGTCATCATTCATCCTCCCCTGATCCCGGCGGCGGCATCCGCGGCCGGTTGTTGATGTATATTTCAATGACTGAAATTTCTTCCGTTCAATGAAGCGGGGTTCGCGGACGGCGTCAAGCGGTTTGTCGGCGGACAACGAAAAAGGGGCGCGCCGGATGGCCCGCCCCTGGTCGGTGGTCCATGACAGACCGTCATCGCGGGCACCGCTGCCTCTCCCGCGAGGGGACCTTTTCAGAACATCCCATCCCTCGCCGTCATTGCGAGGAGGCGAAGCCGACGAAGCAATCCAGGGGCCGGTGCGAGTGGCCCTGGATTGCTTCGCTGCGCTCGCAATGACGGTGCTGGGAATTCTGAAAAAAGTCCCGCAGTCGGGAGAGGCAAATGGGATGGCGCGCGGCCCGTTAACGCAATGTTCATTGCGCAAGCGGTCCGTTCTCGTTCATGATACGTTCCATGAAGGAGATCCCTGCCGATTTCGACCCTCAGGCCTATGGCCGCGGCTGCGCGCTGCAGCAATGCGAGATGCTGACGCGCCTGGCCGAGATCGGCATGCAGCTGGCCGAGACGGCCGGCGCCCGCGCCCTCGCTGCCCAGGACCCGGCGGCTCAGGCTTCGATGCCGGCCGAGGCCGCGGAGGCTCAGCCCCCGGCTGTGGCCGGGGACCCCGGTCTCGCCTTCGCCCGCTACGCCCATCTGGTGCGCCAGACCCTGGCCCAGCGCGCCCGCGCCGTGCAGGACCTGTGCGCCCGCGACGGCGGCCGTGACGACCGCCGCGCCCGCCACCGCGAACAGGTCGAGACCCAGATCGACAGGCTGGTCTGGGGCGATGTCGAGAACCGCGGCCGCGCCGCCGCCCTCGACCTGCAGGTCGCCCAGGCCTTCGCCGGCCTCTATCGCGACCAGGAGGATCCGGTCGAGGACCGCCCGGTCGGCTCGGTCGTGGCCGGGCTGGTCTGCGGCCTCGGGCTGGCCGGGAAATGGAACCGCCTGGCGCCGCACCGCGTCAGCCGGCCGCGTCCGGGCCGGCCGGACGGCAGCCCGGAGGAGATCCGGGCCGAGCGCGCCCGCCGCCGCGCCGCGGTCGCCGCCTGGATCGAACAGGCCGTCGACGACCTCGCCGAACCTGCCGTGGCCGCCGACATCCGGGCCGGCCTGGCGGTCCGGATGCGGGAGCCCGATGTCGAAACGCTGCTCGACACCGAAAGCTTCGGCACCGCCGTGGTCCGCCTCTGCCGCTCCCTCGGCTTCGACATCGAGAACGACCTCGACATTCCGCTCGAGAATGATGATGGTGCCGAGGCCCCGCCCGACAGCAGCTGAACGCCGGCGCCGGCGCCGGGCGACACGCCCCTCTTCGGCAGCCCAAGAACGGATCGCCGTCGCGAGCGCGTTACCTCTCCCGCCAGCGGGAGAGGCAAAATACGGCGTCCACCCCCCCCTACTTCATCGTCGGCATGACGAATTCGGCGCCGGCGCGGATGCCGGTGGGCCAGCGGGTGGTGATGGTCTTCATCCGGGTGTAGAAGCGCACCCCCTCCGGCCCGTGCATGTGGTGGTCGCCGAACAGCGACGACTTCCAGCCGCCGAAGGAGTGGAACGCCATCGGCACCGGGATCGGCACGTTGATGCCGATCATGCCGACCTGGATCTGGCTGGCGAATTCGCGCGCGGCGTCGCCGTCGCGGGTGAAGATCGCCGTGCCGTTGGCGAATTCATGGCGGTTGATCCAGCCGGCCGCGGTCTCGTAGTCCGGCGCGCGGGCGATCGACAGCACCGGCCCGAAGATCTCCTCGCGGTAGATCTTCATGTCGGTGGTGACATGGTCGAACAGCGTGCCGCCGATGAAGTAGCCGTCCTCATAGCCCTGGCGGCGGAAGTCGCGGCCGTCGACCACCAGCTTCGCGCCCTCGGCCACGCCGGAGTCGATGTAGCCGCGCACCTTGTCGAGATGCTGGCGGGTGACCAGCGGCCCCATCTCGGCCTCCGGGTCGGTGCCGGGGCCGATGGCCAAAGCGCGGACCCGCGGCTCCAGCCGCGCCAGCAGCGCCTCGGCGGTCTTCTCGCCGACCGGCACGGCGACCGAGATCGCCATGCAGCGCTCGCCGGCCGAGCCATAGGCGGCGCCCATCAGCGCGTCGACCGCCTGGTCGAGATCGGCGTCCGGCATCACGATCATGTGGTTCTTGGCGCCGCCCAGCGCCTGGCAACGCTTGCCGGTGCGCGCCGCGGTCTCGTAGATGTAGCGCGCGATCGGGGTGGAGCCGACGAAGCTGATCGCCGCGATGTCGGGGTCGAACAGCAGCGCGTCGACCGCCTGCTTGTCGCCATGCACGACGTTGAACACGCCGTCCGGCAGCCCGGCCTCCTTCAGCCATTCGGCCAGCAGCAGCGAGGCCGAGGGGTCGCGCTCCGACGGCTTCAGGATGAAGCAGTTGCCGCAGGCCAGCGCCACCGGGAACATCCACATCGGCACCATGGCCGGGAAGTTGAACGGGGTGATGCCGGCGACGATGCCGAGCGGCTGGCGCAGCGAGTGGCTGTCGACCCGGGTGCCGACATTCTCCGTGATCTCGCCCTTCAGGAGCTGCGGCGCGGCGGTCGCGAACTCGACCACCTCCATGCCGCGCTGGACCTCGCCGCGGGCGTCGCTCAGCACCTTGCCGTGCTCGGCGGTGATGGCGGCGGCCAGCTCGTCCGTCCGCTCCTCGAGGATGCGCAGGAAGCGGTTGAGGATGCGGGCGCGGCGCAGCGGCGTGGTGCCGGCCCAGCCAGGGAACGCCTCGCGCGCGGCGGCGACGGCGGCGCGGACATCGTCGGCCGAGGCCAGGGCGACGCTGCCGCTCTGCTGGCCGGTGGCCGGGTTGAAGACCGGGGCGCTGCGCCCGCTGGCGCCGGGAACCCGGCGGCCGCCGATGAAATGCTGGATCTCGGTGGGCATGGTCGTTTCCTCCTCTGCTGCCGGCACCTTCCCGCTTTACCCGATGCGCATCAACGCACAGGATCGAGCAACCGTTGTGCAGGTTTTGTAGCCATGGACTGGGATCATCTGCGCGTCTTCCTGGCGGTCGCCCGGCACGGCCAGCTGCTGGCCGCGTCGCGCAAGCTCGCCCTGAACCACGCCACCGTGGCGCGCCGGCTGGATGCGCTGGAGGCCGATCTGGGCACGGTGCTGTTCGACCGCCGGCCGGCCGGGTCGGTGCTGACCCAGGCCGGGGAGCGGCTGCTGCCGGTGGCCGAGGGCATCGAGACGGCGCTGCTCGGCGCGGCGGAGGGGCTGCGGGAGGACGAGGCGGAGGTGTCGGGCACGGTGCGCATCGGCGCGCCGGACGGCCTCGGCAACCATTTCCTGGCGCGGGAGCTCGGGCGCTTCGCCCGGCAGTATCCGAGCCTGACGGTCGAGCTGGTGCCCCTGCCCCGCAGCTTCTCCCTGTCCCGCCGCGAGGCGGATCTCGCGATCGGGCTGGACCGGCCGGTGGAGGGCCGACTGATCGTGTCGCGGCTGACCGATTACAGCCTCGGGATCTATGCCGCGGCCGACTATCTCGCCGTGGCGGGCACGCCGAGGGATGCCGACGAGCTGGCCGGCCATGTCGTGGTGACAGGGGTGGAGGACTACGCCTACGCCCCGGGGCTGGACTATGCCTGGGCGCTGGAGGACCGGTCGCCCCGGCGCTTCCGCTGCGCCAGCGCCACCGGGCAGCTGGAGGCGGTGCGGGCCGGGATCGGCATCGGCGTGCTGCACGACTTCGCCGCCGCCGATGTCCCGGGGCTGGTGCGGATCCTGCCGGAGGTCGGGTTCCGCCGCAGCTATTTCATCCTGTCGCATCCGGACACGGCCGGGCTGCGGCGGGTGGCGCTGTGCCGCCAGTTCATCGCCCGCCGCTTCGAGGAGGAGCGCCGGCGCTTCCTGCCGGGGTGATGGATCCGCATTCCCAGAACCGTCATTGCGAGCGCAGCGAAGCAATCCAGGGGCCGGTGCGCACCGGCCCCTGGATTGCTTCGTCGGCTTCGCCTCCTCGCAATGACGAAGAAGCCAGAGAGCCCGTCTTCAAAAGCCCCTGGCCTGAAACAAAGCCGGGCAGGCTGCCCCACCGCAGCCTGCCCGGAGACCCGGGTGGCGCCGTCTTACCGGCTGGCCACCCCGGCGCAGGCGTTCTGCCCGTCCAGCGAGCGCAGATAGGCGGTGACGGCCGCGATATTGCCGACACCGACCTTGCCGCCATGCACCGCGCTGAGGTTGGGGCGGAACACATCCGCCAGCGTCGCCGCCTGCCCATTGTGGAAGTAGGACGAGGACTGCCACAGGCCGGTCAGCGTCGGCGTGTCGAAGCCGACCCCGGCCAGCGGCTGGCCCGACCCGGTGCCGGAGGAGGGCTGCACCGTGCCGACATCATGCCGCTGGTTGTCCTGGCTGACCGCGGTGCCGTGGCAGGTGGTGCAGCTGGCGGCCTGGACCAGCTGCTGGCCCCGCTGCGCCTCCGCCGTCAGGCAGCCCTGCGCCGTCCGGAACGGGCTGCGCTGGAAGGTGCTGAGCGACGTGACATAGGCCGCGAGATTGTCCAGCTCGGCGCTCTTGCCCGCCTTCTTCGGGCCCAGCGGGTTGATGGTGGCGGCGTAGTCGGCGTCGGTCATGAAGCCGGCGCCCTCGAACTCGTCGCGGACGTCCTTCTCGAAATCCTGCAGCTCGTCGAAATTGGCGGTCCAGTGCAGCTTGCCCATGGCCGGCCCGACGCCCTGCCGCCCCTGCAGCGAGATGGTGCGGCGCAGGCCCTCGCCGCGTTGGGTGAAGTCCCAGACCATGCCGTCGCTGTCGCCGTCGACATGGCAGCTGGCGCAGGAGATGTAGCTCTCGCTGCTCATCCGCGGGTCGGCGGCGTTGTAGAAGACGCGCTTGCCGGCCAGCACCGCGACCGGCAGCGGCTCGGTCGCCACGGTCGGGATCGCGGTCGGGGCGGGGGTGACGAAATCCTCGCCGGTCAGCACCTTGCCGATGTCGTGGACGGTGACGCCGCGGTCGAGGAAGGCGTTGACGAACAGCCGCTTCCGCGCGGCGTCGAGATAGAGGCCGTGCGGCGTGCGGCCGATGCCGGCGATCGATCCCACCACCGCGCGGCGATAGGGGTCGACGATCTCGACGCTGTTCGACTCCATCTCGGCGACGAAGATGTAGTTGCCGGTCGGGGCGAACAGCGCGGCGCGGGCCGGCGCCCGGTTGTTGAAGTCGATCTGCTCGGCGAACACCTCCTTGCCCTGCGCCAGGTCGAGCTGGGACAGGATCGAGCGCACGGTGGTGTCGGCCTTGAGGTCGATCTGCTTGCGGTAGCGGCCCTGGACGATGTTGTCCTTCTTCGACGGCAGGATGGCGCGGCGGCCGTCCGGCGAGATCACGACCTGGTTCATGTAGTTGGCGACGCCCGGCGCCGCGGCCTCGGTGGCCGGCGTGGTGGTGTCCACCGGCAGCGCGATCACCGTCGGCGCCGTCGTGGCGGCGAGGTTCACCCTATAGACCTCGCCCTGCGTCATCTTCGAGCGGAAGCGGGTGACATAGGCGGTCTTCGAGTCGGCGCTGACGGCGATGCCGCGCACGTCGCCACCCCCCGGCAGCGTCACCCGGCGGGTGATGGCGCCGGTCGACGGGTTGAACACCGCCAGGGTCGACTTGCCGGCCAGGGTCAGCAGGCCCTTCGTGCCGTCCGGCGTGAACGCCACGCCATAGGGCGCGCTGCCGTAGTCGAGGGCGAAGCTGCTGACCGCCTTGGTCAGCGGATCGATGCGCAGCAGCTTGTCGTCGCCCTGCACCGCGACCCACAGCTTGCCGCCGGGGCCGAGCGCCAGGGTCTTCGGCTCCTTGCCCACCGAGAGCTGCCAGGACTTGGCCAAAGTAGCGGCGTCGATCGCGGCGATGGTCCCGGCATCGGGGTCGAGGGCGTAGACCGCCGTGGCGTTGCCGACGATGTTGCTGGTGTGGGCCGGGGCCGATGCCGTCACCGGGTAGATCACGCTCTGCAGGAAGGAGAAGGAGGTCTCCGTCCCGTCCTCGGTCACCACCGTCACCGACACGGTGTAGTTGCCCGGCGTGGGATAGGTGTAGCGCGCGATCGGGCTGGCCGCGGTGGTGGTCACCGGCGCGCTGCCATCGCCGAAGTTCCAGATGTACCTGGCGCCGCTGAGCCCCAGCGCGGCCGGGTCCAGCGCGACCGCCTTGGCCACCTGCTGCTGCGGCAGCACGCTCGGGCGCGGGTTGAAGATGCCGTCGATCTCGGCGTCGGTCAGCACCCGCTTGTAGACCCGGACGTCGGACAGGATGCCCTTGAAGGCGACCGGGTTGCCCTGGATCTGCCCCAGCATCTGCAGCTTGTCGAAGATGCCCATGACGCCGGCGGTGCCGGTCGACGTGACCTTGACGCCGTCGATCACCATCGACTGCGCGCCGGTGGCGGAATCGCGGGTCATGGCGACCTGGTGCCACTGCCCGTCATTGACCGGCGCGGTCGACCGGGTGACCGGGTTGCTGGTGCTGCGATCGCCGACCGACAGGTTCAGGTAGCCGGCATTGTCGATCCAGCCCCAGAACACGTCGTTGGCGCCGCCGACCTGGTCGCGGCCGAAGATGCCGGGGGCCTGCCACGGATTGCTGTTGCCGATCTGGCTGGTCTTCATCCGGAAGCTGACGGTGGCGGTGCCGCCGAGGGTGTAGGCGATGCCGTCGCTCTCCAGCTCCACGCCGGTGGTGCGCGGCGTGAAATCCAGCCCGCCCTCGGCGAAGCTGTCCTGGCTGCCCGCCTTGCCGTCATTGCTGCCGGCCACGTCGGTCAGCGTGCTGGCCAGCGGCCAGCGATTGACATAGGAGGTCGGGACCGACTGGCTGCCGGTGGTGAAGCTGGAGGTAAACTCCTGCGCCAGGCCGTTGCCGGCATAGTCCTTCACGCCGCCGGCGGTCAGCACGACCTCGTATTCGGTGTTCAGCTGCAGCGGCTCGGCCGGGGAGAAGTTGATGATGCCGAGCTGCACGCTGTAGGTGCCGGCCAGCGCCGTGCCGCCCTTGGGCCGGACGATGAAGGTGTCGGCGGTCACCGTCTCCGGCAGGATGGTATCGGACAGGGCCAGGCCGATGCGCGAGGTCTGGGCCTGGTGCAGCACGCCCGCGGCGGGCGAGACCGTCAGCACCGCAGGCGGCGTCGTGTCCGGGGCCTTCTGGTGCGGCCGGAAGGCGGTGTTGGTGCCGTGGTCGCTGCCGACGAAGACCAGGTTGCCGAACAGCGCGACCTGCCCCAGATCCGGGTCGCGGTTGCCGCGCGGCGGAACCGTCACATTGTCCGGCACCCGCTCGGACCGGCCGATCTCCGGGTAGGAGGCCGGGTCGGTGATGTCGAGCTTGAAGATGTAGCGCTGCGCCCCGACGATCAGATGGTCGTCCTGCGCGGCGCAGTAGAGGCCCTCCTCGATCGCGGTATTCTCGTTCTCGATCACGACCTGGCGCGGGTTCGAGACGTCGTAGCCCGCCATCTTGCCGTCACCGTTGCGGCCGGAGGTGTAGAGCTTCCGGCCGTTGAAGCAGGTGGCGTAGTAGTTCGGGAAGGTGGTCTTGCCGCCGATCACGGTCGGGTTCAGCGGGTCGGAGATGTCGAGGCTGGCGAAGCCCGACGTGGTCTCCATCGAGGTCAGCACCATCTCGTTGCCCATGGCGAAGATCGGACCGAGCCTGAAGCCACCCAGCTCGCCCACCGGCACCGGATTGGGCCGGCCGTTGCCGCGATCCACCAGCCTGGCGTTGGCCGGGTCCCGCGCATCGACGATGAACATGCCGCGGCTGGCCGAGGCGACGTAGAGATAGGGCGCCTGCCACCACATCTGCCAGTTGACGTTCTCGTAGTCGCCGGCATTGACCCCCGGCAGGACCAGCTTCTTGACCTGCTTGATGTCGTTGATGTCGGTGAAGTCCCAGAACTCGACGCCGTAGATGCTGGGCAGGGCGATGTAGTCCTTGCCGCCGATGGTGGCCTGGCCGAAGGCGTGCGGCTCGCGGAATTCCTTGGTCCGCCCCTCCGGCTCGTAGATGGTCTTGACCAGCTTGATGTCGCGCGGGTTGCTGACGTCGTAGATCAGGAAGCCGCCGGTCGCCTCGCCGCTGTCCGGCGCGAACAGGGTCACGAAATAGCCGTTGTGCATCACCCCGACATTGGTGCCGTAGGGCTTCTGCGGGCTGGTGTTGCCGGGGATGGTGTACTGGATGACCGGGATGCCGTTGGTGTAGGTCGCGGTGTTCCAGTCGATCGTCGAGATCTCGCGGAACAGCTCGGCATCGGTGTAGGTCAGGTTGCCGAGGCCCGGCCCGTGCAGCGGAAGGGTCTGGGCGGAGGCCGTGTGGCCCGTGGCCAGAGACAGGGATATCAGGCTCACGGCCAGCAAGGCCGATCGACAGGCGTTCATCGCTCCCCCTCCATTGTCCGATCCCGGCCCGGGAGAGCAGCGGCGGCGCATGTTGGGCCTTGCCCTGTCCGCCGGTCCTCTCAGGTCTGGAAATCGGCTGGCGGCCCCGTGGACGGGACCTGATTGCAGGGGATGGTGAAGTCTCCCGAAGGGAGTGTCAATAAATCTCAATCATTGAAATATATTTCATAAACAATATCGAATGCCGTGCAAGTGAAGGCCGCCGGTCAGGCCGTGAACAGCGAGCGCAGCGTCCCTTCGAGGTCGGGCTCGGGGCTGGAGCAGACACCGAGGATGGTCGCGTCGCCCTCCCCCACCGAGACATAGCCATGGCCCATGGTGCTGTCGATATAGACGGCGCCGCCCTTCTCCAGCCGTACCGGGGCGTAGTGGTCGGTGTGCACCTCGATCGCACCTTCCAGCACGTAGATGAGCTCCTCCCCCGAATGGCGCACCAGGGGGCCGAACTCCGCGATGTCGCGGATCTTGACCGTGGTGAGCACCGGCACCATCCGCTTCCGCTGCAGCTCGGTGCACAGATACAGGTAGTCGTAGTTCGGTGTGACCTGCAGCAGCCCCTCGCCCGGCCGGCTGACCGACCGCCGGGCCAGCGCCGCCCCCGTCTCCGCCGGCGCCGACAGCAGCTCGGCCAGGTTGATGCCCAGCCCCTCGCTGATCTGCAGCAGCTTGTCATAGGTCAGCGACATCTGGTCGTTCTCGACCTTCGACAGCGTCGAGACCGCCACCCCGGTCCGCTGGTTGACCTCCTGCAGCGTCCAGCCATGCCGGCGCCGCAGCGCCTTCAGGCATTCCCCGAGCTTGGGCTGAGTGGGCATGCGCGGACCTGCCGATGGATGGTCGACCACCCTAAGTCGGGCGCCGGTCTGATCGCAAGGACCAGAAATTTTCCGATACGACTATGGATTTGACACAAACGCTATAGCCCCGCACTCTTCGAATCCAGGAGGCTGCGCGCCGTCGCCCGCGGCTGCGACCGGGCCCCGAACCCGCCGGGAGGACGCGATGAGCCATGACAGCCCCCTGCCCCAGGACCTGCCCCGGGACCTGAACGCCCGGATCGACGGGCTGTTCGCGCGCTGGGCCCGGCCGGATTCGCCGGGCGCCGCGGTCAGCGTCACCCGCCATGGCCGGGAGATCCATCGCGGCTGCTACGGCATGGCCGACCTGGCCCATGCCGTGCCGATCGACGCGCGCACCGTCATCCGCATCGGGTCGCAGACCAAGCAGTTCACCGTGCTGCTGGCGCTGATGCTGGAGGCCGAGGGCAAGCTGTCGATGGAGGACGATGTCCGCCGCCACCTGCCCTGGCTGCCGGCGTATCCGCAGACGGTGACGCTGCGCCACCTGGCGGCGAATGTCGGGGGCTTGCGCGACTTCCTGGAGATCATGATGCTGGGCGGGCTGCCGCTGGGCGCGCCGTCGACCCGCGCCGGGGCGCGCCGCATCATCGGCCGGCATGGCGGCGTGAACTTCCGGCCCGGCACCGACCTGATCTACTGCAACACCGGCTTCTTCCTCCTGTCCGAGATCGTCGAGCAGGTCTCGGGCCAGAGCTTCAACCAGCTGCTGGAGGAGCGCATCACCGGCCCGCTGGGCATGCGCGACACCCGGCTGATGCGCTGGGATTCCGAGATCCTGCCGCGGCTGGCCGACCATCACAGCCGCAGCCCCGACGGCGGCTGGCACAAGGCGCAATGGGGCGTGGTGCTGGGCGGCGAGGGCGGCATGGTCTCGACGCTCGAGGACATGAAGGCCTGGCTGGCCAATCTCGACGCGCCGAAGGTCGGCACGCCGGAGATGCTGGCCCGGATGTCGGCGCCCGGCGCCGTGATCGACGGCACCCCCTCGCCCTATGGCCTCGGCCTCGTCACCTGCCGCTATCGCGGCCTGTCCAGCATCGGCCATGGCGGCGGCGTCGCCGGCGGCCGGTCGGAATCGGTGCGGTTCCCGGAGGCCGGGATCGGCATCGTCATCCTCGGCAACACCGACGACATGGGCCCGTTCTCCCTGGCCCGCCGCATCCTGGACCTGGTGCTGGGCCATGAGCCCGGCCCGCCGCGCGCCGAGGGCGCCGCGGACCGGCTGGCCCGCGCCGCCGGGCTGTACCGGGCCGAGGACGGCGACGACGTGTTCGGCATCGCCGTGAAGGATGGCGAGCCGGTGGTGGTCAGCAACATGGGCGGCGGCCTGCCGATCGAGCAGGCCGGCGAGGACAGCTTCATGCCGGAGCGGGGCATCGTGCCGCTGGAGTTCACGCCGCGCGCCGACGGCGACATCGACACGCGCTGGTTTGGCCGGGCGCGGCGCTTCCGCCGCCTGTCCGATGCCGCCCTGCCGACGGCGCCCGGCCTGGCCGGCCGCTACGCCGACGACGCCACCGGCTTCGCCGCGGAGATCGGCGCGGAGGACGGCGAGACCGTGCTGCGCCTGCGCACGCCCCATGGCGCGTGGGAGGCGACCTTGGAGGCGCGCGCGCCGGACCTGCATCTGGCGCTGCCGCGGCGGGTTTTCGAGGACGTCCCGCCCCCGGCGGTCGAGGCCGGCGGCTGGCTGTTCACGGTCCGCCTCGTGCCCGGCGGCATCGTGCTGAACGACGACCGCACCAAGCATCTGCATCTGGCCCGGACGGCCTGACCTATCCCTAGGTATGATCCGCCCTGATCGCATGTGCGATTAGCCGGGCGGGGCCGCTGCGCTAGCTTGTCCTTGCACAGCGGCATCCCCCCATCACCGCTGATGCCTGCAGCCCGCCACCATCCGCCCCCCCTCGGATGGTGGCGGGCGCTCCCTTCCGAAACCAAATCCGGCGTCCGGTCGAATATCGGTCTTGCGTACGCGCTCGGCTGCGAGGCCATAGTTTCGCAGCCAGGTTCCAAGTCCCTGCACAGCGAGGATGAATGCCCCAGCCGCAACGATCGCCCGGGCGCTCCGCTCTCGGCTCCCTGGTCCTGATCGCAGCCGTCGTCGGCGTCGGAGGCGCCGCCTTCGCCTACACCGCCGGGTGGCTGTCGCCGCAACGCCTGACGCCGGAGAAGCTGGTGTCGGCCCTGGCCCCGCCCGGCGGGCCGGCCCCCGGCCATCGCCGCAACCACGCCAAGGGCATCTGCTTCACCGGCGTGTTCGAGTCCAACGGCGCCGGGGCGGAGCTGTCCAAGGCCCAGGTCTTCGCCAAGGGCGAGTATCCGGCCCTCGGGCGCTTCAACCTCGCCACCCCGGAGTTCAAGGCCGTGGACGCCACGGTCCGGGTGCGCGGGCTGGGGCTGCAGATCTCGACGCCGGACGGGCAGGAGTGGCGCAGCGCCATGATCGACCCGCCCTTCTTCCCGGTGGCGACGCCGCAGGCCTTCTACGAGCTGCTGACCGCCTCCGGCAGCAAGGACCCGGAGGCGATGAAGGCCGTGGTCGCGGCGCATCCGGAAATCGCCGCCTTCGGCGCCTGGGCGCAGAGCGCGCCCTGGACCGGCAGCTATGCCGAGGAGCGGTTCAACAGCCTCAACAGCTTCGTGTTCACCGACGGCTCCGGCGCCGCGCACACGGTGCGCTGGTCGCTGCTGCCGGCGGCGGCGCCGGTGGCCGTGCCGCATGACCAGCTGGAGAAGCTCGGCCCCGATTTCCTCGAACAGGACATCACCCAGCGCGTCGCCGCCGGGCCGCAGCGCTGGACCATGACGGTGACCGTCGCCAATCCGGGCGACCCGACCGCGGACCCGAGCAAGGCCTGGCCGGCCGACCGCCGCACCGTCGAGGTCGGGACCCTGGTGGTGCAGAAGATCGAGGCCGAGCAGGACGGCCCCTGCCGCGACATCAACTTCGACCCGACCGTCCTGCCCGCGGGCATCAGCCCGTCGGACGATCCGTTCCCGGCCGCGCGGTCGGCCGCCTATTCCCGGTCCTACAACCTCCGCACGGCGGAGCATGACGCCTATCCGGGATCCTCGACGGGAGCCAAGCCATGACCGCGGGCCGCCGGCACTTCACCGCCTCCCAGCGCCTGCTGCACTGGCTGCTGGCCCTCTGCATCCTGGCCATGCTGTTCATCGGCGTCGGCATGGTGTCCACCGTCGCGCCGAAGTATCTGACGCTGGTGGCGATCCACAAGCCGCTCGGCATCGCCATCCTCGTCCTGGTGCTGATCCGCGTGGTGCTGCGGCTGCGCTACGGGGCGCCGGCGCTGCCGGCCGACCTGCCGGAGCCGATGAAGCTGGCCGCGCATCTGTCGCATCTCGCCTTCTACCTGCTGATGATCGCCATGCCGCTGATCGGCTGGGGCATGCTGTCCGCCGCGGCCTATCCGGTGGTGCTGTTCCCGGGCATGACCCTGCCGCCGATCCTGCCGCAGGATGCCGGGCTGCATGCGCTGCTGTGGACCGCGCATGTGTATCTGGCCTTCGCCTTCTTCGCGCTGATCCTGCTGCATGTCGCGGCGGCGCTGTATCACGCCCTGGTGCGGCGCGACGGCGTGTTCGAGGCGATGGCGCCGGTGCCGGCGCGGGAGACCGACGCCCGGTCGTAGACGGGGATCCGCCGGAAGGGGCATGCCGGCGGCGGGAATGACGCGCGCCTGGCATGCCGGGCGTTAGCCCCATGGTTCTCCCCGGACGCCTGATCCGGCCCAGGCCCGCGGCGCTATCGACGCCGCGGGCCTGTTTTGCCTTCTGTCACTGCCATCAAAGCCCGGGGGTCTGGAAGAACCGCGCACGAAGGTTACGCCAGGACATCCAGAGAAGGAGGACGGACGCAAATGACGCTTGAATGCATCAATCCCCAGGATCTGCCCGCGCCTGCCACCTATTCGCAGGTCGTTGTCGCGACGGGGACCAGGCTGATATTCGTCGCCGGCCAGGAGCCTGAAGACATACACGGCAAGCTTGTCGGCCGGGGCGATCTCACGGTCCAGGCACGGCAGGTGTTTGCCAATCTTGGTCGAGCCCTCGCCGCCGCGGGCGCCCTTCCCAGGCACGTCGCCAGGATCACGATCTATGTCGTCGATTACCGGCGCGATGACCACCTGCCGATCATCGAAGCGGCCCGGGTGGCTCTGTTCGGGGACCACAAGCCGGCCGATGTCGTTGTCGGGGTCGCGACCCTGTCCCCTGGATATCTGATCGAGGTTGATGCGGTTGCGGTTGTCGATGCCTAGCAGCAACCTGCCGCCGGCATGAAGCCATCGCCAGCCCATGGAACCGATCGGATAATCCTCGATCCGCGGATCACCGATCACAGCGGGCTGTTCGGTGTCGCAGCCTGGATCTTGGCGCCCGAACGCCTCTGTGTTTCCTCGGCTCTGGCAATGAGCCAGTCGACGAAAGCGCCGATCTCCGGGTTGCCGAGCGTCTCCTCGCTGCAGACGCAGTGATAGTTCTTGGCTGCGGGGACGCTGAGCGAAAGCGGCTGCACCAGCCGCCCCTCGTCGAGGTCGCGAGACGAGATCACGTCATCGATCAGCGCAACGCCTTGCCCGTCGCGGGCAGCCTGGAGAACCAGGCCGAAATCGTCGAAATACACATCGGCGGCGCCGGGATACGGGACCCGCGCCAGGGCCAGCCAGCGCCGCCATTCGCTGCCGTCATCCTCATGCAGCAGCCGGTGGCCGGACAGGTCGGACGGATGGCGGATGCCCTTCGGCCCGCGCAGCAGCACCGGGCTGCAGACCGGCGTCAGTTGCACCCCGTGCAGGAGCCGCCACCAGAAGCCGGGCCAGGGAGGATTGCCGTACACCACGGCCACATCGATCCGCCGCCAGTCGACCTGCTCGAACTCGATCACCGTGGCAACCCGCAGGCGGATGTGGCGGTGGTCGGCCAGGAAGCCGAAGACATGGGCGACGAACCAGGTGGCGCCGAGCACCGGCGGCATGCCGACGGTCAGAAGGGTCTCCGGCCGCTCCGCCGAAACCCGCCGCGTGAGGTCGTCGACACCGGACGCGATCTCCGCCAGGGCCTGCGCCACCGACCGCTGCAGGGCCAGGCCGTCGTCGGTCAGGACCAACCGCCGCCCGACACGGCGGAACAAGGCCAGCTTCAGCGTGGACTGCAGCGATCGCAGCTGCTGGCTGATCGCCCCCGGCGTCACATGCAACTCGGCGGCCGCGGCGCCGACGTGACCCAATCGGGCGACGCTCTCGAAGACGCGCAGGGCATGCAGCGGCGGTAAGGGCATGGGACTATATCGTTTAGTTTGATTAGCAAATTTTGAAGAAAATCATTTAGCTTGTCAAAATCTTGAGCCCCGCTGATGGTTTGTCGCAGCGAGCCCGCAGACGGCTTGCTCCGGCACAATCAATCAACGGGGAGACCAAACAATGGGCGCGATTCCATCGCGGTTTTCATCGACGATCATCTTCGGATTGTCGGCGCTCTGCTCCACGGCCGCCATGGCGGGCGGCACTGTTCCATCCTTCGTCCAGAACGGCACGCTGAAGGTCTGCACGGCCGGCGATTTCCCGCCGATGGAATACTATGAGCATCCTGGCGACACCCAGATGGTCGGGGTCGAGATCGATGTCGTGTCGGCGCTGGCCCGGATCTGGAACGCCAAGCCGGATTTTGTGATCGCGCCCTTCACGGGCCTGCTGTCCTCGCTCGAGGCGCGGCGCTGCGACCTGGTCGCCAGCGGCATCTCGGTCACCCCCGAACGGCTGAAGACCTATGACGCCCTGCCCTATTTCACCACCGCGGTGGTCGTTCTCACGCCCGCCTCCGACACGGCGACGGCCCGGCCGGAAGACCTGTCGGGCAAGGTCATCGCGATCGAGGCCGGCACCACCTACGAGGCGCGGGCGGCCGACCTCAACAGCACGCTCCGCGCCGGCGCGCAGCCCGAGGTGACGGTGCAGACCTACCCCTCGGCCGCGGCCGTGATCCAGCAGATCCTGGTCGGCCGTGCCGCCGCGACCTTCACGCAGGACACGACCGCCATCTTCCGCCGCAACCAGATGCCGGACGCGCTGCGCATCGCCTATACCTATCCGGACCACAACACCTACGGCCTCTATCTCCGCCGAAGCGGCGATGACCTGCAGTCGCTGCGGCAGGCCTTCGCAACGCTCAGGCAGAGCGGCGAACTGGCGGCGATCGCGGCCAGGTGGGGCATCGCCGAGACGGCCCTCGATGCCGCAGCCGGCCCGCAATAGGCGCCGCCGGTCGATGTTCGATCCAGCTCTGTTCCTGTCGGCCCTGTTCGGGTGGCCGCTGGCGCAAGGGGCGCTGGTCACACTGGCGCTGTCGATCGCCGTCCAGGCGGTGTCGTTCCTGCTGGGCATGGGCGCCGCGTCCCTGGCGGCGTCCCGGCGCCCCGCGTCGCGCTGGGGCATGGCCGTCTATGTCTGGCTGTTCCGCGCCTCGCCCGCGCTACTGGTGCTGCTGTTCGTCTGGAACGGCCTGCCGCAGATGATCCCGCAGCTTCGGGCCGGCTGGTTCTCGCCCTTCCTGGCGGCCTTCCTGGCGCTGACCCTGATCCAGGTCGCCTATCTGACCGAGATCCTGCGCAGCGCCTACGCCGCGATCCCGGCCGGCCAGCGCGAGGCCGCGGCGGCGCTCGGCCTGCACCGCTGGCAGGTCTTCCTCCTGGTGGTCCTGCCGCAGGCGATGCGCATCGCCCTGCCGGCCCTCGTCAACGAGTTCATCTCGCTGCTCAAGACCACCTCCCTCGCCACCGTCATCTCGTTGAAGGAGCTGATGACCGTGACCTCCTTCGCCATCGCGACCAGCTTCCGCTTCCTGGAGTGGTACGGCGCCGCCCTCGTGTACTACCTGCTCATGGTCTCGGTGCTGACCGTGGCCCAGATCCGGATCGAGCGCCGGCTTTCGGCCGGATACGTCCGGCGATGACCGGGCCGCTTCGCTCCGCCTGGTTCGAACAGCGGGTGGCGGCCCCCGGCATCCGGCGGCTGTGGGAACCGCATGTCCACGGCTTCTTCCGGGCCAATATCTGGCACGTCGCCGGCCGCGACGCCGACCTCGTCGTCGATGCCGGCATGGGGTTGCGGCCGCTGCGTCCGACCCTTGGCCTGGCCGGCGGCAAGCCGGCGCTGGCGGTGGCCACCCACATCCATGTCGACCATGTCGGGTCGCTGCACGAATTCGAGCACCGGATCGGCCATCGGGCGGAAGCGGAGGGCTTCGCCGGGATGGATGACCGCGACACGCTGGCCCCGCTGTTCCGCACCCTGGCGGATGCGGTCGCCCGACCACCCTCCGACACCTGGAATGCCGACGAATACCGGGTGCCGCCGGCACCGCTGACCCGGATCGTGGAGGAAGGCGACACGATCGATCTCGGCGACCGGCGCCTGACCGTGCTCCATCTGCCCGGTCATTCCCCGGGCTCGATCGGACTGCTCGACGAGCGGGACGGGCTGCTGTTCAGCGGCGACGCGCTCTACACCGGCCGGCTGGTCGACGATCTGCCCGGTTCCGACCGCGCGGCCTATCGCCGGACGATGGCCCGGCTGCTCGAACTCGATATCCGCGCGGTCCATGGCGGCCATGGCGACAGCCTGGACCGCGACAGCATGCGGGCCATTGCCCGCGACTATCTCGATCGCGTTCCATGAGGCTGTCGGCGCCGGACATGCGATCATCGACCCGCAGTGCCGACAAGGAGGACAGGATGGACACACGGAAGCTCGACGTCCTGCGCGCCCGCTACGGTTCCGCCGGCGGCGCGGACCTGGACGACCCGGATTTCCGCAAGGCGGCGTCGCTGCAATTCGGCGATGGCGACCGGCGCAGGCTGCCCTTCGCCGACCCGTCGACCCTGCTCGACGCGCCCTTCCGGCCGGACGCCGCGGCGAAGGCCGATTTCGGCGGGATCGACATCGCCCTGATCGGCGTGCCGATGGATCTCGGCGTCACCAACCGGGCCGGCGCGCGCCTCGGCCCGCGGGCGGTGCGCGGCATCGAGCGCATCGGCCCCTACGAGCATGTGCTGCGCATGACGCCGATGGCCGATTGCAGCGTCGCCGATATCGGCGACGTGCCGTTCGCCAGCCGCTTCAGCCTGGAGCAATGCCACGCCGACATCGAGGCCTTCTTCACCAAGGTCGTGGCGGCGGGCGTGATTCCGCTGGCCGTGGGCGGCGACCATTCGATCAGCCGTTCGATCCTGGCCGCCATTGGCCGGGACCGGCCGGTCGGCATGATCCACATCGATGCCCATTGCGACACCGGCGGCAGCTTCGAAGGCGCCAAGTTCCACCATGGCGGCCCGTTCCGGCACGCCGTCCTCGAGGGCACGCTGGACCCGGAGCGGACGATCCAGATCGGCATCCGCGGCGGCGCCGAGTATCTCTGGGAGTTCTCCTACGCGTCCGGCATGGCCGTGATCCATGCCGAGGAGGTGCCGAAGCTCGGCCTGCCCGCGGTGATCTCCCGGGCGCGGGAGGTGGTCGGCGACGGCCCGACCTATGTGTCCTTCGACGTCGACAGCCTGGATCCCGGCTTCGCGCCCGGCACCGGCACGCCCGAGGTCGGCGGCCTGCAGCCGCGCGAGGTGCTGGAGCTGCTGCGCGGCCTGGCCGGCATCGATTTCGTCGGCGGCGACGTGGTCGAGGTGGCGCCGCAATACGACGCGACCACCAACACCGCCCAGTGCGGGGCCCAGGTACTGTTCGAGCTGCTGTGCCTGGCGGTCAAGACGAGGTCAGGTCGCCGTTGAGCGCCGTCATGACGCTTCTTGCGTCATGGGCCCCTTGGCGGGATGGACGTCCCGCCGTCGGTAAAGGGGCCGAGGTGAGAGTGGCGTCCGTTGTGCTTTGGTCGAAGGCCGCTCGGGGCGAGGCGGCTCCGAGAGGTTGCTTCATCGATGCTGCAGTTGGAAAGCAAGAAGGCCGTCCCGGATGGGACGGCCTTCAGGGGATCGTTGGTTGCGGGGACTCGCAACTAACTATGCTCACACACGCCAAGTTCGGACGAATGCTTGTATCAGCGTCATGCCAGCAGTTGCCGAACGACGGGGGCTAGTGCGACTCCGATCGCCCGCGTGTTCGCAGCATCGAGATGCACCCCGTCGATCGGCGACGCGGTCGCCACGCCTGCCGCATCGAAGAAGGCACAGCCGCAGTGGATCGCAGCCTCCTGGTAACGCGGCGCCAGCTTCCGCGATTCGACGATGCTGCGGCCGCCGGCCGGCTGCCAGTCGCCGCCTACGGTCTCACCGAACAGCGGCGGCGCCACGATCAGCACCCGCGGGGAGGCGGCGCCACGGCCATAGGGATAGGTCCTGGCGATCTCGACCAGACGCTCGACCCCGGCGCCGGCACCCAAGGCGGTGCCGCAGACATACGGCTTCAGGTCGTTGGTGCCGAGCATGATGATCACGAGATCAAGGGGATAGTGGCTGCCCAGCAGCGTCGGCAGGATGCGCACGCCGTTCCGGTCGGCGGCCGCCCCATGATCGTCGAACATTGTGGTCCGTCCGCCCAGACCTTCGGCGATCACCCGGGCGGCTCCCTCCAGCCCGGCCTCAAGCACGCTAGGCCAGCGATCCTCGAAGCGGTGACGGCTACCGCTCACAGGATCGGCACCCCAGGTCAGGCTGTCGCCGAAGGCGAGGATGGTCTTCACGTCGATCAAGGCCGTCACTCCGATGTCACGCCGCCCGCCCCAGCAATGTCGGCCGCTCCAGCGGCCCGGCATTGGTGTTGACCCGGCGATCCAGCCGGACGTCGCCGTCGCCGAAGGTCAGGGTCACGGTGTCACAGAACGCGGTTTCGACGAAGCGCCACATCATCTCCAGCCGGCGCTCATCGCGCCAGACGCCGCGGGCGATCACCCGCAGCGAGTCCGGCTGGTACTCGTGGTGCAGCAGGTTGCCGGTCATGGTGGTGTCGCCCTCCACCGCGTGGCCGAGCCCGGATTCGATCCGGTGCGTGCCGCGATGGTCGGAGAGGCTGAAGACGACGCGGTCCGCGGCGAAGTCCAACGCGATCGCGGCGACCCCGTCCTCGTTGGCGTCGAACACGAAGCGCCGGCTGTCGACCGCCGCCGCCATGGGCGATTGCGCCGCGCCTTCGGCCTCGGGCAGCGCCAGGGCGGCCAGGCGCGCCTCCAGCACCGGCTGCAGTCGGGCGGCGTCGGGGCCAGCGCCGGCCAGGGCCGGATACAGCTTCGACCAGAGCGCGGTCATCAGGCGGCGGTCGCCGTTGCGCATCGCCGCAGTGACCGCGATCACCGCATCCTGGGCCGGCAGCACCACGCATTGCTGGCCGTAGACGCCGGAGGCGCGGTAGCCGTCATGCGGCGTCATCCACCACTGGTAGCCATAGCCCTCGCGCCGGTCGGCGGGCGACCGCTGCGACGGGTCGCGCGGGCGGAAGCGCTTGCCGTCGAGATCGGCCATCCAGACCTCGTCGACCTGGTTGCGCGTCGCCTCCCGCACCCACTCCGCCGGCAGCACCTGCCGGCCGTCCCACACGCCGTTCTGCAGGTGCAGCGCGCCGAACTTGACCACGTCCTCGGTGACGCAGCACAGGCCGTTGCCGCCGCTGCTGACGCCCTCCGGCGAGACATCCCACAGGATCGTCCCCATGCCGAGCGGCCGGAACAACCGCGGCTCCAGATAGTCGCGCACGGTCTGGCCGGTCACCTTGGTGACGATGGCGGACAGCATGTAGCTGGAGGCGCTGCTGTAGATGAAGGTGCGGCCCGGCGCCTCGTCCACCGGCTCGCGCAGGAAGGCCTCGACCCAGCTGCCGCCCATGCGGCGCCATTCGCCGCCGGAGATGCCGGTGGTGTGGCCGCTGCGCATGGTCAGCAGGTCGCGCACCGTCATCGCCGCCAGGTTGTCGCTGACCTGCGCCGGCAGCTGGTCCGGGAAGAAGCCGATCACCTTATCGTCCAGGGCGAACCGGCCCTCGCCGATCGCCAGGCCGACGGCCGCGGCGGTCCAGCTCTTGGTCGCCGAATGCTGCATGTGCACCCGGTCGGCGCCATAGGGCTTCCAGAAGCCCTCCGCCACCACCGCGCCGCCGCGGAACAGCATGAAGCTGTGCAGCTCCAGCCCGCCGGCCGCCACCTCGTCGAGGAAGGCCAGGATGCCGGCCGGGTCCACGCCCTTCTCGGCCGGGGTCGCGCGCGGAAGCCTGATGCTGGTGGTCACGGAATGTCTCCTCGGGATCGGGAATCCTGCGGCGGCGCGTCGCTGCGGCACCATGATTCGATTTGGGTAATGCATTTTGTCGCGCAAAATGCAAAATCACACAAGGCGACACTGACCCAATCCGTGAGGCGGCATGAACATCCTGGTCCTTCCCGGCGACGGCATCGGCCCCGAGATCACCGAGGCCACCCTGGCGGTGCTGCAGGCGGCCGACCGGCGCCTGGCGCTCGGCCTCGCCTTCACCCGCCACGACATCGGCCTGGCATCGCTGGCGGCGCAGGGCACCACCCTGCCGGAAGAGGTGCTGGTGGCGATCCCCAAGGCCGACGGCGTGATCCTCGGGCCCGTGTCGCATTACGAGTACCCGGCCCGCGACCAGGGCGGGTTGAACCCGTCGGGCGAGCTGCGGGTGCGGTTCGACCTGACCGCCAACATCCGCCCCTGCCGCTCGCGCCCCGACCTCAGCGTCCTGCGCAAGCCGATGGAGCTGGTGATCGTGCGCGAGAACACCGAGGGCTTCTACGCCGACCGCAACATGGTCGCCGGCTGCGGCGAGTTCATGCCCGATGCCGACATGGCCCTGGCGGTGCGCAAGATCACCGCGCGGGCCAGCGCCCGCGTCGCCCGCACCGCCTTCGAGATCGCCCGCGGCCGGCGCCGCAAGGTCACCGCCGTGCACAAGGCCAATGTGCTGAAGCTGACCGACGGCCTGTTCCTGCGCGAGGTGCGCCGGGTGGCGCAGGACTTCCCGGAGGTCCAGCTGGACGAGCTGATCGTCGACGCCGCCGCCGCCCATCTGATCCGCAGCCCGGATCGGTTCGACGTCATCGTCACCACCAACATGTTCGGCGACATCCTGTCCGACGAGGCGTCGGAGCTGTGCGGCAGCCTGGGGCTGGGCGGGTCGATCAACGCCGGCGACACGGTCTGCGTCGCCCAGGCGCAGCACGGCTCGGCCCCCGACATCCAGGGCCGCGACCTGGCCAACCCGACCTCGCTGATCCTGTCGGCGGCGATGCTGCTGGACTGGCGCGCCCGCCGCGACGGCAATGACCGGCTGGCCGAGGCGGCCCGGCTGATCGAGGAGGCGGTCGAGGCGGTCCTGGCCGACCCGGCCTCGCGCACCCGCGACCTGGGCGGCAGCCGCGGCACCACCGAATTCACCGCGGCCGTCGTCGCCGCGGTCGCTGGCTAGACCGGGATGAGTTCGGGACTGGCCGCTCATCCGAGCGTATCGAGGCGGTAACGTTTTGTCTCTCCCGCTTGCAGGAGAGGCAATGCGAGAAGACGCTCGACATCTTGTCAGCTTCTGGTGTGACCAAACCTCAATTCATCCCGTTCCAAGGGAGACCTGGATGACCGACAAGACCCAGACACGCCCGCAGGCCGCGATCCTGCGCCCGGCGGAGATCGTCGCGCATGAGCGCGGCGGCGGCGCCCGGACCGTGCCTCTGGTGACCAGCGGCATCGGCTCCACCGGCCTGCTCAACGGCATCACCGAATTCGCGCCCGGCGGCGCCATCCCGCTGCACACGCACAATTGCGAGGAGAGCGTGATGGTGCTGGAGGGCGAGGCGCTGGTGGAGATCGCCGGCGCCACCCACCGCATGGGCGTGCACGACACCACCTGGGTGCCGGCCGATGTGCCGCACCGCTTCGTCAATGCCGGCCCGGGGCGGCTGCGGATCTTCTGGACCTACGCCTCGGTCGACGCCACCCGCACCCTGGTCGCCACCGGCGACACCAGGCGGATCGACGCCGAGCGGCGGTGAGCCTGCGCGGACGCGCGCAGGCCTCTCCCGCCTCCGCAGGGGAGAGAGGAAGGCCGGGTAGGTCGGCGATGGTTGCTACGCGGTCGCGCCAAGCCGGCGCTCAGCTGCTGTCCGGCTTCGGCGGGCGCGGCAGAGGCCGGCCGGCGGCGGACTCGGCCGGGCTCTCGGGCCAGGGCTCCGCGGCGTCGCGGTCGGCAGGATCGGTCTCCGCCGGCTCGATGGCGGCCTCGGTGTCGCAGCCCTGCGGTTGCGGCGGCGGGCGGCCGAGCTTGCGGCACACCGCCTGCAGGAACTCCTCCGACGACAGCGTGTCCATCTGCGCGTCGAGCGTCTCGTCCTCGACCAGCGTTTCCCACACCGCCGCCCGCAGATACTCCGCACCCTCGCCATCCGCCGGCGTCGCCAGCGCCTTGGTCACGGTGTCCGTGACCTGCTCCCGCTTCTGCCGGCGCTGCTGCTCCTCGCCCGTGGCCACGCGCTCGCCCCGGCGCATCAGGTATTCCGCCCGGATCCGCTCGGTCAGCGCCACCGACAGCCGGATCGAGCGGGAGAGGCGCGAGTGGATCAGGCCGCAATCGATCGGCGAGTCCGCAGATGCCCGCTCCTGCTGCCGCTCGGTCATGCGCTTGACGCGCATGTCCATCTCCGCCGCCTGGCGCACCAGGTGCAGCGCCCATCCCGTCCAATGCATGTCGGGATCGGTCGGCCGGATCGGCTCGAACTGCGGCTCATCATCCATGGAACAAAGAATGAACAAGAGTCGCGGGAAAGGCTACACGCGATCGTGCTGGGAAAATGCGTCGGGCTGAGAGAACCCCTCCCCCTGCCCCCCTCCCGCAAGGGGAGGGGGAGGATTAAAGGCACAAGTCGAGTTGAACGGCTGTGTTCTAAAAGGCCCCTCTTGCGGGAGAGAGGCGACACGGCTCACCCCCGCAGCGCCGCCGAGATCGCGGCCAGACCGGAGTCCAGCTCCGCCGCCGTCGGCCAGCCATAGCCCAGGCGGAAGCAGGTGTCGGGCATCTCGAACCAGTGGCCCGGCCCGACATAGCAGCCATGGACGTCGAGCAGCCGGCGGTAGAAGGCGTCGGTGCCGCCCGGCGGCTCCGCCCGCATCCGCGGGAAGCAGACCACGCCGCCCGACGGCGCCACCCAGTCGAGCAGCTCCTCGCCGGCGATCCAGCCCGCCACCAGGGCACGGCGGCGGCGCATCTCCGCCAGGATCGGGTCCAGGATCGCCGACCGGTTCTCCAGGATCCGCTCGGCGATCCACTCGTCGACGACGCTGCCGCAGATGCTGATCTGCTCCTTCGCCGCCAGGAACAGCTCCTGCAGCGCCGGGTCGCGGGTGACGATCCAGCCGATGCGGATGCCGGGCACGCCATAGGCCTTGGACAGCGACGACACGCCGATGACACGCGGCCCCAGCGTCGCCGCCAGCGGCAGGGGTACGTCCAGCGACAGGTCGCGATAGGTCTCATCGACCAGCAGCGGGCAGCCGGTGCGGGCGGCGAGGTCGGCCAGCGCCCGCAACTCGGCGGCGCTGGCCATCGTCCCGGTCGGGTTGTGCGGGGCGGTGACGCTGATCAGCTTCGTGCGCGGCGTCACCGCGGCGGCGACCGCCTCCGGGTCGATGCGGAACCCGTCCTCGAAGCGCAGATCGACCGTGGTGATGGCGCAGCCGATCGCCCGCGGCGTTTCCAGGTTGGTGGCGTAGTTGGGGCGCACCACCACCAGATGGTTGTCGCGGCCCAGCAGCGCGGTGGCGACGATGAACAGCGCCCCGGCCGCGCCGCCGGTGATCAGCACGTCGTCCGGCTGCAGCCCCTCGCCCTGCGCCGCGATCAGCGCCCGCAGCGCCTCGCTGCCGCGATGGCTGCCGTACAGCAAAGTCAGGTCCGGGATCTGCAGCCCGAGCTGCGACAGGCTGCGGTCGGCCACCGAGCTTTCGGACAGGTTGAAGCGGATCAGCCCGTAGCCGTACTCCTCGGGGGACTCGACCTCGATCGGCATGCGTGCGTAGCGCATCGGAAACCCTCGTGTTCGGAAGGGATGAGGCGTCTTGCGCCTAGGCGGCAGAGATGGCCTGGAGGAAGGTGTCGAGCGCGATGTTGCGGCCGCACAGCACCACGGCCACGGTGCGGCCGCGCCACGCCTCGGCCTGCCGGACCAGCCCGGCCAGCGCGACCCCGGCGGATCCCTCCACGATCCAATGCTCGGCCTCGGCGACCTGGCGCATGGCCCGGGCGATCTCCGCCTCGCTGACCAGCACCCGCTCGTCGATCACCGACTGGCAGACCGGGAAGGTGACCGACCCGGCCTCCACGGCGCCCGCAGTGCCGTCGGACAGGGTCTCGCTCTCCTCGACATCGACGATCGCGCCCACCTCCAGCGCCCGCAGCATCACCGGCGAATTCTCCGCCCAGACGCCGACCACGCGGGTCTGCGGCCGGATCCGCTTGATCGCCGTGCCGGTGCCGCCGATCAGACCCCCGCCGCCGACGGCGATGAAGACGGCGTCGAGATCCGGGGCCTGCTGCATCAGCTCGACCCCGACCGTGCCCTGCCCGGCCATCACGTCGGGGTCGTTATAGGGCGGGATGTAGGTCCGCCCCGACGCCGCCGCGTCCCGCCGCGCGCTGGCCTCCGCCTCAATCGGCGGGCCGTCGATGACGACAAGTTCCGCCCCCAGGGCCAAGATCGCGTCGGTCTTGGTCCGGGCGGTGCCGGCGGCGACATGCACCCGCACGGCGGTGCCCGCCAGCGCGCCGGCCCGCGCCACGGCCATGCCGTGGTTGCCGGTCGACGCCGTGGTCACGCCGCGGCGCCGCTCCGCCTCCGACAGCGTGCTGATCCTGTTGGTCGCGCCGCGCAGCTTGAAGGCCCCGCTCGGCTGCAGATGCTCCGCCTTCAGCAGCACCTCGCAGCCCAGCGCGGCCGACAGGACGGCGCTGCGCTCCAGCGGCGTCACCGGGACCTGCGGCCGGATCGCCGCATGCGCCGCCATGATCCGGTCGAACAGCTCTGTCATCTCGATCCTCCCGCGCGATGTCGCCGATGGTGCCGGGCCGCGCGGCGCCGCGCCATCCCTCCAGGGAGGGGGTCAGGACCGGCAGCGGGCGAACAGCTCGGCCAGCGAGCCGATTCCGAGCTTGCGGAAGATGCGCTTGCGGTGGTCCTTCACGGTGAAGCGGCCGATGCCCAGCCGCAGCGCCACCGCCTCGGACGAGCAGCCCGCCAGCAGCAGGTCCAGCACCTCCCGCTCCCGCCCGGTCAGGCCGGCGGCACCGGCCGGGCCGGGACGCGACAGCGACAGGTGCTTGTCGAAGGCCGCGGCGATCGGGGCGCCCAGCGCATCGAGATGGTGGAGGTCCCGGTCCGTCGCCCGGCGCCGCGACCGTTGGCGGTACAGCCCGAACTCGACCAGGCCGACGCGTGTGCCGAGATGCAGCCCGATCTCCTCCAGCCCCTCGGGCCAGCCGACGGTGCGGAAGCCGAGCTCCTCCTCCGGCGCCGGCAGCAGATGGCCCGGCGCCTCCCGCCGCGGCAGGCGCCGGACGGCAAAGTCGCGCGCCCGGAACGCCCGGCCCATCGGCCGGCGCGCCAGGATCGGGCTGACGGCGTGGGTGACGCGCAGATAGGTCTCGATCCCACGCCTTCCGCCCGCCGCGTCGAAATTGTCGAACAGCAGCTCCGGCGTCCGGCCGCCCGGATGGACGATGACGGCGGCGAGGTCGAAGCCCAGCAGGCGGCCGACGGCGCCTGCCGCAGTTGCCGGAAACCCGGCCTCGCCGATCGCCCCGATCACCTCCGCCAGCGCCTGGTGCGGCGACATGCGCGGCCCTCCCGTCTCAAGCCGGACCGGAGGCGCCGCGCCGGCGCCCCGGGTCACGGCTTGAACGATACACCCCAGGCGCGGGGCGAGCCGAGGGCCCAGCCCTTGTAGCCGACCACATTCGCCCGGGCCGCGCCGGTGCGCACGCCGGAATAGAGTGTGATCATCGCCACGTCCTGGCGGTACAGCGCCTCGAGCTGGTCCAGCAGCGCCTGGCGCTGGGCGGGGTCGGAGGTCGCCATGCTGGCGGCCAGCAGCTTCGCCGCTTCCGGATTGTCCCAGACCTTGCGCGGCTGCTTGGTCTTGTCGCCGGAGAACATCTCGAAGGACAGCGACGGGTCGAGCCGGGCGGAGAAGCCATGCGACATGATCTGGTAGGTGCCGGCCAGGTACCGGTCCTGCTGCGTCGCCCAGTCGATCACCTCGAGCTCGATGTTCAGCCCGGCCTCCTGCGCCATGGCCTGGGCCAGGATCGCCTGGTCGAACATCGGCGCGAAGCGCTTGTTGGTGATCATCTTGATCGGCTGCCCGTTGTAGCCGGCCTCGGCCAGCAGCCGCTTCGCCTGCTCGACGTCGCGCTGCACGACCACGGCCTGGGCCGATTTGTAGTAGGCGCTGGCCGGCGGGATCGGCGAGTTGTTGGGCTCCGACTGGCCATTGGTGACCTGGCCCACCAGCTCCACCATGTCCAGCGACAGCAGGAACGCCTTGCGGATGCGCACGTCGGACAGCAGCGGGTCCTTGGTCTGGAATAGGAAGTCGCTGATGTTCATGGTCGGCGACGTGTCGGTCACCAGCTCCGGGTTGGACTTGTAGTCCGCGACATCGGCGCTCTCAACGTCGTAGTTCAGGTCGATGTCGCCGGTCTGCAGCGCCGCCTTGGCCGTCGCCTCGTCCGGGATGATCAGGAAGCGGAGCTTCGGCACCTCCGCCGTCTTGTTGCCGGTCAGGCCGTCGGGCTTGCCCGGCAGCGCCGCATAGGCGTCGTTGCGGGCCAGGTCGATATACTGGCCGCGCTTCCATTCGGCGAGCTTGAACGGCCCGGTCGCCACCGGCTCCTGCCACTGGCCGTCGGGCCCGAGCGAGCTGCGGTGATAGATGCCGGTGCCGCCGCAATCAGGCCGGGCCAGGGTGCCGAGGAACAGCGCCGACGGCGTCTCCAGAGTGAACACGACCGTGTGGGCGTCCGGCGCGGTCACGCCGGTCACCTTGACCGCGCCGCGGCCGTCGACCTCGGTCAGGCAGCGCCAGCCGGTGGCGGGGTCGGTGTAGCGCTTCCAGGCGAACAGCACATCGTCGCTGGTCAGCGGCGCGCCGTTGCTGAACTTGACGTCCTCGCGCAGCGGAAAGGTGTAGGTCAGCCCGTCCGGCGACACCTCGATCGACTTGGCCAGCAGCGGCCCGATCGTCGCGTCTTCCTTGAACGCGACCAGACCCTCGTACAGATGGGTCTGCACGATGTCGGTGTTGCCGTCCCGGTTGGTGCCGGGATCGAGCGAGCGGATATCGGCGTTGAGCCGGATCAGCAGCGTGTCGCCGCCGGCGAAGGCCGGGGTCGCCAGCAGGCATGCCGCCAGGATCGATGTCGCGATCGTCTTCATTCGAGCCTCCCTGTTTAGTCTCTTGGTGACGGGGCGCGTTGCAGCCCCCGCCACACCACCTTGGCGATCTCCGCATCCTGGACCGCGACGCCGGTCAGGTCGGCCACGACGATCTCGTCGGCGTCGAAGGCGATCGGGGACTCGAGCAGAGCCCCGAGCTCGATCAGCGATGCCGGGTCGACCAGCCCGGCCCGCACCGCCCATCCGGCCTCGCCGTGATCGAGGCATTGCGCGCGGGAATCGACGACGACACGGGCCCTGCCCAGGATCGCCGTCTCCAGCTCCTGCTTGCCTGGGCTGTCGGCGCCAACCGCGACGATCCGGTGCCCCGGCCGGACCATCTCCGCGGTCAGCAGCGGCGCCGTCGACGGGGTGGTCGTGACGATCAGGTCCGCGCGGGCGCACAGCTGCGGCAGGCCGACGGCCTCGCCGCCGAGATCGGCGGCCAGCGCCGCGGCGCGATCGCTGGTCCGCGCCCAGATCAGGATGCTGGAAAGCCCCAGGATCCGGGCGATCAGCCGGGCCTGCAGCCGCGCCTGGATTCCCGCCCCGACCACGCCGAGCGTGGCGGAGTCGGGCCGGGCGATGGCGCGGGCGGCGATCGCCCCGGCCATCGCCGTGCGCCGGTCGGTCAGCTGCCCCTGGTCGTGCAGCAGGGCCAGGATCTCGCCGGTCGCGGCGCTGATCACGGCCATGAAGCCGTTGCTGGAGGACAGGCCGCGCTCGGGGTTGCGGTAGAAGCTGGTGGCCAGCTTGACCACGAACACATCGTCGCCCACCAGATGAGCGCTCTTGATGTGGCAGTCGCCCGGCGCGTCGGCGAAGGCGAGATGCCCGACCGCGGCGACCTGGACCTGGCCGGCCGAGAAGCGCCGGAATCCCGACGCCACGGCGGCGAGGGCCGCTTCCTCGTCCAGCGCCGCCAGGATCTCCGGCAAGGACACCACCCTCATGCCGAAGCTCCCGCCGTCATGCTCTCGCGACGGCCCCGCTCCGCCGCCTCGCCGTCCAGCCGCCACAACAGGCGCACGCCGCCATTCGGCGCGCTCTCCAGCGCTGGCACCGCCGACAGCAGCTTGCGGGTGTAGTCGTGCTGCGGCGCGTCAAAGATCTCGTCGCGCGTGCCCTGCTCGACGATCCGGCCCTCGCTCATCACCACCACACGGTCGGCCACCTGCTCGACCACGCCGAGGTCGTGGCTGATGAACAGGCAGGAGAAGCCGTGCCGCGCCTGCAGTTCGGCGAACAGCTCCAGTATCTGGGCGCGGACGGTGACATCCAGCGCCGAGACCGGCTCGTCGGCGATGACGAATTTCGGCCGGCGCACCAGCGCCCGGGCGATCGCCACGCGCTGGCGCTGGCCGCCCGACAGCTCATGCGGATAGCGCCCGGCGAAGCTGTCGCCCAGGCCGACCTCAGTCAACACCTCGCGCACCCGCTCGGCCCGCTGCGCGCCGGTCATGCCTTCGACGAAGCGCAGCGGCTCGCCCACCAGCCCGCCGATGGTCATGCGCGGGTCGAGCGAGGAGTACGGGTCCTGGAACACCATCTGGCAGTTCAACCGGTAGTCCCAGTAGCCGGCCTCGCTGCGGTGGATCGGCTTGCCGCCGAACAGGATCTCGCCGCCGGACGGCCGCACCAGCCCGGCGATAGCCTGGCCCAAAGTGGTCTTGCCCGAGCCCGAGCCGCCGACCACCGCCACGACCTGGCGCGGCGCCACCTTCAGGCTGATGGCGTGCAGCGCGCGCTTGCCCGCCTCCTGCCGGAACAGCACGCGGCGGCCGGGGTAATCGACCACCAGGTCGCGCACCGCCACCACCGGCGTCTCGCCGGCCGGGAAGTTGCGCGACGGCCCGCGCTGCGGCATCGCCGCCAGCAGCTTGCGGGTATAGGGGTGGCGCGGCCCGGCCAGCAGGTCCTGCGCCCGCCCCTGCTCCACGATCTCGCCCTTGCACATGACGATGATGCGGTCGCAGTAGCGCGCGACCATGCCGAGGTCGTGGCTGATCATCAGCACCGCGGTGCGATGCTCGCGGGTCAGCCCGACCATCAGCTCCAGCACGTCGCGCTGGACCACGGCGTCGAGCGCCGTGGTCGGCTCGTCCGCCACCAGCAGCGCCGGCCGCAGCAGCATCACCGAGGCCAGCATGATGCGCTGGCGCATGCCGCCGGAGAACTGGTGCGGATAGGAGGTCAGCGCCCGCTCCGGGTCGCTGAGCCCGACCCGCCGCAGCATGTCGACGATCAGCTCGCGCCGCTGCGCCGGCTTCAGCCTGCGGTGCAGGGCCAGCCCCTCGTCCAGCTGCTCGCCCAGCAGCATCGACGGGTTCAGCGAGGTCATCGGCTCCTGGAACACCATGCCGATGCGGGCGCCGCGCAGCTGGCGCAGCCGCTTCGGCGGCATGGTGGTGACCTCCTCGCCCTCGAAGCGGACCGACCCGGCGGTGCGGCGGATCGCCGGCGGCACCAGCCCCAGCACGGCGCGCGCCGCCAGGGTCTTGCCCGATCCGGATTCGCCGACGATGCCGACGATCTCGCCGGCGCTGACCGAGAAGCCGATGCCGTCGACCACGACGGTGCCCGAGCCCGCGATCTCCAGCGTCAGGCCGCCGACCTGGAGCAATGGATCCTGCCCCGCCATCACGCCGCCCCCCTCATGCGCGGGTCGAGCCGGTCGCGGATCGCGTCGCCCAGCAGGTTGATGCCCAGCAGCGTCATCGAGATGCACAGTCCGGGAAAGATGCCCAGCCAGATCGCCTGGCCGATATAGGGCCGGCTGCTGGCCAGCATGTTGCCCCAGGTCGGCGCCGGCGGCGGCACGCCGAGGCCGAGGAAGGACAGCGAGCTTTCGGCCAGCAGCGCCCAGCCGAACATCGAGGTCGCCAGCACGGTCAGGGGCGCGATGCAGTTCGGCAGGATGTGGCGCGCCATGGTGTACGCCTCGGAATTGCCGATGACGCGCGAGGCGGAGATGAACTCCTGCTCCCGCAGCGACAGCACCGCGCCGCGGGCGATGCGGGCGACCGAGGGCGCATAGGCGAGGCCGAGCGCGGCGATGATCCCGTATTTGTTGGCCCCCAGCACCGCGAGCAGCCCGAGCGCGAGCAGGATGCCGGGAAAGGCGAGCAGGGCGTCGTTGAAGGCCATGATGATGCGGTCGGCCCAGCCGCGGACATAGCCGGAGAAGACGCCGATCACGGTCCCCAGCGTGACCGCGACGAACACGGTGAGCATGCTGATCCAGACGCTGGACGCGGCCCCGGCCATGATGCGGCTGAGCACGTCGCGGCCGAATTCGTCGGTGCCGAGCCAATGGGCCGGGGTGGGGGCGCCGAGCTTGGCGCGGAAGCTGATCGCCAGCGGGTCGTAGGGCGTCCACAGCGCCCCGCTGGCCGCGGTGGCGAGCAGGACCGCGATGATGACCCCGCCGGTGACGGCGTTGAGGGAAGGACGCTTCATTGGACGGCCACCCGCGGATCGAAGATCGGGTAGCAGAGATCGACGATCAGGTTGACGAGGACATAGGTGATCGCGACGAACAGCAGGCATCCCTGGATGACCGGGTAGTCGCGGGCGAAGATCGAGTCGACGAGCAGGCGCCCGAGGCCGGGAATGGTGAACACCGTCTCGGTCACGGCGATGCCGCCCAGCATGTTGCCGAGCACGAGGCCGATCAGGGTCCAGGTCGGGCCGAAGGCGTTCTTGAAGGCGTGCCGCCGCAGCACCGCGGCCTCCGACAGGCCCTTGGCGCGGGCATGGGTGATGTAGTCGAGGCGCAGCACCTCCAGCGTCGAGGCGCGGGCCATGCGCAGGATCACGCCGGTCTCGTGCAGGAACAGCGTCAGGATCGGCATGACCAGGTACAGGAGGCCGCGCATCGGATCCTCGGCCACCGAGACGTAGCCGACGACCGGCAGCCATTCCATCTTGAGGCCCAGGAACAGCAGCAGCAGCAGGCCCAGCCAGAAGGTCGGCACCGACAGGAACAGCGTGGCGACCGCCACCAGCGCCATGTCGGTGCGGCTGTTCTGGCGCCAGGCGGCGATCAGCCCGGCCGGCACCGCGGCCAGGCTGGCCAGCAGCACCGCCGCCAGCACCACCTGGGCGCTGACCCAGAACCGCTCCAGGATCAGCGGCAGCACCGCCTCCTGCGAGGTGATCGACTGGCCGAGATCCCCCTGCAGCAGATGCCCGAACCAGATGCCGAACTGGACCAGCAGGCCCTGGTCCAGCCCCAGCCGGTGCCGCAGGTCGGCGAGGCTGGCGGGGTCGGCCAGGTCGCCCAGCATCAGCGCGGCGGGGTCGCCGGGAATCAGCCTGATCAGGGCGAACACCGACACTGCCACGATCAGCAGCGTCGGGATCGCCATGGCCACGCGCGTCAGGATGAAGCGCAGCATATCCTCTCTCGTGTCAGGGCTAGGGGTGCGGCCGCGTCAGCTTTTCGCGACGCCCCACAGGATCAGGTTCGACGCCCACGGCTTCAGCCCGGTGATGCGCTTGTTGTGGGCGAGGCAGTCATTGTCGTTGTGGGTGAAGATCACCGGCACGTCCTCCAGCAGCATCTTGTGCAGCTGGTCGAAGATCGGCTGCCGGTCCTTCGGGTCGGTGGTCTGCATCGCCTTGTCGATCAGGGCCAGCGCCTCCGGGTTCTCCCAGACCTTGCGCGGCTGCTTGTCCTTGGGGCCCGAGATCTGCTCGAAGCCGAGCGCGACGTCGAAGCGCGGCGAATAGGACGTGGCCTCCATCATGTAGGCCCCGGTGTTGTACTTATCGAGCTGGGTCGCCCAGTCCAGCACCTCGATCTCGACGTTCAGCCGGACCGCCTGCCACATCTGCTGCGCGATCACCGCGGTGTTGAAGCTGGGCACGGTCGACCGCTTGTTGGCGATCAGGACGATCTTCTCGCCCTTGTAGCCGGCCTCCGCCAGCAGCGCCTTGGCCCGCTCGGGGTCGTAGGTGTAGCCCTGCTGCTCGACCGGGCCGTAATATTGCGAGGTGCGGTAGACCGGCGAGTTGTTGACCTTGCCGATGCCCTCGGTCACCGCGTCGACCAGCGCCTGGTAGTCGATCGCCGCGGCCATGGCCTGGCGGATCTTGACGTTCTTCAGCACCGGGTCGCGGGTCTGCAGGATGATGCTGTGGCGCACCGGGTTGGTGCCCAGCTCGACCGTCAGGTTCGGGTCGGCCTGCAGCTCCTTCACCTCGCTTTCCGGCACCGAGGAGACGTCGATCGCGCCGGATTGCAGCCCCGCCTTGACCGTCGCGGCGTCGGGGATGGCCAGGAAGCGCACCTCCTTCACCAGCGGCTTCTTCAGGCCCAGGAAGCCGTCGCGCGTGTCGCCCGGCGGCGAGACATAGTCGTCGAAGGCGATCAGCGACACCGACTGGCCGCGCTTCCATTCGCCGAACTTGAACGGGCCGGTGCCGATCGGCTTGTCCCAGCTGCCATCGGCCTTGACCGAATCCGGATGCAGGATGCCGGTGCCGCCGCAATCGGTCAGCGCCAGCTGGTCCAGGAACATCGCATTCGGCTTGTCCAGCACCATGACGAAGGTGGCGGGGTCCGGCGCCGTGGCCGAGACCACCTTGGTGCCGTTGCGGCCGTCGAAATTCGGCAGGCACCGCCACTCCGTCTTCGGATTCATGTAGCGGTTCCAGCTCCACAGCACCTCGGCCGAGGTCAGCGGCGCGCCGTTGTGGAACTTGACTCCGTGGCGCAGGGTGAAGGTGTAGGTCTTGCCGTCCGGCGAGACGTCCACCTTCTGCGCCAGCAGCGGCCCGACCCCGCCGCCCTCGGAGTTGCCGACCAGCCCCTCGACCACGTGCAGGATCACCATGTCGGTGTTGCCGTCGCGGTTCACCCCGGGGTCGGAGCTGCGGATGTCCTGGTTCAGCGCCGCGGTGATGGTCTGCGCGGCGGCCGGGCCGGCCATCGCCGCCAGAGCGGCGAAAATCAGCGTCCATCGTTTCATGCTGTGCCTCCTGTCTGTCAGAACCGGCGCCTTGTGCCTGGCGCCTGATTGTTGCCGCCGGTCAGCCGGCGCGGCGCCGCCCCAGCACCTCCGCGAGGAAGGTCTGCACCTCCGGCACCGCCGCCATCCCGTCATGGGCCATGTTCGGCACCAGGTCGAAGCGCACGGAGACGCCCGCCGCCTCGAAGGTCCGCCGCAGGCTGGCCAGCCGCTCCGGCCGGGTGTGGCCGGCATGGTTGGCGTCCGGCATCCAGTGGCGCTTGCCGGGCTGGTGGGTGATCTCCCAGGTCTCCAGGTCGGCGGCGCCCACCACCATCTGCACCGGCACGCGGGCCAGGGCGGCGGGGTCGACGGCGATGCCGAACAGCGCCTCGGTGTTGCGGGTGCCGACCCACCAGTCGCGCGTCGGGTCCAGCAGCGTGACCGACCCCGGCGCGCCGATGCAGGCGGCCCACAACCGGTCCGGGTGCAGCATCAGGAAGCGATGGGTGAAATGCCCGCCGCCGGAATAGCCGAACAGGGCGAAGCGGCCGGACGGCAGGGCATAGCGCGCCACCGCCTCGTCGACGATGGCCAGCAGCGCCCGGTCGTAGCGGATGTCGCCTTCCTGGATGTATTTGAAGCCGTCGCGGTTGCCGTCGCCCCGCACGCCGACCGGGAACAGCGGCGCCAGGATGATGCAGTTGTTCCAGCGGCCGAAGTCGGAGAAGGCGTCGCGGTAGCCGACGAAGTCGCGGCCGGTGCCGTGCATCACCACCACCAGCTCGGGCTTCGGCCCGGCCGGCAGGGCCGGCGGCACATACAGGCAATAGGCGAAGCGCGGATCGGCCTGGCTGGCGAAGATCGTGGTGCGGTCGAAGTCGAACTGGGCGCGGTTGCGCTCGACGAACTCCTCCTCGGCGCTGCGGGCGGTGGCGGCTTCGGTCATGGTCTTGCCTCCTCGCCGGCCGGCACAGGGTCGTGCCGCGCCCGGTCGATCTCGATGCGGTAGGTCCGCGCCGCGTTGCGGCTGAAGAAGGCCGACCGCTCGGCCTCCGAGAAGCCCCGGGTCAGCCGCTTGAAGGCGTTGGCCAGGGCGCTGTAGCTGCAGCTCTGCTTGTCGACCGGGAAGTTGCTCTCGAACAGGCAGCGCTCGACGCCGAAGCAGTCGAAGCATTCCTCGGCGAAGGGGCGCCACGCGGCCGCCAGCTCGGCCGACTCCGGCGGCGCGGCGCGTTCGTGGAAGGTGAAGCCGTAATAGAGCATGCCCAGGCCGCCGACCTTGACCTGGACATTCGGGCAGCGCGCCAGCTCGACCATGCCGCGGCGCCACAGCGCCAGCATCTCGTCGCGGCGGCCGGCATGGGCGCCGACGCCCAGCGGCCCGCCGACATGGTTCAGGATGATCGCCGTGCCCGGGAAGGCGCGGGCCAGGTCGACCAGCTCGTCCAGCTGATGGTGGAACAGCCAGGCGTCGAAGCTCAGGCCCAGCGGCGCCAACTCGGCGAAGCCCTCGCGGAAGGCCGGGTCCAGCGCCAGGCCGCGCGGCCCCGGCCGGCCGAACATGCCGATGCCCTCCGGGTCCCAGCGCAGCTGCTGGCGGATGCCGCGGAACCGGCCCCGCCCGGCCTCGATATGGGCTTCCAGGATCCCGCGCACCCGCGCGCCGAGCCGCAGATCGGCCTGGCCGACGATCGCGGCGCCGATGCCGCGGGGGGCGCCCGCCGTCTCGGCCGCGATGAACTCGGTCTCGCCGACGGACCGCAATTCCTCCGGCCCGCCGGGGCGGTAATTGGCATTGCATTCGATGCAGATCGTCGCGACCACGGCGTGGCCACCGGCATCCGCCGCAAGATCCGCCGGCAGATAGTCGCCGGTGTCGCGGCGCCACAGATGGTGGTGGCTGTCGACGATCGGCAGCTCCGGCTCCAGCGCCGGCTCCGCGGCCCCGCCCTGCCAGGCCGCGAGCGCGGCAAGCGACCGCACCGCATTGCGCCGGGGGTCGTAGGCCGGGATCATGCCGACAGTTCCTCCGCCATCCCCGACATCTCCGCGTCGTCGCCAAGGGGAGAACCGGCCGGCCGCGGCTGCGGACCCGCCGAATCGCTGCATTGGGGGCGGCCGCGCCGTGGATCCGGCGTCGGCCCGACCGATGGATTGCATCACATAGCGACGTAAGTCAATCCAATTTTGCACAGGCGGCGATTCCGCCGGCCATGACGCCCTCGCTCAGCCCAGGGTGCCGTCGGATTTCAGCTTGAGCGCGTAGTCCAGGTGGAAGCGCATAAACTCGGACGCCTTGGTGACGTCCCCCGCCTCGAGCAGGTCGAGGATCCGCAGATGCTCCAGCGACTGGCCGACCAGGCGGCTGCGGTCGACCGTCTTGCGGTACTCCGCCAGGCGCCGGCTGGCGTTCACCCGCTTGATCGATTCGATGAAGTAGATGTTGCCGGAGCCGGCGACGATCATCTCGTGGAACTGCGAGTTGATCTCGAACAGCTTGGTGCGCGACAGGGTGCGGTAGTCGCCGTCCAGCAGGGATTGCTGCTGCGCCCGGGCGCGGCGGAACCCCTCCTCGTCGACGGTGTAGCCCGGCTGCAGGATGGCGGCGGGCTCGATCGCGATGCGGAACTGATAGGCCATGCGGTAGGCCTCGCCGGAGGTCAGCACCGGCAGGAAGCCCCAGCCCTTGCCGGGCAGCCGCTCGACCCAGCCCTCGCGCGCCATCCGGGTCAGGATGCGGATGGCCTCGCTGCGCGACAGGTCGTAGCGCCGCATGATCTCGTTCTCGCTGACCCGGTCCGGCAGTCGGCCGGACAGCCGGTCGTCGGCGAGCTGGAAATAGGCCTCCTCCCCCGCCTCCGGGCTTTCCCCCGCCGTGGCGCCGGCCCCCAGCCCGGCCGGGTCCTGCGCCAGGAAGAAGCCGCGATTCGCCTCGCGCCGGACGATGCCTCGCGCCTCCAGCAGCTTCAGCGCGTCATTGACCGGCGAGCGCGAGACCCGGAACAGGTCGGCCAGCTTCTGCGCCGGCAGGTGGTCGTTCGGCCGCAGCGGCTGGTCGCGGGCATAGTCGATGATGCGCGCGGCGATCTGCGGCGTCAGCGGCGATGGCGGCATCGGCCCCTCTCGGCAAGCCGGCCGGGCCCGACAATGGCCGGCCGCACGTTGGTGATTGCACTTTGAACCATCATCATGCAATAAGCCCTGCAGTTCTGGTCGCTGCGATTGCACGATGACGTCTAGCACTGTCGACCTGGGTGGTCAGCATCTTCGATTCGTCGATCTGCCGCGGCTGCTGGGCGGGAACCTCGCCCGCTTCCCGTGGTCGATGCGGATCCTGATCGAGAATGCGGTCCGCCACGCCGAGGCCCCGGCCGCCGGCGACCTGGCGCCGTTCCTGGCCTGGCTGTCCAGCCGGCGCAGCACGGCGGAGATCGCCTTCCGCCCGGCGCGGCTGATGATGCACGACACCACCTGCGTGCCGGCGCTGGTCGACATCGCCGCGATGCGCGACGCCGTGGCCGCGGCGGGCGGCGACCCGGCGGCGCTGAACCCGGTGCTGCCGGTCGATGTCTCGGTCGACCATTCCGTCGCGGTCGACCGGTCCGGCACCGGCGACGCGCTGGCCCACAACATGGCGCGGGAGATCGGGCGCAACGCCGAGCGCTACCGCCTGATGAAATGGGCCACCGGTGCGCTGCGCGGCGTCACCGTGCACCCGCCCGGCACCGGCATCATGCACACCATGAACCTGGAGCAGCTGGCGACCGTGGTGGCGGTGGCGCAGCACCAGGGCGAGGCCTGGGCGGCGCCGGACACGCTGATCGGCACCGACAGCCACACGCCGATGGTGAACGGCATCGGCGTGCTGGGCTGGGGCGTCGGCGGCGTCGAGGCCGAGAGCGTGATGTTCGGCATGCCGCTGATGCTGCGCCTGCCCGACATCGTCGGCGTCAGGCTGACCGGAAAGCTGCGCGAGGGCGTGCTGTCCACCGACCTCGCCCTGGCGGTGACGCAGCGGCTGCGCCGCCACGGCCTGTCCGGCGAGTTCGTCGAGTTCTTCGGTCCCGGCATCGCCGCCCTGTCGGCCGGGGACCGGGCGGTCGTCGCCAACATGGCGCCGGAATACGGCGCGTCGACCGGCTATTTCCCGATCGACGACCGCACCCTGCGCTACCTGGCCGAGACCGGGCGCCCCCCGGCGCTGCTGGACCGGGTCGCCACCCTGGCCCGGCGCCAGGGGCTGTGGTTCGACCCCGCGGCCGCGCCGCTCTACACCGATGTCGTGGAGGTCGACCTCGACGCCGTCGCCACCAGCCTGGCCGGCCCGAAGCGGCCGCAGGACCGGCTGGCGCCGGCGGAGGTGCCCCGGGCCCTGGCGCAGGCCCAGGGCCGCCTGCTGCGCCCCGCCGCCGGCGGCACGGCGCCGCCCGACGGCGCCGTGGCGATCGCGGCGATCACCAGCTGCACCAACACCACCGACCCGCGGCTGCTGGTGGCCGCCGGCCTGCTGGCCCGCAAGGCGCGGCGCCTGGGGCTGCGCCCGCCGCCCTGGGTCAAGACCTCGCTGGCGCCGGGATCGCCCGCCGCCGCGCGCTATCTCGAGCGCGCCGGGCTGGCCGCCGATCTGGAGGCGCTGGGCTTCGGCATCGTCGGCTATGGCTGCACCACCTGCATCGGCCAGTCCGGCCCGCTGGAGCCGGCGATGGAGGCGGCGATCCGCGGCGGCACGGCCGCGGCCGCGGTGCTGTCCGGCAACCGCAACTTCCCGGGCCGGATCCACCCGCTGGTCGAGGCCGGCTTCCTGGCATCGCCGCCGCTGGTGGTCGCCTATGCCCTGGCCGGCGACATGGCCCGCGACATCCTGGCCGACCCGCTGGGCCATGCCCCGGACGGGCGGCCGGTGCGGCTGCGCGACCTGTGGCCCGGCGGCGCCGAGATCGACGCCGCCCTGCGCGGCGCCGCGGATCCGCGGGATTTCGCGGACGCCTTCGCCAGCGCCCATGACAACGGCGCCTGGGAGGGCCTCGACGCCCCGGCGACGACGCTGTTCCCCTGGGACGAGGCGTCGAACTATGTGCGCCCGCCGCCCTTCGCCGCGGGCGGCCAGCACAGCCGCCTGGGCCGCTATCGCGCCCGGCCGCTGCTGGTGCTGGGCGACGACATCACCACCGACCACATCTCCCCGGCCGGCGCGATCCCCGCCGGCAGCGACGCCGGCCTGCATCTGGCGGGCCGCGGCGAGGATCCGCGCGACCTCAACGTCTTCGCCGCCCGGCGCGGCAATTGGGAGGTGATGCGCCGCGGCCTCTATACCAACCGCACCGTGCGCAACCTGCTGGACCCGGCGCTGGCGCCCGGGACCACGCGCCACCTGCCCTCCGGCGAGGCGCTGCCGCTGTGGCGGGCGGCCGAGCGCTATGGCGCCGAGGACGTGCCGACCGTGATCCTGGCGGGCGAGCGCTACGGCGCCGGATCGTCGCGGGACTGGGCGGCCAAGGGCGCCGCCTTGCTGGGCGTGCGCGCGGTGCTGGCCACCAGCTTCGAGCGCATCCACCGGGCCAACCTGGCCGGCATGGGCGTCCTGCCGCTGCGCCTGCCGGCGGACCGCCATCCCGACGCCCTGGCGCTGGCGCCGGAGGATTGGATCGAGATCGACGCGTTGGGTGAAACGCTGCGGCCGCACAGCATTGTGACGGTAAGGATCTGCCGCACCCAGGGGCAGGTCGACACTTTCGAGACGGTAGCCGCGATCGAGACCTTGGTCGAGCTCGACACCCTCCGCGCCGGGGGGATCATGCCGCTGATAGTTGCGCAAGCAAGCGCGCACGGAAACCATTGAATGGTTTCCGCTGAGTCGCTGCTTTCGAAGCGATCGACAGGACTGTCGGGGCAATACCACCCCCGACAATGGGGAAACAGAGCCGCTTCTTTGCTGTAAGAAAAATCGGAAAGCCCTGCGGCTTTTTGCCGGCGGGCCTCGGATCAGACCTCGATATCGAGGGAGTTATAACAAAGTTGGTTGCGGGGACAGGATACCACCGATGCCCATACAAGCTAGCTATCGCCGTATAGCAAGGAGACCAACGAGGGAACTGCGCTCGCCCTCGCACGCGCAACTATGAGTCTTGCAATTGACCCTGAGCGCAGCTCCGCCGCTTCCCGCCGGGTACCGATCACGCCCCTACATTCCTCGCAGCAATCGCTCAAAGATGTCGGGTTGCCCCATTTGGCCACCCTTGAGCATGATCTGCATCCCATCGAGCCGCGGATCATTCGCATGCCCCCGGCAGAGAGCGACACCTGGCGCCAGGATCGCCCGGTGAGACAGTCCCCAGAAGCCAAGTGCCTGAACCACCCGGCTCGACGTATCGCCACCGGCGATTCCCAGGCGGCGCAGCGCCACCGCGCGCAGCACCGAGGCGACGAAGGCTGCCGTGGCCCCGGCGACCTTGCTGGGGCCGACGATTTCAGCTGCGCTCGCGTCGAGAGGTGCGGTCCACGCCATCACATGGCGTCCCGCCCGCAACCGCGCGGCCACAGTATCGACGAGCGCCGGCATATACGCTGGATCGCCGACCAATCGTCCGCCGTCGACCTGCAGTCGCTCGAACGAGGACGAGGCCTCGATCTGCCGCCGAGTCACCGGAGAAAGGCTTCCGGCCATGACGAAGACGGGACCGACGGCGTGCCCGACCGGCTCGACCGGGAGGCTTCGTTCCGGCGAGCCGGTCTCGGCCGACCAATGCATCGTCAGGGCCTGGGCAACACTGCTGGCGCCCACCGCGATCAGTGGCGCTCGCTGGGCCCGAGCCCAGATCAGCCGACCGGCCGCAGCAAGATGCGCTTCATGACCGACATCCAGCAGAACCGCCGATGATCCCTGCCCGATCAGCCGATCGACGATCTGGTCCAAGGCCGCCGGGGAGAGGTCGTAGGCAGGATCGTGCAGCCCTGCGACCAGTGGCATTCCCTGCGCCTCGAGATGGCGGCGCAGATCCGCCTCGCGCATCGGCGTCACCGGGTGCACCGGCATCGTCGGGTGCCGGTCCAGCCGATGGACGTCGCCACCGGTTCCGGCCGCGGCGAACAGCGTGCTGAAGACGCAGTAACGCCCGATGTTCGGCTGGCCGCCGACGATGGGAAGGAAGGGATTCGAAAAATGCGGCCGCAGCGCCCGCACGGCAGCGCCGATGCTGCCGATATCCGGTGCGCTGTCGAAGGTGGAGCAGCACTTGTAGTGCAGGACGGGCACGCCGAGCGCCGAGAAGAAGCGGCCGACCGGATCGAGCTCGACCGCCATCGCCCCGGGCGCCAGGGTGCGCGAGGCGCCGGCAATCCCGAGGGCGTCCAGCCTGCCGGCAGCAGCGAGCCGGTCCGATGTCGGAATCGCGAGGAACAGCAGCGTCCGCAGGCCGGCCCGGGACAATGTCGCCAGCGTGTCGGTCGCGCCGGTGAAATCGTCGGCATACCAGCCCAGTCGCGGCGCGGACGCGGCGCCAGGATCGTCCGACAACCCGCGATCGGTGCCGGTCATCCGGAAACGCCGCCGAAGAAGGCAAGAGCCCGGTTGAGCTCCGGCCGTCGCTGCGCGTGCGCCTCCAGGGTCTCGCCGACCGCCACGGCTTCCCAGGCCTGGCGGATGCTGGCGACACCGGCCGCCGGCCCGTCCGGATGGGCGAGGATCCCCCCACCCGCCATGAACAGCAGGTCGTCGCTGCCGGCGGCATCCCGGGTCGCCGGCACGGTCCCCGCCCATTGACCCGAGGAGAAGGCGGGCATGACCCGGTCGTCGATGCCCGCCGACAGCGGCGCGAGGCAATCCCGCGCCGCGTCGACCACCTCGTCATCGGCCTGGGCGAACTTGCCGTGCAGCCCGTGCACATGCAGGTGGTCGATGCCGGTCAGCCGCCACAGGCACTGATAGGCGGCGAAGGAGATCCCGAGCATGGGGTGCCGCGACAGCGCGCCGAAGCCGTTGCGGTGCCCATGCAGGGCCAAGCCGGTGCTGCGCCGCAAGCTTTGCACCGCGGAGAGGCCGCACCAGTTCAGGCTGACCATGGCGCAGCTTCCGCCTTCGCGCTCGATCAACTCGGCATGGCGGCGCATCGCGTCGGTCTCGTCGGTGATGTTGAAAGCGACCATCACACGCCGGCCGGTGCGGTCCTCGTGCCGGCGCACGCGCCGCATCACCGCCGTCACCCGCTCGACCAGCGGCGCGTGGGCAGGATCCGCACAGACCTCGTCGTCCTTGATGAAGTCCAGCCCCGCGGCGCAGAGGCGGTCCGCCAGATCAGCCGTCTCCTCGGCGGACAGGCCGACATTGGGCTTGATGATGGAGCCGATCAGCGGCCCGTTCGCCACGCCCGTCGCTCGTCTCGTGCCCGCGATGCCCTGGCGGGGCAGCTCGAAGCGCTGCCGCTCGGCGGCCGGCAGAGCCAGCCTCTCCAGCCGCAGCCCGGTGACCTCACCCAGATCGAAGAGATTGCCGGCCACGGTCGCAGCCAGGGTCGGCAGGTTGGGCCCGACATTCTCGGCGGGGAAGGCCACCGTCACGCGTGCCCGCCGCCATGGCCCTTGCTGCCCTCGCCGGGCAAGCCAAGCGCTGGCCAGGGAGGGCTCCACGGCTGGCGGAAGCTCCTCGATATGCTCCACCAATGCCCGGGCCCGGGCGCGCAGGGCATCGGTCTCGCCATGGACGCGGGCGAAGGTGCCGCAGGACTGCTCGCCCGCGATGACCTCCGCCACCGCGGCCGGATCCAACGGGGTTTCGATCAGATAGGTGGCACGGATCGGTTCGGGACGCATCGCCGTTCCTCAGAGCCGGCTGAGATCGGGAAAGGGCCGCACGGCGTCGCGACCGTCCCATCCCACCGAGGCATCACGGATCAGCTGGAACATCCGGCCCTTCGGCCCCGCGACCTCGGAGAGCTCGATCACCGTGCCGGGATGGTATTCGGTGTCGAAATAGACGAAGCGGCCGCGCGCCCCAACCTCACCGCCCATGGCCACGACGAAGCCCTGCGCCTGCAACCGCGCCAGGTCCTCGTCGAAGGCCTCCGTCCAGAAGGCGACATGCTGCAGCCCGGTGCGCCCCGCCTGCAGGAAGTCTCGATACATCGACGGCGTGTCGTCGCGGGTCTGGATCAGCTCGATCTGCAGCGGTCCGGCATTCGCCAGCGCGACCGAGTTGTGCACGTCATAGGAGTGCCCGCGATAGCTGTAGTTCTCGACCGGAACCCGCGGATTATAGAACCAGGGGCCGACGCCCAGGACCCGGCTCCAATGGTCCATCGCCGCCTCGATGTCGCGCACGACGTAGCCGGCCTGCCGGATCTCGCCGAAGAATCGGCTCATGACGAACTCCCGTCTTGTCGGAGTGGATTTTCAGGAAGCGAGGAAGCCGGTGGAGATCCACGGCACGGCGGCGACGACCGCGAGCCCGACCAGCAGGGCCACGACATAGCCCCAGATGTGCCGGAGCCCCTCGTCCGGAGGGACCTTGGCGACGGCGCAAGCGCCGTAGTAGCCGACCCCGAAGGGCGGTGCGAACAGGCCGATGCCCATGGCGAAGATGACCACCATCGCGTAGTGCACCTCATGCACGCCGAGATCACGGGCGATCGGGAACAGAAGCGGCCCGAACAGCACGATGGCGGGGATCCCTTCCAGCACGCTGCCGAGCAGGATGAAGGCAACGATGGAGATCGCGAGGAAGCCGTAGGCGCCGCCGGGAATCCCGGCCATCCAGCCGGCCAGGTCCTGCGAGAAGCCGGACTGGGTGAGCCCCCAGGCCATCGCCGTGGCACAGCCGACGATGAAGATGATCGCACCGGTGAGGGAAGCCGTTTCCACCAGCATCGGCCGCAGGCGCGCCCAGTCGAATCGGCGGTAGACCAGAAGCCCCATCACGGCCGAATAGGCGATGCCGATCGTCGAGACCTCGGTCGCCGTGGCCACACCCTCGACCACCGCGGCCCGGATCACGAAGGGCAGCAGGATCGCTGGCAGGGCCACCAGTGCGAGGCGGAGGATCTCGCGCGCCGCGGGGCGCGGCATCTGGCTGAGATCCTCCCGTCGGTAACGCCACCAGACGACGGCGCACAACCCCACCCCCAGGACCACGGCGGGCAGCATCCCGCCGGCGAACAATGCCGCGATCGAGACCCCCGTGACCGAGCCGATGGTGATCAGCACGATGCTCGGCGGGATCGTTTCGGTCTGCGCCCCGGTGGCGGAGAGCAGCGCGACGAGATCGCCCGGCTTCGCCCCGCGCTTCTTCATCTCCGGGAACAGCACCGGGGCGATCGCCGCCATGTCGGCGATCTTGGAGCCTGAGATGCCGGAGACGAGATACATCGCGCCGATCAGCACATAGGACAGGCCGCCGCGGACATGGCCCAGGAGGCTGGCGAGGAACTGGATCATGGCCTTCGCCATGCCGGTCATCTCGATCAGCGCGCCGAGGAATATGAACAGCGGCACGGCCAGCAGGATGAGATGGGACATTCCCTCGTCCAGCCGCCCGACCATGACGACCAGCGGCGTCGAGGTCGTCAGCGACAGATAGCCGAAGGTGGCGAGGGCGAAGGAGAAGGCGATCGGTATCCCCGCGAAGACGCACGCGGCCACCACGCCGACGAAAAAGATCAGCAGATTGGCTTGGCCGAGCGGCTCCAGGACCGGGGCCGCCAGCCAGGCGAGGCCGATCACGGCCGCGGTGCCCGCCGCGGCCGCGGCGACCAGTCCGGGTGCCCTCATACGCAGGAGCCGGATCCCCGCGGCCGCGATCATCAGCGTCATGCCCACGGGGATCGCGGCGGCCCGCCAGGCGTTGCTGAGCTCCAGCGCCGGCGTGACGATGAAGCTCTCCTCCCCGGCATAGTCCACGGCCGGATGCAGGATCAGTGCGAGGAACGCCAGCGGCGCGACCACCGCCAGGACCTCCAGCACGGCACGCGGCCGCGGCCCGAGACGGCCGACCAGCCCCGTCATCCGCATGTGCTCGCCGCGCCGCAAGGCGACGACGGCGCCGAGCATGGACAACCAGAGGAACAGGATCGAGGCGAGCTCGTCCGACCACACCAGGGGGGCGTGGAGCAGGTAGCGCGCCACCACGCCGGACAGCAGGATCGCGATTTCCGCCAGGACGAGAAACGCCGCCGCGGCCTCGACGACGGCCGTCAGGCCGCGATCGAGGCCCGCCGCCAGCAGCGCGACCGGCGAGCGCGGCCCGCGGGCCTCGGCCGGCGGCTCGGACAAGATACCGGAGATGTCCATGCGTTCCCCCGCTGGAGCCGTGGTTCCGGATGAGCGCCGCACGTCAGGCCAGCTTGCCGACCGCCCCTTCGAGCAAGCCCCAGGCCTCGTCCCCGAACCGCTCCTTCCATTCGCCGTAGAAGCCCGATTGACGCAGCTTCTCTCGGAAGCTGTCCGGCGCGGGGTGATTGAAGGCCAGGCCCTTGGACTGGAGATCGGCCTGGACCGTCTCGTTGAGCGCCTTCACATCCTCGCGCTGGCGCATGCCCGCCTCGTTGATCGCGGTCGCGACGACCGACTGGACGTCGGCCGGCAGGGCGTCCCAGGCACGGCCGTTGGCGATGAACCAGAAGCCGTCCCAGACGTGGTTGCTGAGGCTGCAGTATTTCTGCACCTCATACAGCTTCGCCACCTGGATGATCGGCAGCGGATTCTCCTGCGCATCCACGATCCTGGTCTGGAGCGAGGAATAGACCTCGCTGAACTGCAGGCTGACCGGAGAGGCCGAGAGCCCCTTGAACATCGCGATGCTGAGCGGGCTGACCGGAACGCGGATCTTGAGGCCATCCATGTCCTGGGCGGAGTTGATCGGGCCCGCGCTGCTGGTCATCTGCCGGAAGCCGTTGTCCCACATCCTCTCGAAGGCATGGAGCCCGGTCTGGGCGATGGCCGCACGGACATGCTCTCCCAGCTTGCCGTCCATCGCCGCCCAGACCTGCCCGTAATCCGAGAAGGCGAAGCCGACCGCGTTGATCGCCGCGACCGGGACAAGCGTCGCGATCACCAGCGCCGAGGGCGTGAAGAATGTGATGCCGCCGCTGCGCACCTGGGCGAGCATGTCGGTATCGCCGCCGAGCTGGTTGTTCGGGAAGATCCTGATCTCCACCCGCCCGCCCGTCTCGGCGGCGACACGGTCGGCCGCCTCCTTGGCGCGCAGGTTCAAGGGATGCGTGACCGGCAGGTTGTTGGCGTATTTCAGTGAGAACTCGGCGGCCCGGGCCGGCCGCGGCAGCCCGGCGATGCTCGCTGCGGATGCCGCCATCATCGACCCGAGCATGATACGGCGCGTGATCGGCTGCATGATCTTCCTCCCGTCTGTCGCTGATGTTTTTTGCTGTCTTAGCCCCTTGACGTCGAGACCATAGAAAGCGTTCTCATGAAGCGTCAACATCAGAAAATGATGCGATTTGATGCATAACGATGGAGCTTCAGTACCCGATCGCCGGTTGTCCGAGGACAGCCCGGCGAGACGGAAGATGGCCAGGCTGGCCGATGTAGCGCGGCTGGCCGGCGTCTCGACCGCCACCGTCGACCGCGTGCTCAATCGCCGGCCGGGGGTGCGCGAGATCACGGTGCAACGGGTGCTGAAGGCGGCCGCCGAGCTGGACTACATCGCCGAAGCCGACCTGCAGGCGGCCCTGGCGCCCAAGCCGATGCGCGTGGCGTTCCTGCTGCCAGCCGGGACCAATCGCTTCCTGAACATGCTGGGGCGGTTGATCGCCGGCGCCGGCCCCCAACTGGAGCCGCTTCATGTCAGATGTCGGGTGGAGCACATCAAGAGCTTCAATCCCGATCTCTTGGCCCGCGCCCTCATCCAGCAATCTCGCAACGCCGACGGCATCGTGTTCATGGCGCTGGAACACCCGGCCGTCCGCGAGGCGGTCAACACTCTGGCCGAGCGAGGTATTCCGACCGTCACCCTGATCTCCGACATCGCCGGATCGCGACGCGCCGCCTATGTCGGGCTCGACAACCGGTCAGCGGGTCGTACCGCCGGCTATCTGATCGGCCGCTTCATCGGCCAGCGTCCGGCAAAGGTGGCGATGATCGCCGGCAGCCTCAGCTACCGCGCCCATGAGGAACGGGAGATGGGGTTCCTCCACATTTTTCAGGAGTTGTTCCCATCGATCGAGGTGGTCGGGCTGCGCGAAGGTCAGGATGAGGAGGACCGGAATTTCCGGCTGACCCGCGCCCTGCTCGCCCAGCACCCCGACCTGGCCGGCATCTACAACATCGGCGGTGGGGCGGGCGGCGTCGGCAAGGCGCTGAAGGAGGCCCGCCGCGAGCCGGATGTGGTCTTCATCGGGCACGGCCTGACGCCCGACACCCGAGGCTTGCTGATCGACGGCACCATGGATGCGGTGATCACCCAGAATCCGCAAGCCGCGCTGACGAGCTGCGTCGCGATCTTCACCAATCTGCGCGCCGGACGGGATCCGTGGGAAGGCGTGGAGGTGCCGCGGATCGACGTGGTCTTCCGCGAGAACCTGCGATAGCCTCGTCCGGCTCTCCCGGGCGATGAACGGGCCGTTCGACGATCGCGAAGCCCGAGAGCCGCCCCGGCTGGAAGGCTCCCCCATGGATCCGATCCTCCCGGTCGGGTTTCGGATCAGCCGAGGGGCTGTCCTGTCGGAGGGCCCGGATTCACCGGGCCCTCTTCCGCTTCCCGCCTACGCGGCCGTCCCGGGGGTGACCTCCGGCTCGAGCGGCCGCACGATCGCAAGCCGCGACAAGGCCTCGCGAACTCCCGCCCCGTAGGCGGGGTCGGCTTTGGTGCAGTTGGCAATGTGGCGCTCCTGGATGTGGACGGCCGCACCGCCCACCGAACGGGCTGTGTTGTCGAACAGGCGCTGGCGCTGCTCCGCGTTCATCATGCGGAATAGATCGCCGGGCTGCTTGTAGTGATCGTCGTCGACGCGGTGATCCCAATGATCGGCCGCGCCCTCGATCATGAGCGGTGGATCGTTGAGCTCCGGCTGGTCCGGCCACTCGCCGAGGCTGTTCGGAAAGTAGGTCGGCGTCCGGCCAAGATTCCCGTCGGTGCGCATGGCGCCATCGCGATGATAGCTGTGGTAAGGGCATTTCGGCGCATTGACCGGGATGAGGTGATGGTTGACGCCCAGGCGGTAGCGCGCGGCGTCACCATAAGAGAACAGGCGGGCCTGCAGCATCTTGTCGGGCGAGAAGCTGATCCCCGGCACGACATGGGCCGGCGAGAACGAGGCCTGCTCCACCTCGGCGAACACGTTCTCCGGATTGCGGTTGAGCTCGAAACAACCGACCTCGATCAGCGGGAAGTCGCCTTTCGGCCAGACCTTGGTGAGGTCGAACGGGTTGAACGGGAAGGCCTTTGCCTGGTCGTCCGTCATGACCTGCAAGTACATTGTCCAGCGCGGGAAATCGCCGTTCTCGATGCTCTGGAAGAGATCGCGCTGGTGCGTCTCACGATCCTTGCCGACCAGGACTTCGGCTTCCTCGTCGCTGAGGTTCGCGATGCCCTGCTGGGTGCGGAAGTGGAACTTGACCCAGACACGCTCATTGGCAGCATTGATGAAGCTGTAGGTGTGGCTGCCGAAGCCGTGCATATGCCGATAGCTCCGCGGAATGCCACGCTCGCTCATCACGATCGTGACCTGGTGCAACGCCTCCGGCAGAAGCGTCCAGAAGTCCCAATTGTTGTCGGCGCTGCGCATGCCGGTGCGCGGATCGCGCTTGACGGCGTGATTGAGATCAGGGAAGCGGAGCGGATCGCGGAAGAAGAAGACGGGCGTGTTGTTGCCCACCATGTCCCAATTGCCTTCCTCCGTGTAAAATTTCAACGCGAAGCCGCGGATGTCACGTTCGGCGTCGGCCGCGCCGCGCTCACCGGCCACGGTTGAGAAGCGAGCGAACATCGGCGTCTGCTTGCCCACCTCGGAGAAGATCTTTGCCTTGGTGTAGCGCGTGATGTCGTGCGTGACCGTGAAGGTGCCGAACGCACCGGACCCCTTGGCGTGCATCCGTCGCTCCGGAATCACCTCGCGATCGAAGTGAGCGAGCTTCTCGATCAGCCAGACGTCCTGCAGCAACGCCGGTCCCCGCCGCCCGGCGGTCAGAATGTTGAGATTGTCGCTGACGGGCGCGCCCGTCGCCTGGGTCAGATATCTCGGTTTGTCGGTCACCATACAACTGCGTGGATACTGCCGCCCGCATGGCGCGGCAAATGGAACAGGGTCTTGATAGCCGGGCAGATCAGCCGTGCCAACGCGGGCGGCGGATGACGCCGCAAAAGTCGCCGCGGCAGAAAGGCGGATCCTTGTCGGCGAGCATGCCGGCCCTCACTCCGGGGATGGTCACTCGGCCCCCACCCGCCTGGCGCGGACATCCGCGCCTTGTCCTGCCGCACCGGGCTGGACAGGCTCCCCGATTCTCGCGAGCACATCCAAAGCCGCCTCGAGGTCGGGAGTGCCTCCGGCTTCCGTAAATTGCTCGACGACCGGTCGCAGGAGCGCATGGGCTTCGGCGGAACGACCTTGGCCGGCCCAAAGCGAAGCGAGGTCGGTTGCCGCCCGCAACTCCCACACTCGTGAGCCCTGGCATCGGCTTATCTCGAGAGACTGGGCAAAGTATGCCCCCGCGTCCACGCTGTTCAGTTCCGGCGCGGAAACGAGAATGCTGCCTTTCAGGCGCAGAAGCTCGGGGAGGTAGTACTGAAATCTTGTCTCTTCAATCTCCCTCTCTGCTTCATTCATGAGATCAAAGGCTTCTGCAAATCGACCCTCGGAAACAAGACCGGATGCGAGAACCATTTGGAAACGAACGGTATAAATCTCAAATCTGGCAATATGGAGAGCTTGGATATGCCGCCGCAGTGCTGCCACACCCGCCTCGACGTCACCTCGCCGGATTGCGAGCTCGGCCTTGAAGGCGTTGCCCATGTGCAGATATGGAGCGAATTCTTGCCTCTCCACGCGCGAAATAAACCAGTCCAGAAGTTCTTGTGCGAAATCAAGATCGCCAATCCAAAGGATTGTTGCGATCGAGCTCAGCACGACCGCGAGAGATACGGGGTGGCGAATCGCTTCTGCATCGCTGAATGCCGTCTGAATCGCAGCCCGTGCTTCCGTCGGATAGCCTTGCAGCCAGAGTGTGGTGATCCAACTGATTCGAGCCCAGGTGTGATGGTCAAATCCGAAGTGAACCTGTCGGCTCGCCGCCGCATTGCCGGGAGCGAGCACGGATTCCAGCTCCGATCGCGCGTCAGAAAGCCGCCCCAGAGAGAGGTACGCAACGCCAAGCAGGGTATGTGAAAGAGAGATGGCCACCGGATCATCAAGTGTCTGAGCAAACTCCGAGCAGCGTTGAGCGCAACGCAGGCACTCCAGATATTGCCCGCTGCGTAAGTGGCAGAAGAATATCGGCCCAAGCAAGCGTGCTGCATTGATATAGTCGCCACGAGCTTCGGCAATCTCCAGGCTTCTGTTTAGCGCCGAAAATGTCGCTTCGGAGTGACCTTGCGTGAACATCAGCGAGACGCCACGAGAAGCCTGAAGGTGCATTTCCTCCTTTCCCCGACGGGATGTCGCGTCGAGGGTGCACAGCGCTCGCTCGGTCCAACGGTGGCATTCGGGAACCAGCCCCATGGCGCGGAATACCGGGGCAGCGGCGGCAGCAAGCCCGATCCCGACCTGAGGATCCCCGGTGGCGCCGAAGCACCACTCCAGAGCGGCGCGTACATTGTTCAAGGCAGCGAAGTGCGGCGCGCGCTCAGCGCCGGTCGTCAGTGCAGACCATTCGGTGCCGTTTTGCTCGAGCCAGCGCCGGAAATAGCGCGCATGGCGGGTGGCCAGTTCCGTCCGCATCGCTTCATCCGAGCTGAGATCGACTGCGTAGGAACGGGTCGTGTCGAGCAGGCGGTAGCGCATCATCGCGCCGAGGGGGCGCGCGGCGACCATCGATTTCTCGACGAGGCTGTCGATCGCCGCGAAGACCGCTGGTGTATCCAGCCTATCGTTCGTCACCACCTCCAATGCTGCATCCAAGGTGAAGTAGCCGACAAAGATTGCCAGCCGGCGCAGCACCAGGCGCTCGAGATCGGTGAGCAGCCCGAAACTCCAGTCCAGCGTCGCCTGCAATGTCTGTTGGCGAGGCGGAGCGGTCCGCAGGCCCTGCCACAACAGCGTCAGGCGCTGGTCCAGCAGCGCGGCGGTCTGCTCGAGACCGTAGGTCTCGACTCGTCTGGCAGCAAGTTCGATGGCGAGTGCGACGCCGTCGAGCCTGCGGCAAATGTCGCAGACGATGGCAGCGTCCGCAGCGCTGATGTTGAGGCGAGCACCGCCGGCGACCGCTCGTTCGATAAATAGCTGGGTCGCGGGGAATTGCCGAATGGCACTCAGTGCGACCGCAGGCGCTGCGGGCGGACACGCCAGAGGCTCCAGCCTGTAGATGTGCTCGCCCTCGATGCGAAGTGCTTCTCGACTGGTTGCCAGAACATGGACCTGTGGCGCTGCATTCAAAATGGCCGCCACCATGCGGGCAATGGCTTCGATAAGGTGCTCGCAGGTATCGAGAACCAGAAGAAGACGTTTATCCTTCAGAAATCGGGCAAGATCGGGCGTGGCGTCTTCCGTCTGCACCGACAGGCCGAGTAGAGATGCCACCGTCGTCGCAGCCAGCCCCAGATCGTTGATGACGCCAAAATCAACAAACAGCACCTGTCCCGCGAATTCCTCGGCCACCTGGTGGGCGGCGGCGATCGCCATCGTCGTCTTCCCGACACCGCCCGGGCCGACAATCGTGACGAAGCGGGATTCGGTCAGTTGCGTCGAGAGCGTCAGGACTTCCTCGTCCCGACCGATCATGCGATCGAGGCGAGGAGGAAGGCTCGCCTCGGGGAAATGGAGTGTCCGAGCCGGCACATTGCCATGATCGCCGACAGTTCTCGCCACCGGTGCGACAAAGCAATAGCCGCGGCCTACAACAGTGCTGATGTAGCGCGCACCATCCTGGCCATCCCCCAGCGCCTTTCGCAGGCTGGCCATGTGAAACCGCAAGGTGACATCCTCGACAAGCACATTCGGCCAGACCTCCTCCATCAGTTCCTTCTTGCTGATGGTGTGGTTGGGCCGGGTCACGAGCGCGATCAGGAGGTCCAGAGCTCGCCCTCCCATTTCAACGGGCAGGCTCTCGCGAATCAGCAGTCTTTCACCAACGGATAACTTGAACGGACCGAAGAGAAGCACCGCGCTATTTTTGCCCACCTCAATCGCCATGACGTCTCTCTCGGACCAGCATGTCTCACGCGGCTTTGGAGCGATCCCAGCCCGGCCATGCTCTGCGAGGCGGCGAAGACTGGGATGTCGAGCATGACCCGGGAATCTTCACTCCCGCAAGATGAAGAACCTGCCGCTGGCGGCCGACACGCGGCCATGGGTCCCGACGGAAGCACCCTCGAGCACGAATGCGGCGGTAGCGTCGCTCCGCGTCGCGTTCTCCGGATCCCGGGCGATCGGGAAAATGGGCAGGATGCTGGTCGTTGCGGCCATCGTCGGGTCGATCCGGCGCAATTGGAATGCCCATATTCCACGAGGCAATGTGATTTTAAACGTCATACATTTGAGTATGCATGTCAATATGGATAAAATGCATATAAATTGCGCTGTACCGAGCGCAGCTGACTAAGCTGCAGTTGGTCGACAAAGGCACCCTTCGCAATCCGGAAGCCGGCTCCCCCTGTCTCAGGATAGGAGCGGCTTGAGTCCGGAGCGGCCGATGGATGAAAACAGGAGCTGGCCGCGCACCTCCGACATCGAGAGCCCTGGGATGTGGACGAGACACGCTGAGAGGTGGCGGACCGTGACGGGCCTGCCGCAGGGAACGGGTCAGGCTGATGGACTCGTCGATTGGCGACGGGATATGCGGCCGGCTGCACGACTGCGTAGCCGGCCGCAGATTTTCGCTATTCCCGGGAGAGGGCCGCAGCGAAGGGCTAACTCACTGAGCGGTCGCGGCCTGCTCGATCAGCGTCGCCACCGCGGGCGCATGCGATACCATCACCACATGCGACGCCCCCTTGACCTCCACCGTCTGGCGCGAACGGGCGCGCTCGGCCATGAAGCTCAATGCGGCGGGCGGAATGTTCTTATCCTTGGAACCGTAGATGAACCAGGACGGTACGGTTTTCCAGGCCGGCGCCGTCGACGCTTCCGAAAGCGCGGCCTCGGCGATCGGTCGCTGGCCGGCGGCCATGAGACGTGCCTGCGCTTCCAGCACGTCCGCTGCGAACTGCTCGGGAAAACGCTGTTGCTGGATATAGAGATCATTCCCGCCCGACGTCAGCTTGACCGCCGGGGCGAGCGCCCCACCGAGAGTGCTCCCGGGGAACTTTCCGGTCAGTGAAAGAGCGGTCTCGCCGGCCTCGGGCGCGAAGGCGGCGACGTAGACCAGCGCCTTCACGTTCGGACGCCCCTCTGCCGCCTCGCTGATGACCGAGCCGCCATACGAGTGGCCCACGAGGACGACCGGGCCCTCGATGCTCTTCACAACGTCCGCGACGGCATCGGCATCGGTACGGACACCACGAAGCGGGTTCGCAGCCGCGACGACCTTGTAACCGTCCTTCTCGAGGATGGCGATGACGCCGCTCCAGCTCGACGAGTCCGCGAAAGCTCCGTGGACGAGCACGACCGTCGGCCTGGTCGGCTGCGCCTGCGCCGGCGCCATCAGGGCGCCAAGCTGGGCAGCGAGCGCCAGCCCGGCGACGATGACTTTGTTCATATCGATTTCCTTTGGGAAGGGCCGCTCAAACGCAGCGGGCGAACAGCGTCCTTTGCCTTCAGATGGTCGCGATGATCAGCGGAACGAACGGAACGCGGCACGCACCTCTTGCGCGAAGATCTGCGGCTGCTCCCAGGCAGCGAAATGGCCGCCGTTGCTGGCCTCATTGAAGTAGAAGAGGTTCTTGTAGCAGCGCTCAGCCCAGGTCTTCGGGGCGCGGAAAATCTCGCCCGGGAACACGCTGACCGCAACCGGCAGATCGATGAGGCCGCGAGCATTGAAGTTGTTGGTGTGATCTTCCCAATAGATCCGGGCGGCGGAGGCCCCGGTCCCCGTCAGCCAATAGAGCGCGAGATCGTCAACGATCTCGTCACGGGTCAGGACGCGCTCAGGCTGGCCACCGCTGTAGGTCCATTGGGCGATCTTCTCGTACATCCAGGCCGCCATGCCGACAGGCGAGTCGACCAGCGAGTAGCCGATCGTCTGAGGCCGCGTGTTCATCATCGCGGCATAGGCGGAGTTGTCGCGGTAGAAGGCCTCCAACTGGTCGAATGCCGCGCGTTCCTTGGCTGACAGGCTGGGAGGGGCCGGATCACCCGCCGCCAGGGTCCTGGCGATATCGGCGGGCACCACGGCGGGCATGTTCAGATGAATGGCGAGCAGTCCGGGCACGTGCTGCAGTGCCATGCGCTGCGAGATCACCGAACCGCAGTCGCCGCCCTGGCTGACATAGGCGTCGTAGCCCAGCCGGCGCATCAGGGTGGACCAGGCGCGACCGATATGGTCCGATCCCCATCCCAGTTCCGTGGGCTTTGCCGAGAAGCCGAAGCCCGGGATCGAAGGGATGACCAGGTGGAATGCATCGTCGGCGGTGCCGCCATGCGCCGTCGGATTGGTGAGCGGGTCGACGGCCTTCAGGAATTCGAGCACCGACCCCGGCCAGCCATGCGTCAGGATCATCGGCAACGCATTCTCATGGCGCGAGCGCACATGGATGAAGTGGATGTCGAGCCCGTCGATCTCGGTCAGGAACATCGGCAGCGAATTGAGCTTCGCCTCGACCTTGCGCCAGTCGTAGTCGGTTGCCCAATACCGCAGCAGCGGTTCGATGGTCTGGCGACGAACGCCCTGGCCGTCGTCGGGCGCCGGCTCGGCATCGGCCCATCGGGTCTCGGCGATGCGGCGCTTCATCGCCGCAATATCGGTGTCCGGAACCGCGACCTTGAATGGCCGGATCGGGGCGCCGGCGGTAGCCTGGGCGCGTGCGATCACGGGCATGGCAGCCACAGCCCCGGCAAGCGCGGCACCCGCCACGAACTGGCGACGCGATATCGGAACACCATCATGCACTTGTCGTCTCCTCGACTAGAAACCCAAATCGATCGGTTCGATACAGGGAAGCGACAGCGCGACACCCGTTAGATTCTGTGATGAAGCGTTAGCCGGCCTCGAAGCAGCCGGTGAGGCCGGCACGGCAAGCGCACTCATGACCGGCCTGGCGGACAGCTCGCACTGTCACGAACCGGCGGGCGGTGACGCCAGACCACGAGGTTCGCGACCTGGCCCGGAGTGTCCAGCGGCTTCCCCTGGGAGCGGCCTCAAGCCACCCTTTCCGAGGTCAATGGGAGTAATCCGTGAAGACGTAGTCTGCGTTGGCTTCCAGCTTCTGCAGCTTCACATGGCAGGCGAAACATGACTGCACGACGGCAGGATTCTTCGTCGGCAGGCCATTTTCAAACTGGCCGTAGCCCCAGCCGGCGGTCTCGGCGTAGCGCTTGGAATCCTTCACGCTGATCTGCACGTTCGTCGGTGGACCCGCCACGAATGATTGCGGAGCCGGAAAGACGGAGTCGTTGCGGGGCGACGATTGGTACCGCCATGCCAGCCGGGCGATAATCGTGCCATCCGGGAAGGGCCGTACATTCTCTCGAAAAGCCTTGACGGCGATCTCGTTGCCGAGAATGGCACGGATATCATTGTTCTGCCCGTTCTCCTGGGCGACGCTGATGAGCTTCCAGTCCCGGTAGCCTTCCGGAAGCGTCACACCGTAAATCGGCGCTCCCTGGTCATCGGGAGCCTGGGCCGAGACATGGGCCGCAACGCCCACCGAAATCGTGACGATTGCGATGGCACAGGCGATCGTTCTCTTCATCGCATTCTCCTGGATGTCCGGTCGGCATTTGTTGGAGCGGCCTGAGAGTGGGTCTGGCCATAGAGCCTCCCTGGATCCGAGGGGCAAGGGAGAACCATCCAAGCTCAGGACCAACATCGAGTCGTAACCCGGCATGGCGAAATCGTCGCCGATTCTCAACGCACGATATCGAGACGAGTGCGATAGAGCCTCTGGGTCGCGATGTGCCAGGCGTCGTCCATCATTTCATAGTCGACGTGATAGTGCCCGCAGCCATGCAGCGCCCTGAACTGCGCCACGCCTTCCCCGCTTCCGTTCTCGCCGGAGAGGTCGACCCAGTCCTCCATCGCCCAGACGCCATGCGCCCGTGCCGGAGCTTCGATCTCGATCTCGTAAGAGAGGAGATGATGGATCGTCGCGCCGCCGCCGATGGTGTGCGACAGCCGTTCGATGATCTGCTCGCGGCCAGTCAGAACCAACTGCAGCCGCCCCTCCAGGTCGTGCACCATGAAGGTGCCATGCGGCAGGAAGAGGCGCGCGAGCGCGCCCCAGTCCTTGCTGTCGGCCAGTCGGACATAGCGCGACTGGAGGCTGCGGATGGCCTCGATGGCGACCAGGCGATCGAGGTCGACCATGGCCGGATCTCGAGCGCCAGAAGCGCGAGATGGCCAAACGGCGGGACGGATCATGGGATCAGCAGGAGCTTGCCGGTGGTGGCGCGGCTCTCCATGTCGGAATGGGCCTTCGCGGCGTCCGCCAGGTCGTAGGTCCCGCCGATCCTGATCGTCAGCTGGCCTCCGATGATCCAGTCGAACAGCTGCCGCGCCCGGGCCCGCAGCCGCTCCGGCGTGTGGATATGGTCGGAGAAGGTGGCGTAGCCGATCTTGATGCTCTTCGGCAGGCTCATGATGTCGAGCGGCTCGGGTCCGCCGAGAACCGGGCCGTACCAGCAGAAGGTGCCCGAGCGCCGCAGCGATGCGAGATATGGTCGGAGAAGGTGGCGTAGCCGATCTTGATGCTCTTCGGCAGGCTCATGATGTCGAGCGGCTCGGGTCCGCCGAGAACCGGGCCGTACCAGCAGAAGGTGCCCGAGCGCCGCAGCGATGCGAGGGAGGCCTGGAAGGTCTTGGGACCGGAGCCGTCGTAGACGACATGGACGCCGTCGCCCCCGGTCAGGCGGACCGCCTCCTCGGCGAACTGCCCCTCCGTGTCGATGATGACATGGTCGGCGCCGGCTTCCCTGGCCGCGGCGACCTTGTCGGCGCTGGACACCCGCGCGATGACATGGCCGCCGCGCAGCTTGATGATCTGGGTCAGGATCTGGCCGACGCCGCCTGCCGCGGCATGGACCAGCGCCACATCGCCCGGCTGGACCGGGTAGAAATCCGTGGCGAAATGGCTGGCCGTCAGGCCCTGCATCATGACCGCGGCGGCGGTGCGGTCGTCGATCTCGTCCGGGATCGCGACGAGCGCCGGGGCCGGCGCCAGGATGCGGTCGGCGTAGCTGCCGGGAACATAGACCCAGGCGACCCGTTGGCCGACCTCGACGCCATCGACACCCGCCCCCAGCGCCAGCACCCGGCCGGCCCCGGCGCTCGTCGCGATCCCGGACGAGATCGACGACCGCACCGCCGCCGCGGTCATGATGCAGGGC
>NZ_NHON01000022.1 GCF_002195995.1 Inquilinus limosus
AGGCAGGGTGGGGCGGGGAATCGGGGGGATCGGAATAAGGGTCGGCGATGCCGAAGCGGGCGAGGATCGCGGTCTCGATCCGCTCAGGCAGGGTGGGGCGGGGAATCGGGGGGATCGGAATAAGGGTCGGCGATGCCGAAGCGGGCGAGGATCGCGGTCTCGATCCGCTCCATCGCCTCGGCCTCGTCGTCGGTCATATGGTCGTGGCCCAGCAGGTGCAGGATACCATGAACCACCAGGTGGCGGGCATGGTCGGCGGGGGCCTTCCTGTCCCGCTCCGCCTCGGCCAGCACCGTCTCCAGCGCCAGCACCACGTCGCCCAGCACCAGCGGCGCGCCGGGAAAGTCGGGCTCCTCGGCCTCGGTCAGGGCGAAGGACAGCACGTTGGTCGGCGCGTCCTTGCCGCGATAGTCGCGGTTCAGCCGTTGCACCGTGTCGTTGTCGGCGAACACGACCGACAGCTCGGTCGGGCGGCCGGGCTCGATCGCGGCGCCCGGGCCGGCCCCGGCGGCGACCGTGGCCTCGACCAGCGGCTCCAGCGCCGCGGCCAGCGCATCCTCGTCGGCGAAGCCCGGGCCCAGCGCCGACCAACCGGGCGCGTCGATCGAGACGGCGAGGTCGATCACGACTTCGGCTTCCGGGCGCTGTCTGCCGCCTCATAGGCGCGCACGATGCGCGCGACCAGCGGGTGGCGCACCACGTCGCGGTCGTTGAAGCGGACGACGCGGATGCCCTCGACCCCGTCCAGGATCTCCAGCGCGTCGACCAGGCCGGATTTCTCGCCGCGCGGCAGGTCGACCTGGCTGATGTCGCCGGTGACCACCATGCGGCTGGCCTCGCCCATGCGGGTCAGGGCCATGCGCATCTGCATCACCGTGGTGTTCTGCGCCTCGTCGAGGATGACGAAGGAATGGGCCAGGGTGCGGCCGCGCATGAAGGCCAACGGCGCGATCTCGATCACGCCGGTCTCCATGTGCTTGGCCACCTGCTCGGCCGGCAGCAGGTCGTAGAGGGCGTCGTAGAGCGGGCGGAGATAGGGGTCGACCTTCTCCTTCATGTCGCCGGGCAGGAAGCCCAGCCGCTCCCCGGCCTCGACCGCCGGGCGCGACAGCACGATGCGGTCGACCAGCCCCGCGATCAGCATCGACACCGCCTGGGCGACGGCGAGATAGGTCTTGCCGGTGCCGGCCGGGCCGACGCCGAACACCATCTCGCTCTGCGCCAGCGCCTCGATATAGTCGGCCTGGGTCGGCGAACGCGGGCCGATGCGCTTGCGCCGGGTGACGATCGCGGCCTCGGCCTTCAGCATCGTGCGCGCCGAAGCGCCCTCGGCGGCCGGCGCGTCGCGCAGCAGCCGGATCACGCCGTCGATATCGGCGTTGGTGGCGCCCTGGCCCTGGGACAGGCGCTGCCACAGCGTCTCCAGCACCAGCCGGGCCTGATCGACGGACTCGGCCGGGCCCTTGATGGTCACCGTGTTGCCGCGGGAGGAGAGCGAGACGCCGAGCTGATGCTCGATCCGCAGCAGATGGGTGTCGTGCTCGCCATACAGCAGCGGCAGCAGGCGATTGTCGTCGAAGCTGACGTCGACGCGCTGGGCCGCCGGCTTGGCGCCCGGCTTCGTCGCGGTCTTGGATTGCGCTGGCATCAGCCCGGAATCCTCGGGGTTGCGGGTCACGCCGCCGCCTCCGCATCCGCCAGGGCGACGGTGCCGGCCAGGCTCAGCAGCTTGCCCTCGGTGATGCGGACCGGCTGGATGGTGCCCAGCAGCCGGGCCGGCGCGTCGAGATGCACCGACTGCATCCACGGGCTGCGGCCGTGCAACTGGCCGGGGCGGCGGCCCTGGCGGTCCAGCAGCACCGGCACGACCCGGCCGGCCATGCCCTGGTTGAACGCGGCCTGCTGCGCCCACAACAGCTGCTGCAGCGCCTGCAGCCGCTCGTCCTTCGCCGTCTCCGGCAACTGGTCGTCCAGCGCCGCGGCCGGGGTGCCGGGGCGGGCGCTGTACTTGAAGCTGTAGGCCTGGGCGAAGCCGATCTCCGTGACCAGCTTCAGCGTGTCGGCGAAGTCGCGGTCGGTCTCGCCCGGGAAGCCGACGATGAAGTCGGAGGACAGGGCCAGGTCCGGCCGGGCGGCGCGCAGCCGGTCGACGGTGCGGCGGTAGGCGTCGGCGTCATGCTTGCGGTTCATCGCCGCCAGGATGCGGTCGGACCCGGCCTGCACCGGCAGGTGCAGGAACGGCATCAGCTGCGGCACGTCGCGATGGGCGGCGATCAGGTCGTCGTCCATGTCGCGCGGGTGGCTGGTGGTGTAGCGGATGCGGTCCAGCCCATCGATCTCGGCCAGGGCGCGGATCAGCCGGCCGAGGCCCCAGACCGCCCCGTCCGGCCCGTCGCCGTGGAAGGCATTGACGTTCTGGCCCAGCAGGGTGATCTCGCGGGTGCCGACGGCGACCAGCCGGCGCGCCTCGCCCAGGATGCCGGCGACATCGCGCGAATACTCGGCGCCGCGGGTATAGGGCACGACGCAGAAGGTGCAGAACTTGTCGCAGCCCTCCTGCACCGACAGGAAGGCCGAGGCGCCCTGGACGCCCTGGTCACCCGGCAGGTGGTCGAACTTGCTCTCGACCGGGAAGTCGGTGTTGACCAGCGGCTTGCCGGCCTGGCGATGGGCGCGGGCCACCATCTCCGGCAGTTGGTGGTAGGTCTGCGGCCCGAACACCATGTCGACCCAGGGGGCGCGGCGGGCGATCTCCTCGCCCTCGGCCTGGGCGACGCAGCCGGCGACGGCGACGATCATCGGTTCCTCACCGGCCTTCGCCTCCTTCTGGGGGCGCAGCCGGCCGAGGTCGGAGAACACCTTCTCCGTCGCCTTCTCGCGGATGTGGCAGGTGTTGAGGATGACCATGTCGGCCCCCTCCGGGCTGTCCGCCAGGGCATAGCCCAGCGGGGCCAGGATGTCCGCCATCCGACCGCTGTCGTAGACGTTCATCTGACAGCCCCAGGTCTTGATGAACAACTTCTTATTGGCTGCGGTCTTCACGCGCGCGGGTCCGATGCGGTCCAGGTCTTGGGATTGCGATGATAGATCACGGCGCCGCGGGCGAAAATCAAGCCTTGGGTCATGCGGCGCGGCGCTGATCGGCCATGCTGTCGTTCCCGGGGGCCGGCAGCCGGCCGGCATTGGCGTCGGAGACGCCGCTGGCGATCGCGCGCCAGCAATGGTCCGCCAGCGCCTTGCGCGACCGGACATTCTCCAGCGTCACCGGCGGATGGAAGATCACGGTGATCCGGAGCTGGCCCTGCTTCACCACGTTCCACAGATGGGGCAGCAGGTCCATGTCGCCGTACCAGGCGTAGATCGGCCGCAGCCGGCGGCCCAGCGGGATGCCGTCCAGCGTGGTGCAGGCCAGCGACACCGGCTGCACCGTCAACGGCCTGCCGTCGATGCGCAGCCCGGCGGCGGCGAACAGCGCGCTCTTGAACGGCAGGGTGCGGTTGCCGTCGCTCGACGTGCCCTCCGGGAACAGCACCAGGTTGTCGCCGGCCTCCAGCCGCGCCTGCAGGCTGTCGCGCTGGATGTCGGCCGAGCCGCGCTTGGTCCGGTCGACGAACACCGTGCGCTGCAGCCGGGCCAGGGCGCCGAAGAACGGCCAGGTGCCGACCTCGGTCTTGGCGACGAAGCTGCCGGGGATCAGCGATCCCAGCACCTCGATGTCGAGATAGGACAGGTGGTTGGAGACGAACAGGGTCGGCGCCGCCTCCGACTGAACGCCGCGGACCTCGACGCCGAGGCCGAGGATACGGCAGCAGGTGCGGTGGTAGAACACCGGCAGGCTGGTCTGCAGCCGCCAGCCGAAGCGCACGGCCAGGGCCTGCACCGGCATCAGCATGACGGTCCAGGGCACATAGACGGCGAGCCGGGCCACCGCCCGGAGCTTCGACCCGAGACGCGTGCCCGCCATCGCTCCGGTCAGTCCTTCCGGAAGGCCAGGACCGGCCGCTGCTCGCGCTTCAGCTCGTAGTGCTTGAAGTACTTCTCGGTCACCAGGTCGGTCTTGACGATGATGGCGACGTCGGTGGTGCCGAACTGCTCATCGATCACCGCGCCGTCGCCGACATGGCCGCCGAGGCGCAGATAGCCCTTGATCAGCGGCGGCAGGGCGGCGATCGCCTCGCGCTGGTCGATCTCGGTCAGCGGCAGCAGCCGCATGTCGGTGTAGCGCTCGGGCAGGGCCTTGGGCCGCAGCGCCGGCGGCGCCAGATGATAGTGGTACAGGTAGGACAGCGGCAGCTTCAGCGCCTCCGGGTCGGTCCCGGGCAGGCTGCCGCAGCCGAACATGATCTCGATGTCATGCTGGAACAGATAGGCGGCGATGCCGCGCCACAGCAGCTGCATGGTGCCGCCGGAGCGATAGGGGCCGGCGACGCAGGACCGCCCGAGCTCCAGGATCCGGCCGGGATGGGCCTCGATCTTGCTGATGTCGTATTCGCTGGCGGAGTAGAAGGCGCCGATCTTCGCCGCCCCGTCGCGCTGGATCAGCCGGTAGGTGCCGACCACGCCGTCGACGCCCTTGCCGCGCGCATGGTCGATCACCAGCAGGTGGTCGGCGACGTCGTCATAGGCATCGAAGTCGCGGCGGGCAGCCGCCATCTCGACCGAAGGCTGCGCCGCCATCTCCTGATAGAAGATGGCATAGCGCAGCTCCTGGGCCGCCCAAATCTCCTCCTCCGTCTCGGCCAGCCGGACCTCGAGATTGCCTGCGCGCAGGCTGAACCCGTGGTCATCGACGAAGGTTGTGACTGCCATGCTGCGTCCGTCCGCTTCAATTCCCCCGATGCGCCGCGGCGATTCTGCTGTCGTCGCACAAGGCGCTCGCCCAATTATAAAGCAGAACGGTTACAAATGTGCGCGGATTTCGCGGCCAAGGGCGCGGCGTGCCGGCCGGGGCCGGGAAACCGGCGGCCCGCCTTGGGGGCGGACCGCCTGCGACTCGCCGTCAGTCCCGCCGCGCGCGGGTGCCGAGGCCGATCTGCTTGGCCAGCTTGCTGCGCTGCTTGGCGTAGTTCGGCGCGACCATCGGATAGTCGGCCGGCAGGCCCCAACGCTCCCGGTACTCGTCCGGGGTCATGTTGTAGGCCGTCTTCAGGTGCCGCTTCAGCATCTTCAGCTGCTTGCCGTCCTCGAGACAGATGATGTAGTCCGGCGTGACCGACTTCTTGATGGGAACCGCCGGCTGGGGTTTTTCCGCGACCGGCGTCGGTTCAGTCCCGAGACCGTTCAATGCGCGGTAGACTTGCTCGATCAGGCCGGGCAGGTCCGAGATTGCAACGGTATTGTTTCCTACATGTGCCGCGACGATTTGGCTTGTCAGGTTCATCAAATCGCTGGACGGCGTTTCATTGCTCATGTTCATACTCCCGCGGCACGATTGTTGGGTATATAAGTCGCCCACTACTGGACTGCAACATGAATCGCCATGAAAATCGAGAATGCGTCATGAGCAATGAGCCGACGGTCCGGACACTCGATGTAACGGCGGAAGTCTGCCCTTTCACTTTCGTCAAAACCAAGCTGCTGCTGGAAGATATGAAGCCCGGCGAAGTGGCGGAAATACGGCTGAATGCGGGTGAGCCGCTGATCAATGTTCCGCGCTCGGCGACCGAAAGCGGCCATCGCGTGCTGTCGGTGGAACCCGAGGATGCCGGCGAGACCCGCTGGCTGGTGCGGATCGAGCGCGGCCCGGAGGGCTGAACAAGACACGGTTCGGTCGAGATTTATCTACACAAGCGTGTAGTTGACTTTTATTTCACGCCCTGGCACGCCGAGACTTCCCGCCCGAGGAGGAACCCCTTCGATGCGCTCCTACCGCACGCCCAGCCTGGCCGCGCTGGCCCTGATCCTCGCCGTCGCCGGCGGCACGCCCGCTCTGGCCCAGGACGCGCTGCCCGACGGCATCACCCCGGCGTCCGACCCGTCGGCGATCCCGGCCACGGCCAAGGCCCGCAAGGACACGGTCGTCGCCTCGATCAGCGCGCCGCAGGGCGTGTTCAACCCCTATTTCTTCAGCAATGGCTGGGACGAGAACGTCACCGAGGTGATCTTCGGCCGGCTGATCAACTATGACAGCCAGGGCAAGCTGATCCCGGAGCAGGCGGAGTCCTGGACCGTCAGCCCGGACAACCTCGTCTACACCATCAAGCTACGACCCGGCCTGACCTTCAGCGACGGCTCGGCCCTGACGGCCGAGGACGTGGCCTTCACCCTGACCGTGCTGCACGACCCGACGCTGGAGAGCGAGACCGACATCACCCCGGCCGCCATCGCCGGCGGGGCGGAGTACAAGGCCGGCAAGGCCGACAGCATCTCCGGCCTCAAGGTGATCGACCCGCAGACCATCCAGATCACCACCACCCAGGCGGGCGCCAAGACGCTGGCGCTGCTCGGCGGTCCGGTGCTGTCGAAAGCGCATTATGGCAAGGGCTTCGCCCGCGGCCAGCTCGACGGCATCCGCGCCCTCGGCGGCGACCCGCTGGGCGCCGGCCCCTATGTGTTCGACAAGTTCATCCCGGGGCAGGAGGTGCGGTTCCACGCCAATCCGCGCTACTACGCCGGCAAGCCGGGGGTGGAGCATTTCATCTACCGGATCACCTCGGACGCCACCAAGCTGCAGCTGTTCCAGACCGGCGAGACCGACTATGACGGCTTCACGGTCAGCCAGGACAATGTCGACGCGCTGCAGAGCCTGGGCTTCGCCGCGATCAACCTGTACGGCTCCAGCGACTACAGCATGATCGAGTTCAACCCGAAGGACCCGCTGCTGCAGGACGTCCGGGTGCGGCATGCCCTGACCTACGGCCTCGACCGCCAGACCCTGGTGACCGTGGTCTATCAGGGCTACGGCACGGTCGCGACCCAGCCGGTGGCGCCGATCTCCTGGGCCTATGACGCCGGCGCGGTCGAGCCTTTCGCCTACGACCCGGCCAAGGCCGCGGCGCTGCTGGACGAGGCCGGCTGGAAGCCCGGGGCGGACGGCATCCGGGCCAAGGACGGCCAGCGCCTGTCGCTGCGCCTGCTGGCCACCAAGTCGCTGATCAACGACGCGCTGATCCCGATCGCCAAGGAGAACTGGAAGGCGATCGGCGTCGACCTCGTGCCCGAGGTGTCGGACTTCAACGCCCTGCTGGCGAAGCGGAAGGCCGGCGACTACAACCTCGCCACCTTCCGCACCTCGACCATCAACGACCCGCATGACGGGGTCGAGGACTTCCTGTCGACCGGCGAGGTCGGCCGGCTGGGCTACCATGACGACACGGTGGAGAAGCTGATCCTGGCGGGCAACGCCACGCTGGACCCGGAGCAGCGCAAGCCGATCTACCACCAGCTGTACAAGGCGCTGGCCGACAACCCGCCGGTGATCTTCCTCGCCTATCGCAAGATCCTGTCGGGGACGGATGCCCGGGTCGAGGGCTTCAAGCCGGACATCTACAACGGCATCATCGCCAGCCTGCCGAAGCTGAAGATCGTGCAGTGAGCGCCGCTGCCATCCTTCTTCCATGCGCCTCCGATGCGTTGCCTCTCCCGCGTGGCGGGAGAGGTCGGAATCGCGAAGCGATTCCGGGTGAGGGCTGGCACCGGCCTCGACAAAGGGCCCTCACCCGGAGCCGCTGGCGCGGCTCCGACCTCTCCCGCAAGCGGGAGAGGCAACGCGCGTATCGTCATCGGGCCGGCCGCTCCCGATGAGGACCTTCGTCATCCGCCGCCTGCTGCTGGCGGTGCCGATGCTGCTGGGGGCGTCGGCGCTGATCTTCTTCGTCTTCGCCCTGACGCCGGGCGATTTCGTCGACGGCAACATCAACCTGACGCCCGAGCGCGCGGCGGAGCTGAAGTCGCTGTACGGACTCGACCGGCCGGTGGTTGACCGCTACCTCGACTGGCTCGGCCGGCTCGTCAGCGGCGATCTCGGCTATTCGATGCAGTACCAGATCCCGGTCGGCACCCTGCTGAACCAGTATGTCTGGAACTCCTTCCTCCTCGCCGGCACGGCGATGCTGCTGTACTGGACCCTGTCGCTGCTGGCCGGCGTAACGGCGGCGGTGAAGCCCTATTCCTGGTACGACCGGATGGTGACGCTGGCGGTGTTCGCCGCCATGTCCTTCCCGGTCTTCTTCCTGTGCCTCTTGCTGATCAAATGGTTCGCGGTCGATCTGCGCTGGCTGCCGGTCGGCGGCATGATCAGCACCGGCAGCGAGGCGACGGGCTGGCCGCGGGTGGTCGAGATCGCCGGCCACATGGTGCTGCCGGTGCTGGTGCTGACCGCGCTGCAGGCCGGCAGCCTGACCCGCTACATCCGCGCCAGCATGCTCGAATCGCTGTCGATGGACTTCGTCCGCACCGCCCGCGCCAAGGGGCTGAAGGAGCGGACGGTGGTGCTGAAGCACGCGCTGCGCAACGCCCTGCTGCCGATCATCACCCTGCTGGGCTTCGAGCTGCCGGGCCTGTTCTCCGGCGCCATCGTCACCGAGAAGATCTTCAACTGGCCGGGCGCCGGGCACATCCAGATCGACACGCTGGCGGCGCGCGACTATCCGGTGCTGATGGGCTTCACCATGGCGCTGGCGGCGCTGACCATCCTCGGCAACCTGGTCGCCGACATCGCCTATGCCGCGGCCGACCCGCGCATCCGGCTGCGGCGGCGCTAGGCCATGGCGTTCGCGTCGCTGCTGAACCCGTTCCGCCGCCGCCGGGCGCGCGAGGCCGAGCTGGCGGAGCTCGCCGGCCGCCTCGCCGTCACCCGCTCGCCGCTCGGCGACGCGCTGTGGCGCCTCAGGCGTAACCGCGCCGCCCTGGTCGCCGCCACGGTGCTGCTGCTGATCGTGCTGGTCTGCGTCGTCGGGCCCTGGATCAGCCCGTGGGACCTGAACGCGACCGACGCGCTCAGCCCCAACCGGCCGCCCGGCCTGCGGCACTGGCTGGGCACGGATTTCCTCGGCCGCGACATCCTGGCCCGGCTGATGGCGGCGGGCCGGATCTCGCTGACCGTGGGCCTGGCCTCGGTGCTGCTGTCGGTGGTGGTCGGCTACATCGCCGGCGCGGTGGCTGGCTATCTCGGCGGGCTGGTCGACGCCGTGATCATGCGCTGCGCCGACATCGTGATGACGATCCCGACCCTGCCGCTCCTGATCATCCTCGGCGCCGTGCTGTCGGAGCTGAAGGTGCCGCCGGACCAGCGCATCTACCTGGTCGTCGTCATGCTCAGCCTGCCGAACTGGATCCGCGTCGCCCGGCTGGTGCGGTCGCAGATCCTGTCGCTGCGCGAGCGCGACTTCATGGTGGCGACCGAGGTGCTGGGCCTGCCGCTGCACCGGCGCCTGTTCCACCATCTGCTGCCGAACACCGTGCCGATCCTGATCGTGGTCGCCACCGTCGGCGTCGCCGACGCGATCCTGAACGAGGCCTATCTCAGCTATCTCGGCCTCGGTGTGGTGCCGCCGACCCCGTCCTGGGGCAACATGATGGACACCGCCAACAGCTTCGTCGACTTCCAGCGCCGGCCCTGGCTGTGGGTACCGCCCGGCGTCGCGATCTTCCTGACCGTGGTCGCCATCAACATCCTCGGCGACGGGCTGCGCGACGCGCTCGACCCGAAGATGAAGCGGTAGTTTCACGTGGAACACCTTGTCGAATTCCAGGACCTGTCGGTCCAGTTCCGCACCGAGGAAGGCGTCGCCCGGGCCGTGACCGGGGTCAGCTTCGGCATCGCCGAGGGCGAGACGGTCGGCGTGGTCGGTGAATCCGGCTGCGGCAAGAGCGTCACCGCCCTGTCGCTGATGGGCCTGCTGCCGCGCCCGGCCGGGAAGGTCGCCGGCGGCCGTATCCTTTATCGCGGCCGCGACCTGCTGGGGCTGAAGCCGGAGGAGATGCGCGGCCTGCGCGGCAACGAGATCGCCATGATCTTCCAGGAGCCGATGAGTGCGCTGAACCCGGTGCTGACCATCGGCGAGCAGATCGTCGAGCCGCTGGTCGAGCATCGCGGCCTGGCGCCGAAGGCGGCCTGGGACGAGGCGATCGCGCTCCTGGCCCGGGTCGGCATCGCCAGGGCGGACAAGATCGTCGAGGGCTATCCGCATCAGCTGTCGGGCGGGATGCTGCAGCGGGTGATGATCGCGATCGCGCTCAGCTGCGGCCCGAAGCTGCTGATCGCGGACGAGCCGACCACCGCGCTCGACGTCACCATCCAGGCCCAGATCCTGGAGCTGCTGGGCCGGCTGAAGCGCGAGCAGGGCACGGCGCTGATGCTGATCACCCACGACCTCGGCATGGTGGCGGAACTCGCCGACCGGGTGGTGGTGATGTATGCCGGCCGGGTGGTCGAGACCGGGCCGGTGCGCGACATCCTGCTGCGGCCCAAGCATCCCTATACCCGCGGCCTGCTGGCCTCGCGCCCGGTTCCCGGCCGCCGCCAGCGCCGGCTGCCGTCGATCCCGGGTCAGGTGCCCAGCCCGGCGCATCTGCCCGGCTGGTGCGCCTTCGCCGATCGCTGCTTCGCCGCGGCCGACATCTGCCGCACCGGCATCCCGGTGCTGGAACCCGCCGGCGCGCCGCACCGCGCCGCCTGCTTCCTGGCTCAGCAGGGGGCGCTATGATGGGCGGGGCAACATGAGCAGAGCAGCGAGTGCCATCCTTCTCTTGTCCCCCCTCCCCTTGCGGGAGGGGGGCAGGGGGAGGGGTCTGCGCGCGTCCGCGCGCGAAAGGGTAGCGTCACGTCCGCCATCCGGGCCGATCGACCTCAGAGGACCGTCGGAGCGGGGCGGAGAAAASCCCCTCCCCCTACCCCCCTCCCGCGAGGGGAGGGGGGACTCATTCGGCTTCGTCCGGTGGGCTATCCCATGACCGAAGCTCCGCTGCTCGAGGTCGAGGGCCTCAAGACCCATTTCCCGATCCGCGACGGGGTGTTCGGCCAGGTCACCGGCCATGTCCGCGCGGTCGACGGGGTGACCTTCCGCATCCGCCGCGGCACCAGCTTCGGCCTGGTCGGCGAATCCGGCAGCGGCAAGTCGACGCTCGGCCGCACCGTGCTGGGGCTGTACGAGCCGACCGCGGGCACGGTGCGCTTCGACGGGCGGGACATCAACGCCATCGGCCGCCGCGGCCGGCGGAAGCTGCGGCCGAAGATGCAGCTGGTGTTCCAGGACCCCTATGGCTCGCTCAACCCGCGGGTCCGGGTCGGCGACGCGATCGGCGAGGCCCTCCTGGCGCACGGCCTGGTCCGGCGGGCCGAGCTGCGCGACGCGGTGCTGGAGGTGATGCGCATCTGCGGCCTGGCTCCGTACCAGTATTCCCGCTACCCGCATGAATTCTCCGGCGGCCAGCGCCAGCGCATCGGCATCGCCCGCGCCCTGGCGCTGAAGCCGGAGCTGATCGTGGCGGACGAGCCGGTCTCGGCCCTCGACGTCTCGATCCAGGCGCAGATCATCAACCTGTTCGCCGACCTCAAGGAGCAGCGGGGCGTCACCTTCCTGTTCATCTCGCACGACCTCGCGGTGGTGGAGCATCTCTGTGACGAGATCGCGGTGATGTATCTCGGCGTGATCGTGGAGACCGCCGGCCGCGACGCGCTGTTCGACCGGCCGCTGCACCCCTATACCCGCGCGCTCTTGTCGGCGATCCCGGCGATCGACCCGGACGCGCCGCGTGACCGTGCCGTGCTGAAGGGCGAGCTGCCCAGCCCGGCCAGCCCGCCGGCCGGCTGCCGCTTCCACACCCGCTGCCCGCTGGCGACCGACCGCTGCCGCGCCGAGGTGCCGGAGATGCGGGAGCTGGGCGAGGGCCACCAGGTCGCCTGCCACCTGGCCTAGAAAATCGCGACCGCATGTCGAATCCAGCAAGGACCCGGCGATAAGGGGCATTCACGGCGCAAGCAGAAGGAGCCCCTCATGCGCTATGCCTGCCTGATCTACTACGATCCGCAGACCCTGTTCGGCGGCAGCGCCGAGGCCCGGGCGGTGCTGGAGAAATGCTCGACCCATGACCAGGTGCTCAAGGCCAGCGGCCATTTCGTGGCCGGCGAGGCGCTGGAGCTGCCCGACGGCGCCCGCACCGTGAAGGTGCGTGAGGGCAAGACCTCGGCCGTCGACGGCCCGTTCATGGAGACCAAGGAGATCCTCGGCGGCTTCGTGGTGATCGAGGCGCGCGACCTGGACGAGGCGGCCGAGGTCGCCGCCGGACACCCACTGGCCCGCATCGGCTTCGTCGAGGTGCGGCCGCTGGTCGATTTCGGTCAGCCGCCGCCGGATTTCAGCCAGGGATAGTCTCAGCCGCCGGGCGCGGCCTCGCGCCGCGCCCGGCTGGCCTCGGCGGCGATGTCGAGGAAGGCGCGGACGATGGCCAGGCGCTGGCGTTCGCGCAGGCACACCACATACTCGTCCATCTCCACCCGGCAGCCGCCGATCGGGCGGCTGACGAAGCGCGGATCCGGCGTCAGCTCGCCGGCCGACATGAAGCCGATGCCCAGGCCGGCGGCGATCGCCTCGCGCGACGCCTCCCGCCCCTCCACCTCCATCCAGGGCGTCAGCGGCAGGTCGACCGCGGCGAAGGCGCGCTCCACCGTCTCCCGCGTCATCGACCCGGCCTCGCGCATCACCAACCGCTCCCGCGCGATCAGATGGGCCGGCGCCACCCGCATCCGAGCCAAAGCATGGCCGCGCGGCAGCAGCACATGCACCGGGTCGTGCCACAGCGGCAGGGCGTGCAGCTGCGGGTCGCCCGGCACCCGGGCCAGCACCGCGACGTCGAGGCGGATGTCGACCAGGTCGGCCAGCACCCGCTGGGCGTTGCCGACCGTCATCCGCACCCGCGCCCCGTCATGCCGGGCGGTGAAGGCGGCGATCAGCGGCATGGCGTGGAACGGCCCGTCCGCGCCCAGGCGCAGCGTGCCGGTCGGCACCCGGCTGGTGCCCTGCAGCAGTTCCACCGCCTCGTCCTGCGCGGCGAAGACGCGGTTGGTGCAGGTCATCAGCTCGGCGCCCAGCAGGGTCAGCTCGATCGACCGGCCGGAGCGGCGGAACAGCTGCACGCCGTAGCGCTGCTCCAGCGCCTTGACCTCGATCGACAGGGTCGATTGCGACACGCCGATCGCCCGTGCCGCCTTGGTGAAGCTGCCTTCCGCCGCCACCGCGTGGAAGGCGCGCAGCTGCACGGCAAGTGTTGAGCTCATCAATGATCCATATGGAGAATATGAATTGGATCAATATTAGACTCTCTGGTTTTCTCCCGCCATCCGGTTCCTCCGGCCCACCGCTGTCCGGGAGCGCGCCATGAGCTTCATTCCACGTCGCCGCTATGACGGCCCGATCCGGGCCGCGATCTTCGACTGGGCCGGCACCACGGTCGATTTCGGCTGCCAGGCGCCGATCACCTCGCTGGTCGAGGCCTTCGCCGCCATGGGTGTCGAGGTGCCGCTGGCCACCGCCCGGCTGCCGATGGGCATGGCCAAATGGGACCACATCCGGGCGCTGCTGGACATGCCGCAGGTCGCGGCGGCCTGGGAACGAGCGCAGGGCCGGGCGCCGGTGATCGCCGATGTCGACGACCTCTATGAGCGGTTCCTGCCGCTGCAGATCGCGGCGGTGCGGCGGCACGCGGTGCTGATCCCCGGCACGGTCGAGGCCATGGCGGCGCTCAAGGCCCGCGGCATCCGCATCGGCACCACCACCGGCTTCCCGCGCCCGGTGATGGAGGTGGTGATCCCGGAGGCGGCCCGGCGGGGCTATGCGCCGGAGGTGATCGTCTGCGCCGGCGAGACCCCCTCCGGCCGCCCCGGCCCGGCCATGGCGTTGAAGGCGCTGATCGAGCTCGACATCCATCCGGTGCAGGCCGCGGTCAAGATCGGCGACACCGTGGTCGATGTGGCCGAGGGGCTGAACGCCGGCATGTGGACCATCGCGCTCGGCGTCACCGGCAACGAGGTCGGGTTGACCGAGGCGGAATGGGCTTCCCTGCCGGCGGACCGCCAGGCGTCGCTGCGCCGGGCCGCGACCGAGAAGCTGCAGGCCGCCGGCGCGCATGAGGTCGTGGACGGCATCGCCGACGTCCCGGCCGCACTGGACCGGATCCAGGCCCGCATCACCGCCGGGGACGCGCCGTGAGCCGCTATGATCTCGCCATCGTCGGCGCCGGCATCCTCGGCCTCGCCCATGCCCTCGCCGCGGCGCGGCAGGGCCGCCGGGTGGTGGTGATCGACCGCGAGGCGCGCGCCATCGGCGCCTCGATCCGCAATTTCGGCTTTGTCACCGTCAGCGGACAGTCGGCCGGCCCGACCTGGCGCCGGGCGATGCGCAGCCGCGACGTCTGGGCCGAGGTGGCACCCCAGGCCGGCATCCCGGTGCAGCACTGCGGCACCGCGCTGCTGGCCCGGACCCCGGAAGGGCAGGCCGTCCTCGAGGCCTTCGCCCGCACCGAGATGGGCGAGGGCTGCACCCTGCTGCCGGCCGCCGGCCTGTCGGCGCGGCTGCCGATGGCGCGGTCCGATGGGCTGCGCGCCGGGCTGTGGAGCCCGCATGAGCTGCGGATCGAGCCACGCGAGGCGATCCCGCGCCTGGCCGCCTGGCTGGAATCGGCGCATGGCGTCACCTTCCGCCGCGGCGTCCAGGTCCGCGCCGTGCAGGCGCCGCGGGTCGAGACCGGCGAGGGCGCGATCCTGGCCGACCGCATCGTGGTCTGCCCCGGCCCGGATTTGCGGTCGCTGTTCCCGGAGATCATGGCCCGCCGCCGCACCACCCTGTGCAAGCTGCAGATGCTGCGTGTCGCGGCCCCGGGCTGGCGGCTGCCGGCGGCGGTGATGGGCGACCTCAGCCTCGGCCGCTACCACGGCTTCGCCGACCTGCCGGAGGCGGCGCCGCTGAAGGCCCGCCTGGCCGCCGAGGTGCCGGAGACGCTGGCCAACGGCATCCACCTGATCGTGGTGCAGTCGGCCGACGGCTCCCTGGTGGTCGGCGATTCCCACCATTACGACGACTCGCCCGACCCCTTCGCGCCGCAGGCGGTGGAGGGGCTGATCCTGCGCCACATGGCCGAACTGTTGGACGTGCCGCAGCCGGTGGTGACCGAGCGCTGGGTCGGCATCTACCCCTCCGGCCCGGCCGAGGCCTTCGCCGAGGCGCCGGACGAGGCAACGCGGGTGGTCCAGGTCACCAGCGGCACGGGCATGAGCACCAGCTTCGCCATCGCCGAGGAGGTGGTGGCCGGGCTGTTCGGCGCAGCGGCCCCCCGCCACGCCGCCTGACCCGGCCGCCTGCATTTCGCATACGGCTCTGCGTCCTCCGCGGTCGTTTTGTAAACGCTGCTATGACATTGAGGCGCTTATGATGGCGGCCCTGCTGGCGACCAGTTCATTGATTTTGTAAGGACCAGCTGCAGGGGCTGGGTGAGGCGTGTCGCCGCATATCAGTTGGAGATAACTTAACGTTTGCCCACATCATCTTGTGTGTCCATTGCAACATGATGGATTAAAAAATTGGGGATACGGATTGTCCTCTGGCGTTAGGCGGAGGGTGGCGTATCATCATGACGATGAGCTTGGTGGATCGCGACGGAGATGCGCTCGATACCAACGATTAGCGGGCCGGCTGCCCGCCATCGGCGGGATTGGCGTGTCCAGTGGCCCGCAAGCGAGGTATGGAGAGTTGTCGAAAGGAAGCCGCCATGGTCGCACGGAAATCAGTTCTAAAGCCGGCTCCTCATCGGCCTGATCTTGAGCGTCTTTTGAGTGAGTCGATCAAAAGGGGAGTCTCGGAGCAGCAGCTGCAGGAGCAGCGGGTTAGTTTTGCCTATGGCAATGCGCCGGAAGGGTCTCGAATCACAAAGGATTCTGCCCGCGTAGCAGCCAAGAGCATCAAGATCGCACGGTAAGCTAACTTTACAGCTCAGGGAGAAGCTCGGGCAACCGAGCTTCTTTGATGTGGCATGCTTGTCCTTGAGGAAGAGAACAGAGATCTTTATGACCGGATTCAAGAGAAGAATCTGATCCGGCAATATGATCTTCTTCTTAATTGCGTTGAAATAGGAATAAGCCAGGGCGGCCGAGTTTTTGATAAATACATGCTCTGGGATCTTAATCACGTTGCTGTAGCCAATATTTCTCAGTTTGGGGGTAGATTTAGAGATGAGCCGATATATGTTGGCTCTCATATACCCCCTCACTTTCGCGAAGTGCCGATGTTAATGGATCAGTTCATCAGTACGATACACGAGAACTGGTACAATTGGAGTTATACTGAGCTTGCCGCATATGGATTGTGGCGGATGAACTGGGTCCATCCATTCATTGAGGGCAATGGACGCACTGCGCGTGCAGCATGCTACTATCTTCTCTGTGCAAAAGCTGGCGGTGTTTTGGGTGGCCGAAAGATAGTGCCAGAGAGAATTAGAGAGAATCGTGAGCCTTACTATGCAGCCCTGAATGCAGCTGACCGTGCTTGGGAAGATGGCAATCTCGATTTCTCAATGATGGAAGAATACTTAGCGGGGCTTGTTCAAGAACAATTGCAAGACGAAGGTCTCTCATACCAAGGGGGAACGTAGGATTCGCGCTCGACCATGAGCGTGGGGGTGTCATCTCTCTTTTATATCTTCCAATTCCCGGGGTGGTCCAGGTCACCAGCGGCATGGGCATGAGCACCAGCTTCGCCCTCGCCGAGGAGGTGGTGGCCGGGTCGGACCGGTCGCGTCAGAGCACGAAGTCGCCGGCCACCAGGGCGATGCCGCCGGTCAGCTGGATGTGGAAGTCGCTGACCTTGTCGCCGTTGACGTCGCCGGCGATGGTGGTGACGCCGTTGCTGACGGTATAGCGCAGCTGGCCGGCGACACCGGTGTAGAGGCCGGTGCCGATGAAGCTGAAGGCCTGGTTGCCGGCCAGGACGGTGCTGGCGTCGATCGCCGACAGGTCCACACGGTCGCCCTGGGCGTGGCTGAAATCGGTGATCCGGTCGGCATTGGCGCCGACCGTGCTCTGGGCCGTGCCGCCATAGGCGAAGCGGTCGGCGCCCGCGCCTCCCGTCAGCGTGTCCTTGCCGATGCCGCCGATCAGGACGTCGCTGCCGTTCCAGCCCTGCAGCGTGTTGGCGCCGGCATCGCCGGTAAGGGTGTCGTTGCCCTGGCTGCCGGACAGCGCCTCGATGCCGGTCAGGGCATCGCCCTGGGCGTCGCCGCCGCTGCCGGCCCCGGTGGCCAGGCTGACCGAGACCCCGGCCGAGCTGGTGAAGTAGCTGGCAGTGTCCGTCCCGGCGCCGCCGTCGAGCGTATCGGCCCCCGCGCCGCCGCGAAGCACGTCGTTGCCGCCGAGGCCGCGCAGGATATTGGCGCCGATGCTGCCCGTCAGGTCATCATCGCCCCGGCTGCCCTCGATGTTCTCGACCTCGATATAGGTGTCGCCCTGGGCCGCGCCGCCGGAGCCCACGCCGGTGGCCAGGTTGGCGACGATGCCGACGCTGCTGTCGCTATAGGTCGCGGTGTCGCCCAGGGCGGTGCCGTTGCCGCGGCCGGCCAACTCGTCGGCCCCTTGCCCGCCGCGCAGCACGTCGTCGCCGCCATTCCCGTTCAGGATGTCGTTGCCGTCGCCGCCGGTCAGCACATTGGCGCCGTCATTGCCGAAGATCCGGTTGTTGCCGGCGTTGCCGGTGCCGTTGAGCCTGGCCAGGCCGTCCAGCGTCAGCTCCTCGACATTGTCGGCCAGGACGGTGCTGGCCAGCGCGATCACCCGGTCGTAGCCCTGGCCCGCCGGCCGAGCGGTCGATCTCGACATTCAGGCTCCGGCTGCCGGACATGGATGTCTCGCCCGAAGCCCGCGGTGGTGGTGAAGGGCGCGGTTCCGGCCGCACATGGCCCCGCCGGTTGCGGGGCAGGATAAGCGGGGCGCCTGCCGTGGCGCCGCCCGCCACTCCAATCGTCACCTCAAATCGTGAGAAATCGGCGAAAAGGCGTGTGTCGAATGCCCTGTCATTATGCCAGCCCCTGCCTGCCGGCGGGATCACCCGAATGGGTCAGCGGGCCCGCAGGGCAACTTTGCCGCCCGGCGCCGCTTTGCCCGGGCCTGAGCCGGGTCCCTTGGCGTACCCGCATTTCGACATAGAGTCCTATGACCATCCGCAGCTCGGATGAGCGACGAGGGAGAGCGTCGTGGAGCACGGCAGAGGTTTGTTCCGGACAGGGCTTGTGGCGGTCGCCATCGCGGCCTCGGCCCCGCTGCTGGCGTCCTGCCAGACGGGACCCGGCTATTACGACGGCTACTACGGCAACGGCTATTCCAGCTGGTACGACGACGACGACAACTACTACCGCGGCTATGACCGCGACCGGTACCGATACCGGTATCGCGACTATGATCGTGATCGCGACCGGTATCGCTACCGCCATCGGGACCGCGACCGGGACGATGACCGCGACGACAACCGGCGCCGGTCGAGGTCCGACGGTGACGCCGAGCAGCGGGCCCGCCGCCTGTTCGGGATCGATGGCAACGGGAACAGAGGGCGAAACGACGACGGGGACCGGAACCGGAACCGGAACCGCAACGACAATGGGCGGAGCGCCGACGACATCCGGCGCATCATCATTCCGAACTCGAAGAACTGAGCGCCGGCGCCCGACACTGACGGCAAGCCCGGCCCGGACCATGGTGGGGAGAGATCCGGGCCGGGCCCTCAGCGCCGTTTGTCCCCTGGCGCTGCCGGGGATTGCGACACATGTCTGACATATGGGGAAGGGGTGGCGGCACCCCTACGATACGACGGGGCGCGGGCTAGGCCCGCGGGCGGATCGCGGCTTCGATGGCTTCCTGGGCGGCCCGGCTGATCGTTCCTCGATCCACCGCGGGTCCCGGCGGCGGCGACCATGTGATCCGGACGGCACCGTCGCGATCGACACGGAAGCGGCCCAGATACTCGGCGCAGGCCACCGTGCCTTCGGTGCCGGTATGCTCGACGGTCCAGTCGGACGCCTTACGCCCCATTGCCACGGCTAGCCTCCGGCATCGACGCGGCCCGCCTTGCTGGTCTGGCGGCCGTCATCGGCCTGTTCGCAGGCCGTGGTCGCGGCGCGGTAGACCTCCGAGGACCGCTCCTCATCCGGCCCGTCCGTCCAGGTGATCTGCACCCGGCCTTGGGCGTTCCGGGCGTACCAGCCGCGGAAATCGCGGCAGGTCACCGATCCGGTGCCGTGTCCGGTGGGAAGGACGGTCCAGTCGAGCGGGTCGCGGCACTTCGCCATGCCTGGGCAATGGGCCCACCAGGAAGCGGGTTCCCATCGGCATGGCGACCGTGGGGTGGATGGCAGCGAGATGTCTGAGGGGGATGGCGCACTCGACAGGATTCGAACCTGTGACCTCCGCCTCCGGAGGGCGGCGCTCTATCCAGCTGAGCTACGAGTGCAGGCCATGGACTCGGGCCCAAGGACCCGAAGCGGCGCGGACCATACTGCAAAGCGGCGGCGATGCAAAGCCCGGATTCGGGGTGCGGCCTGCGGGCGTTTGACAGAGCGGAATCCTGCCGGGATGCTGATCGCCTCCGATCGAAGCGGGAGGCGCCGGTGCTGCATCGCGGTCTCGCCCTGACCCTGGCGCTGTGCGCGGCCCCCGCCGCGGCGCAGGAAGTCGACGTCGATGTCGAGCTGGTCTTCGCCACCGACGGCTCCGGCTCGATCGATGACGAGGAGCTGCGGCTGCAGCGCGAAGGCTACGCCAAGGCCCTGGCGGACCCGCGGGTGCAGCAGGCGATCCGCGGAGGCATCACCGGGCGGATCGCGGTCGCCTTCGTCGAATGGGGCGGCGCGGACTCGCAGCATGTCATCGTCGACTGGACCGTGATCGACGGGGCGGACAGCGCCGCTGCCTTCGGCGCGGCCCTGGCGGCGGCGCCGCGGCGCGCGACCGGCTGGAATTCGATCAGCAACGCCATCGGCCTCTCGGTCCGGCTGATCGAGGGCAACGACCACCAGGGGTTGCGCAAGGTGATCGACATCTCGGCCGATGCCGGCCAGCGCGGCGGCCGGCCGCTGCCGGAGGTGCGGGCCGAGGCGCTGGCCGCCGGCATCACCATCAACGGCCTGGCCGTGCTGTCGCGCAGCGGCCGGCCGGGCTGGGGCGGAGGGTCGCTGGAGGATTTCTTTCGTGCCCAGGTGATCGGCGGGCCCGGCGCCTTCGTCATCACCGCCGACGCCGATGCCCGCTTCACCGAGGCGGTGGTGCGCAAGCTGGTGCTGGAGATCGCCGAGCGCCCGGCCGATGCCGCGCCGATGCCGCCCGGCTGACGATCCTCCGGCCCCCTGCTAGGGTGCCGGTTCGAATCGGTTCCTGGAGCAGATCAGATGAAAGCCCGCATCACCTGGGTCGAAGGCCGCACCTTCGTCGGCGAATCCGGCAGCGGCCATGCCGTGGTCATGGACGGCGCGCCGGAGAGCGGCGGGCGCAACCTCGGCGTCCGGCCGATGGAGATGCTGCTGCTCGGCCTCGGCGGCTGCACCGCCTTCGACGTGGTGATGATCCTGGAGCGGGGGCGCGAGCCGGTGTCCGACTGCCGGGTCGAGGTCGAGGCCGAGCGCGCCGAGACCGACCCCAAGGTCTTCACCCGGATCCATCTGCGCTACATCGTCTCCGGCCGCGGCCTGGACCGCGCCAAGGTCGAGCGCGCCGTGGCGCTGTCGAAGGAGAAGTACTGCTCGGCCTCGATCATGCTCGGCAAGGTCGCCGAGATCACCGCCGAGATCGAGGTGGTGGAAACCGCCTGAACCGGCTCAGGCGGTAGCCTTCACGGCCGCCAGCCCTTCGGCGATCGCGGCTTGGTCCTCGGGCCCGGCGCCGCCGGCCTTGAGGCAGGCGTCCAGCCGTGTCTCCAGCACCGCCGCGGCCTGCGACAGCGCGGCGAAGCCCATGGTGCCGCCGGTGCCGTTCAGCCGGTGCACGACGAAGCGCAGCCCCTTCAGCGCCTCGCCGTCGCCGGCCCGCAGCGCCGCCAGCAGGGCCTCGGCCTCGGCCAGCTTCTGCGGCAGCTCAGCCGCGAACTTCGCCCGCAGCCGGTCGAGATGCACCTGCAGCGCGTCCTGAGTCATCGATCTGCTCCCGATCCCGGCTCGCTGAGGCACCTCTCTTCTCCGCCATGCCCGGGCTCGACCCGGGCATCCAGGGCTGCAAGAGCGGCTCTCGACGGCCCCTGGATCACCGGGTCAAGCCCGGTGATGACAAAGAGGGATGGCCTGGAACTTTCACAAATCATCGATCTCAGCCATCGCGGCGGGCCCAGATGGCGCGGATCTCGTCGGACAGCGTCATCGGGTCGAACGGCTTGGAGATGACGTCGATGGCGCCGAGGGCACGGTAGCGCGCCACCTCCTGCGGCTGCACCTTGGCCGTCATGAACACGGCCGGCGTCGCCGCCGTCCCCGGCATCCCGCGCAGCGCCGCCAGCGTCTCGGGGCCGTCCATGCCCGGCATCATGACGTCGAGCAGCAGCAGCTGCGGCGCGAAGCCGGGCGCCTGGGCCAGCGCCTCCTCGCCCGAGGCGCAGGCGGCCAGGACGAAGCCGCCCACCGCCTCCAGCGCGAAGCCGGCGACCGATCGGATGTCGGCATCGTCCTCGACATAGAGGATGCGGGTCAGCGCCTCATCGGCCATAGCGGGGAGCCCCTTGCTTGTCCTGGATCAGGCCGTTGATCAGGTCGGTGATGGTCTGGTGCAGCTGCTCGTTGTCGGTGCGGCTCTTGACCAGCGAGGCGGAGACCGCGCTGGCGTAGGAGGCGCTGGAATCCTGGGCCGAGAAGATCAGCACCGGCTCCCGCGGCGTGCGGGCGTTGATCGTCTCGAGGAGGTCGAGGCCGGAGCCGTCGGGCAGGCCGACATCGATGATGACCAGGTCGAAGCGCCGCGCCGCCAGCTTCTCCCGGCCTTCCTGCAGCGACCGGGCCGGCACGATTTCCGCCTCGTCGCGGACGATGGCGCCGACCACCTCGATCACGTCGTCATCGTCCTCGACATGCAGGATGCAGGCGCGGCCGTTGCGGCTGCGCAAGCCGGCCTGGCGCAGCGCCGCGCGCAGCCGCAGCTGCTCGATCGGCTTGTCCAGCCAGTCGACGATGTTGAAGGCGTCGCCGTTCAGCTCGCGCTTGCCGTCCTGGGCGGTGGCGGAGACGACGACGATCGGCAGGTCCGCCGTGGCCGGGTCGGCCCGCAGCTGGCGGATCAGCGTGATGCCGTCCATGCCCGGCAGCAGCAGGTCGACGGTCATCGCGTCGTACTGGCCGGTGCGCGCCTTCTCCAGCGCCGTCTCGGCGTCGCGCGCGAAGTCGACCCGCCAGCCATCCTGCTCGATCATCAGGCCCAGCAGGGTGGCGACGTCGGCGTCGTCCTCGCAGATCAGCACCTGGCGCCGGGCGTCGCCGGGCATGGCGGTCGTCTCCTGCGCCTCGGCCAGCAGCGGCAGGGTGAACCAGAAGCAGGTGCCGCCGCCCTCCGCCGGCTCGAAGCCGATGCGGCCGCCATGGCGCTCGACGATCGCCTTGGCGATCGACAGGCCCAGGCCGGTGCCGCCCTTGCGCCGCACGTCGCTGGCATCGGCCTGGGCGAAGCGCTGGAAGATCCGGCTGCGGAATGCCTCGGGGATGCCGGCGCCGCGGTCGCGCACGCTGATCCGGGCCTGGCGGCCGACGGTTTCCACGGCCACCTCGATGGTGCTGCTGGCCGGCGAGAACTTGGCGGCGTTGGACAGCAGGTTGGTCAGCACCTGGATCAGTCGGTCGGCGTCGCCCTGCACCGGCAGCGGCGCGTCCGGCCGGGCCGCGATCCGGTACTCGACCTCGTGCTGGGCCGCATAGGCCTGGTTGGCCTCGACCGCCTGCTCGACCAGCGCCCCGGCCTCCAGCCGGTCGTGGCGGAACTCCATGCGGCCGGATTCGATCTTCTCGATGTCCAGGATGTCGTTGACCAGCCCGACCAGCCGTTCGCTGTTCTTGTGCGCGATCTCCAAGAGCGACCTGGCCTTGTCCGGCAGCGCCCCCGCCGCCCCGGCCACGATCAGGCCCAGCGAGCCGCGGATCGAGGTCAGCGGCGTGCGCAGCTCATGGCTCACCGTCGACACGAACTCGTTCTTCAGCTGGTCCAGCCGGTGCCGCTCGGTCATGTCGCGCAGGATGCAGACCGAGACGCTGCGGCCGTCGCGCTCGAACACGCCGGTCGAGATCTCGGCCGGGAAGCTGCTGCCGTCGCGCCGCGTCACCGTGATCTCGCCGGCCGGATGGGCGCCGCCGGCCAGGGCCGGCACCAGCACGGAGATGTCGGTGCCGGTCAGCTCGCCGCCGGCCACGCCGAAGGCCTCGCCGCAGGCAAGGTTGGCCAGCTCGACCACGCCGTCCTGGCCGACCACCAGGATCGGGTCGCGGGCGCTGTCCAGCACCGCCTGCAGCTGCGCCTGGCTCTCCGCCAGCGCCCGGGCGCCGGCGTCGCTCTCCTGCTTCGCCCGCTCCAGCTCGCGGTAGCGCCGCTGGTCGGTGCGCACCTGGCGCGACATCGCCCAGGCCGCCAGCAGCCCGCACAGGGCCGCCAGCGCGGCGATACCGCCCAGCAGCCAGATGATCCGCCCCAGCGTCGCCGCGGTGGCGGCCTGGCGCTCCGCCAGCAGCGCCTTCTCGGCCTGCACGGCGTCGTCGATCCTGGCGCGGAAGGCCGGCGCCTGGTCGACGGCATCCTTGACGATGGTGCCGGCGCCGTCGCGATCGCCGCGCCGGACCGCGGCGATGATCCGGTCATTGGTGACCAGGATCTGCTCGGCGATGGCCGCGGCGTCGTCGAAGCGCTGCACCTGCACCGGGTTGTCGGTGGTCATGCCGCGCAGGTCCAGCAGCTTGTCGGTGGCCAGCCGCGCGCTGTCCTCCGCCACCGCCGCGTCCTGCTGGTTGCCGGTGATGACGAAGCTGCGGCTCAGGGCCTGCGCCCGGGCGATGCTCAGCCGCGCCTCATAGATCGTGGTGATCACGAGGTTGGTGTGGTCGACCCAGCCCTGCGTGCGGGCGTTGTCGGCCAGGAACTGCTTGCCCAGCCATCCCGCCGTGCCGAAGAACAGCAGGAAGCCGAGGATCGCAAGCAGGACGATCGAGCGGACCGAGCCCAGAAACTTCTCCATTCCCCACCGTCTCCCGATCATCCCCCGGGGCTTGGCGGCCCCCGATCAGGTGATAGTCCAAAACCGGCGCCGGTGTCGCCGTGGCGGACGGTATTAATAATTATCCTAAAATTCTATCTATTTCTGAGGCGGGCATAACCGGCGTCGATCCTGCTAGGCTGTTACCCCGGTTGGAGAGGACAGGCATGAGCGGCACAGCGGAATTGAGGACGCGAATCGACCAGGCGCTGGGCCGCGCGCCCGCCGATCTGGTGATCAAGGGCGCCCGCACCCTCGACGTGATCAGCGGCGCGCTGCTGGACGGCGACGTGGCGGTCTGCGGCGACCGCATCGTCGGCACCTGCGACGATTACAGCGGGGCGGTCGAGATCGACGGCCGCGGCAAGGTCGTGGTGCCCGGCCTCATCGACACCCATGTGCATTGCGAATCGACCCTGGTCACGCCGGCGGAGTTCGACCGCTGCGTGCTGCCGCGCGGCACCACCACCGCGGTCTGCGACCCGCACGAGATCTGCAACGTGCTGGGCGAGGCGGGCTTGAGCTATTTCCTCGACGGCGCCCTCGGCACCGCGATGGATCTGCGGGTCCAGCTCTCCTCCTGCGTGCCGGCGACGGAGCTCGAGACCGCCGGGGCGCGGCTCGACGCCGCCGAGCTGGTGCGGCACCGCGGTCACCCCAAGGTGATCGGCCTGGCCGAGTTCATGAACTTCCCCGGCCTGCTGGCCAAGGACGAGGCGGTGCTGGAGAAGCTGGCCGCCTTCCAGGACGGCCATATCGACGGCCATTCGCCGCTGCTGACAGGCAAGCCGCTGAACGCCTATCTCGCCTGCGGCATCCGCAACTGCCACGAGACGACGGAGCCGGAGGAAGCGCTGGAGAAGCTGCGCAAGGGCATGCAGATCCTGATCCGCGACGGGTCGGTCAGCAAGGATGTGCACGCTTTGGCGCCGATCATCTCGGCCGAGACCTCGCCGCTGCTCGGCCTGTGCACCGACGACCGCAACCCGCTGGACATCGCCGAGGAAGGGCATCTCGACCACCTGATCCGGTCGGCGATCCGCCGTGGCGCGCCGGTGGCCCATGTCTATCGCGCCGCCACCTGGTCCGCCGCCCAGGGTTTCGGCCTGCGCGACCGCGGCCTGGTCGCGCCCGGCCGCCGCGCCGACCTGGTGCTGCTCGACGACCTGGAAGACTGCGCCGTGTCGCAGGTAATCAGCGCCGGGCGCGTGGTCGGGCCGGCGATCTTCGACGGCCGCGCCGCGCCGGCCCCGGTCGGCCTCGGCTCGGTCAGGCTCGACCCGGTGGCGGCGGAGGATTTCCGCGCCCCGACCACGGGCCCGACCGGCCCGGTGATCGGGCTGATCCCGGGCAAGATCATCACCGAGGCGCTGACCGCGACGCTGCCCTGGCGTGACGGCTGCCGCCACCCGGATCCGGAGCAGGACATCCTCAAGATCTGCGTCCTCGCCCGGCACGGGGTGAACCGCAACATCGGCCGTGCCTTCGTGCGGGGCTTCGGCTTCCGCGACGGCGCGCTGGCCTCCTCGGTCGGGCATGACAGCCACAACATCTGCGTGGTCGGCGACAACGACGCCGACATGGCCGCGGCGGTGAACCGGCTGATCGAGCTGCAGGGCGGCTTCGTCGCCGTCCGCAACGGCCAGGTGGCCGGCGAGATCGCCCTGCCCCTGGCCGGGCTGATGAGCCTGCAGCCCTTCGAGCGGGTGGCGGACGACCTGCGATCGCTGCGCCGGGCGGTCAAGGCGATGGGCTGCCCGCTGCCGGAGCCCTTCATCCAACTCGCCTTCCTGCCGCTGCCGGTGATCCCGCATCTGAAGATAACCGACCGAGGCCTCGTTGACGTGGATCGGTTCGAGCTGATCGCGGCCTGAAGTTCTTGGCCGGATTCCGTCATTCTTTTCCCGTCATGGCGAGCCCCGCAGGGGCGTGGCCATCCAGGGCCGCTCGCACCGGCCCCTGGATGGCCACGTCGCTTCGCTCCTTGCCATGACGGGAAAAGAGACTGAAGAGTCGATCTCAACGGCCAGTAGTATCAGGCCGGATCACCCATGATGCAGCGCCAGCCACACGGTCGGTTCGTCCGGGTCGGTCCAGGCGACGCGGTGGCGGGCATGGGCCGGGATGTGCACCCAGTCGCCGGGACGCAGGGTGCGGGGTTCCGCCTCGCCCTCGAATGCGAGGCCGGCGGAGCCGCGCAGCAGCACCACCCATTCCGCCCGCTCCTGGTCGTACCAGAAGCCCGACGGGCTGGCCTGGCCGGTGGAGACGATGCGCTCCAGCACGAAGCCCGCCTCCTCCAGCAGGGTCGACACCTGCTCCTCCGCCGCGTCCGGCCGCAGGGCGTGGAACAGGTTGCCGGCGCTGGGCGTCACGACGGCTTCAGCCGGGCCGCGGCGGCGGCGTAGCCTCCGGCGGCGCCGTCGACGAAATGAACATGGTCGCTGCGCATCGCCGAAGGGGTGTAGCAGGTGACGATCGCCGCCTCCTGCCGGTGCAGTCCGAAGCGGGCGATGCCGGCCTGCTCGGCCGCCAGCAGCCGCGCCTCCAGCCGGTCCGCCAGCGCCGGGGTGCAGTCCAGCGTCATCCGCAGCCCGTCGTCGTATTTGCGGAAATCGGCATTGGCCACCAGCTCGCCCAGATAGCGGTCGGGCCGGAACGGGCCGATCGGGATGCGGAAGCGCAGGATCGCCCAGGATGTCAGGCTCTTCAGCCCCACCAGCAGCTTGCGCGACAGCAGCGACTGGCCGGACCGGCGCGATGCCCGCGCCTCCGCATCCAGGCCCGGCGGCGGCCAGCCCATGCCGCTGCGCAGGTCGGCCAGGGGATGCTGCGCCTCGCTCTCCCGCCCGGTCATGCGCAGGATGTCGCCGACCAACTCCTGGAACGGGGCCTCGCTCTCGGCCACGGCCGGGGTGGCGATCAGCGACAGCACCACGCCGTGCCGGGCCGGGAATTCCTGCCAGCGGCAGAACAGGCCGGACAGGTCGGGCCGGGTGCCGGGCGGCGCCGGCTCGACCGCGAAGGCGCCGGCCTTCAGCTCCTGCCCGGCCCAGGCCAGGCCGCCGCCCATGAACATGGCATAGGTCACGTCCGGCGACGGGGCGTAGCGGGCGATGCGCACATCCCAGCCGGCGGTGCGGATCGCCGACATCGGCACCAGGGCCACGCGCAGGGTCAGGCCCAGCTCGTCGCGCACCCAGGCGGCGGTGGCGGCCAGGGCGGTGCGGGCGGTCTCGGCATCCGCCGGCGGCAGGGCGAAGCTGGCGCCGTCGCCGCCGAAGGCGAAGGGATAGTCCCGCTGGCCCAGCGCGTTGGACACGGCGGCGATCAGCGCCGCGCCGGCGACGTTGACGCTCTTGTACTGGCCGGCCCGGATCGCGGCGGTGGAGGCGACGACGTCCGACAGGCCGATCACCCAGTCCTCCGGCAGCGGCCGGTACAGCGTGGCGTCGGTCAGACGGGCGAAGCCCTCGAACACCGGCACCTGCGGATAGAAGTCGTCGATCGGCTCGCCCATGCGCTCATTCTCGCCGATCGGCCGGGGATCGGGAAGGCACTGCGGTTCGGCTTGCAGTCGACAGCCGTTCGAAGTGTTCTGCACGTCGAATGAAGTACGGAGCTGTCATGGCGAGCCCCAAAGGGGCGTGGCCATCCAGTGGCGTCGATCCCTGGATGGCCACGTCGCTTCGCTCCTCGCCATGACGAATCTAGAAAGTGCCAGAGGACCAAATGATCCGGGTCAGTATACGCGAGGCAAAATCCAAGCTACCGGCCCTGGCACAACAGGTGCGGGCCGGTGAGCGTGTGGTCATCGAGCGCGACGGCACGCCATGGGTCGAACTCATAGCCTATGTCGTCGAGCGACGCCGGCCCGGCGGCTACGAAGGGCAGATCGTCATCCCGGATGTAGGGGCGAAAGACGAGACAATCGCGGATCTATTCGAGGGCAGGTGATGCAGCAATTCCTCCACACCCTCCAGGTCACCACCCGCGGCAAGGGGCTGGTCGAGATCACGCCGCAGATCGTGCCCTGGGTCGAAGCCCGGGGGATCCGCACCGGCCTGCTGACCGTGTTCTGCCGGCACACCTCGGCCTCGCTGCTGATCCAGGAGAATGCCGACCCCGATGTCCGGGCCGACCTGGAGGCCTATTTCGAGCGGATCGCGCCCGAGGGCGACGGCTACATCCATGATGCCGAGGGGCCGGACGACATGCCGGCCCATCTCCGCACCGCGCTGACCCAGGTGCAGCTGTCGATCCCGGTCGCGTCGGGCCGGCCGGTGCTCGGCACCTGGCAGGGGATCTATCTGTTCGAGCACCGCCGCCGGCCGCACCGGCGCGAGGTGGTGCTGCACCTGCTGGGCGAATGAAGCCGCGCCGCCCGGCCGCCCCCCGTCAGGGCGATCCCGGCGCCCGCATCTTCAGCAGGCCGAAGCTGGCGGACCCCGCCGATGGCGTGGCCAGCCCGAAGCCGCCGGAGATCGGGATGATCGACGGGCGGACGGAGACGCCGGCCTTGTAGAGGCTCGTGCTCTCGATCACCAACCGGTAGGTGCCGCCCACCGAAACCCACCCGCCGGCGATGCCGGGGTCCTGGTAAAGCTCCGCGGCCCCGTCGAAATCCGACAGGTAGACAGGCGCGGTGGTCCTGAACGGCGTGAACGGACCGGCCTGGACCTGGGAGAACGGGATGGTCGGGATCTGTTCCGGAAGCGGAATGGAGCCGCCGAAGCCGTAATAGAGGAACGTCGCCCCGACATCGTGCTTGGTGTCGACGATCTCGAAGGTGTAGTCGTCGGCCTGGGCGTAGTTCGAGGCCGAGGCGCCGCCCAGAACGCGGATCTTGAACTCGGTCGACCGCCCGTCATCGGCCGGCGCGCGCGGCGGCCTGGTGGCGTAGACATAGATGCCCACGGCCCGCCACCAGCCGTAATTGTCCGCCTCGCCGTCGCTGCCGCTCTGGGTCTCGCCGAGTCCGCGGACGATCTGGAAGTTCACGTCGTCCAGGGCGTCGAGATAGTCCCGGACCCTCTGGCAGCGCTGCTCCGACAGCCGCTGATTGTAGCCCTCGCCGCCGCGATGGCTGGCATAGCCGATGATGTCGACCCAGGGCCCCTGCATGCTGCGCAGCAGCGGCCGCACCCGGCTGTCCAGGAAGTCCATATGCTCGCGCAGCAGATAGGACTTGGCGGTCTCGAAGTTGCACAGGCGCGCCGCCAGCATCGCCCCGGTGCCGGCGATGGTGACGACGGTCTGCCGATAGTCCTTGTCGGTGCCTGCCATGGTCGCGATGGATGCAATCGCCGGGCCGCACCCGGATCGGCTGGCAGGATGCGCGGCCGGGGCGCAGGAACGAAATCCCCGATTCCTGGGGGGTGGGCTACCCCTCGCGGCCGCCGACCGCCGCCAGGAAGCGGTCGATCTCGGCTTCGCTGTTATAGTAGTGCGGCGAGGCCCGCAGCATCGCGTCCAGGCCGCGGTCGGTCATGTCGAACATGGTCGAGCGGCGGCGGGTGACGCTGGTGTTGATGCCGGCTGCGCGCAGCCGCTGGTGCAGCGCCTCGGCCGGCTCGTCCGCCTTGGTGAAGCTGACGATGGCCGACCGCTCGGCGCCCTTGTCGCGCACGGTGACGCCGGGCAGGGCCGACAGGCCGTCGCGCAGCCGGTTCGCCAGGCCTCGGGCGCGGTCGCGGATGGCGTCGAGGCCGAGGGTCAGGGCGTAGTCCACCGCGGCGCCCATGCCGACGATGCCCACGAAGTTGCGCTCGAAATTCTCGAAGCGGCGGGCATCCGGGCGCACCACATAGCGGTCGGGCGCCACCATCTCCGCCGCGTAGAGGTCGAGGAAGGGCGGGTCGATCCGGTCCAGCATCGACCGCCGGACATAGAGGAAGCCGACCGCGCGCGGCCCGCGCAGGAACTTGCGGGCGGTGGCCGACAGCATGTCGCAGCCGATCGCCTCGACATCGACCGGCATCTGGCCGACCGACTGGCAGGCGTCGAGCAGATAGGGAATGCTATGCGCGCGTGCGATCTTCCCGATCGCCGCTGCCGGATTCACCAGCCCGCCATTGGTCGGGATGTGGCTGACCGCGATCAGCCGTGCCGGGCCGCGGTCGGTGGCCGTCACCGCCCGCTCCAGCGCCGCGACGTCGAGCTGGCCGGCGGCATCGTCGGGCACGACCTCGACCACCGCGCCGGTGCGCTGCGCCACCTGCAGGTAGGAGATGGTGTTGGACGCGTATTCGGCCTTGGCGGTCAGGATCCGGTCGCCGGGCCGGAACGGCAGGCCGTAGAACACCATGTCCCAGGCCCGGGTGGCGTTCTCCATCATCGCGATCTCGTCGGGCCGCGCGCCGATCAGCCGGGCGATCGAGGCATAGGCGCCCTCCAGAAGCGGCTCGGCCTCGGCCGCGGCGGCATAGCCGCCGATCTCCGCCTCCCGCCGCAGATGGTGCAGCATGGCGTCCAGCACCGGGGCGGGCGGCAGGGCCGAGCCGGCATTGTCGAGATGCAGCACCCGGGCGCAGCCCGGCGTGTCGGCGCGCAGCCGGTCGAGATCGAGCGTCACATGGGCCTCCGGAATGCAGGACGGTTCGGAAATGCGCTGGGGTGAGTCGGCTGGTGGTGGTTTCGAGAACCGGCGCGCAGCGGACGTTTGAGTCCGTGAGCACCGGAAGCGGAGAAACCGCCATCAGACGGCCACGCCAGTAGCATTTGCGGGCCGTCCCTCAGGTCAGGTGGAGCACCGAACGCAATCCGAGGAAGGCCGGCAGCGGGTGGGTGACGAGATAGGTCGGGATGCCGACGACGAAGCTGCGCATCCGGCCCTTGGCCTCGAAGCGCTGGCGGAACAGCGCGTCGTCGAACAGGTCGCCCATCTTCGGCACGATGCCGCCGGCGATGTAGACGCCGCCGCGCGACCCCAGCGTCAGCGCCAGGTTGCCGGCGACGGTGCCGAGCATCGAGGCGAAGGTCGATACCGCCTCGGCGCAATGCGGATCGCCGGTCTTGGCGCCATCGCTGACGGCGGCCGCGTCGCGCTGCACCGGGTCGATCCCGTCCAACTGCGCCAGCGTCTCGTAGAGATTGACCAGCCCCATGCCGGACAGCACCCGCTCGGCCGAGACGTGCTGGTGGCGATGGCGCAGCCGGTCCAGCACCGCGGCCTCGCGCTCGGTCGCCGCCGCCATGGTGACGTGCCCGCCCTCGCCGGCCAGGGCGGACCAGCGCGCGCCGCTGGGCACCAGGCCGGAGACGCCGAGGCCGGTGCCGGGGCCGAGCACGCCGATCGGCGCATTCGCCACCGGCGTGCCGCTGCCGATCGGGGTGCGGTCGCCCTCCGCCAGATACGGCACCGCCAGGGCGACGGCGGTGAAGTCGTTGATCACCTCCAGCCGGTCCAGCCCCAGATCCTGCTTCAGGGCCGAGATCGAGAAGGACCAGGCGGCGTTGGTCAGGGTCACCTGGTCGCCGGTGACCGGGCTGGCCACGTCGATCGCCGCCTGCCTGGGCGGTGCCGCCGGCTTGACCATGCCGAGATAGGCATGGGCGGCGTCGGCCAGGGTCGGGTAGTCCGCCCCATGCAGGATCTTGGTGTCGCGCGTGCCCTTGGCGTCGGCCAGGGCGAAGCGGGCGTTGGTGCCGCCGAGATCGGCGATGAGGGCGAGGGGCTCAGACATGGCGGGCCAACTGTGTCGGGATGGCCATGCTTCCCTCATGCGGCGGCCGGGGGCAAGCCTGAAGCGTCGAGTCGCCGGCCGCGAGTCGGGGCGCCGCGCCGGGCCGAACTCGGCGTTGACTTGTGCGCTGCAGCACAAAAGAAGTGCTAAATGCACATATCTTAGGCACGAATGGGTTCTAAGTGGCTGTTCTGCAAGAGGAATTCATTTTCCCCTTGATTTGTCCGGCGAAGACCCTAAATTGTGCATTGCGACATGCAGTTCGCTGCTGTCGTAACGCACTTCTTGGGCGTTTCCTCCCTAAACTCGGGCCGCAGTTCGCTGCGGCCCTTTTTCTTTTCGGGCTTATGAATATGCCGTCGGGCTCCGGTCGGGTTGTCCCGGCGGAGCGATGGGCCGGTCTCCCGAGTCGTCTGCCGGACAGCGAAACGGCCGGGTCGCCCCGGCCGTTCGCAGTCACGGATCCGCTGGTTCGGCGTGCGGAATCAGGCCCCGCTGCCGGCCTCGGCCTTGTCGTCGAACAGCGGCGTCGGCGCGGGCTGCGGCGCCGCCGCGGCGGCCGGGGCCGTGGCGGCCGTGTCGCCGCCCAGCGGCTGCAGCGTGCCGATCAGCTTGCCGCCGGTCTCGACCTGCAGCTCGCCATACTTGATCGTGCCGGTGACGACGCCGCTGGCGCGCAGGCGCAGCAGGCCGGAGACCGACAGGTCGCCCTCGAACCGGCCGGCGATGTCGCCGTCGCTGATCTCCGCCGAGCCCTTGAAGACGCCCTGCTCGGCGATCTCGATGGTCTGGCAGTCCTTGATCTTGGCTTCGATCCGGCCCTCGACCACCAGGTGGTCGCAGGCGGTGATCTCGCCGGCCAGCGAGATCTCGCTGCCGACGATCAGCTTGCGCGGCGACTCGCGGCCGCCGGGCGCCGCCGCCGAGGAGTCCGGCCGGCGCACGGCACCGGCGGCGCCGGTCCCGGGCAGGTCGATCCGGCGCGGCAGATCGGTCTTGTAGCCGGTGGCCGGCTTGGCGGTGGACGACATGGGCTCTCCTTGAGGCGCGATCGGGGCTGTGGGCCGAACTACGGACGTGTCCGTGGCGGGGGAATAGCCTGGCCGCTCGTTGCCGCCATCCGATCCTCCGCCAGCGGGGTTGCGTCGACGAAACACGCGGGTGTCCCCCTGCTTGTTGTGGTTCCGGAGTCGATGTCCCATCAAAACGATGGGGCCGGGACTGTAGCTGGATGCGTATCCGCCGATCAACCCGCGGCGGCCAGCCCCGTTCCCGGACAGGAGCAACTCAGCCGCATTTCGGTCAAATGAATTATCCGGCAGCCCGCCCCGCCGGGACGAGCCCGCCGATGGTGCGGTGAAACACATGGGTCATGAAGGCGGCGCCCAGCACCGGCACCACCAGGTTGACCACCGGCACCAGCAGGATCGCGGCCAGGACGAGCCCGGCGACGATGAAGCGGCCCTGGCGCTCGCGCCACAGCGCCCGCGCCGCCGCCGGCTCGACATGGCGCGCGGCCACCAGCTCGAAATACTCCCGGCCCAGCAGGTAGCCGTTGACCAGCCAGAACACCAGGATGTTGACGCCGGGCACGATCAGCACGATGCCGACCGCGACCAGATTGACCGCCGCCAGCAGCAGGAAGAAGCGGATGCCGCCCCAGATCATCTCGCCGATCCGCTGCCGTCGCGGCGGCGGCAGGGTGGGATAGTGCCGGGCCTCGACCGCCTCGGCGACGTCGTCGAGGAACAGGCCGGCCACGGCGCCGACGATGGCGGGGAACAGCAGGATGCCCAGCGCCAGCACGGCGACGCCGCCCAGCACGTCGATGGTGGTGTCGACCCAGGACCAGTTGGCGATCTGCACGAAGGACAGGCCCCAGCCGGCCAGCGCCGGCAGGGTCAGCACCAGGAAGATGGTGGCGGCGAAGCTGACCCACAGCACGCGGCGGATCGCCGGGTCGGACGTCATCTGCTGCAGGGCGAGGCGGAAGGCGGTCGGCATCGGGGCTCGGCGGTTGATGTCGCGGCCGTTCACCTGGGGCGGCGGGGCCGGCGGCGCAAGGGCGGCGCCTATTCTTCGTCGGTCAGCGGCCCGCCCTCGCCGGCGGTGGTGCGATAGCGCGGCAGGCCGTCGGCCAAGCGCAGCCAGGGCAGCTTTTCGCCGACATAGACATGGCCGCGCGGCGGCAGGGCGCCGGGATCGTCCAGCGTCGTCGCCAGCAGATGCACCTCGTCCGGCCAGTGGGCGCCCTCATAGGCCAGCGGCGTGCCGCAGCGGCCGCAGAACAGGCGCTCGACGCCGGGGGAGGAGGCGAAGCGGCGCGGCGCCTCGCCGCTCCAGGCCACCTGCGCGCGCTCGAAGCCGGCATAGGCGGAATAGGGCGCGCCGGTGGCCCGGCGGCAGTCGCGGCAATGGCAGGCGGCCGCCCAGCGCGGCGCGCCGGACGCCGTGTAGCGCACGGCGCCGCAGCCGCATCCGCCGGTGAAACGGTCCGTGGCCGCCGACATCGATCTCCTCCGCCGTGACGTCTTCCCTCGCGGAACACCAGTATCGTCATTGCGAGCGCAGCGAAGCAATCCAGGGCCGCTCGCTGTGGCCCCTGGATTGCTTCGTCGGCTTCGCCTCCTCGCAATGACGGCGAGGGGCGTCAGGCGGCGGTCGCCTGGTCCAGCACCTCCGGCCCGAAGATCCGGGCCAGGGCGGCGCGGCCATCCGCGGTCAGGGCCACGGCGCGGCTGTCGCGGTCGCGCCGGATCCAGCCCTGCTCCAGGAACCGGTCGGCGATGGCGGCGCCCAGCGCGCCGGCCAGATGCGGCCGCCTTTCGCTCCAGTCCTGGCACTGGCGGGTGACGGCGCGGCGGCCCTGGCGCAGCCGGTCGACATCGATGTCGAGGGCGGCGAGCCAGCCGGGCGCGGCGTCGGACAGGGCGAAGCCGTGGTCGTCGGCCTGCAGCACGCCCCGCGCCACCAGCGCGTTGGTGACCGCGACGCCGAGCCGGCCGGCGAGGTGGTCGTAGCACATGCGCCCGTCGCGCAGCGGCGCCGGCACCTTCGAGCGCGAGGCCGCGATGGCGGGCGGCGGCGAGGCCAGGGTCAGCATCGTCTCCAGCAGCGCCCCGATCTCCGCCCCCGCCAGGGCGTAGTAGCGGTGCCGGCCCAGCCGCCGGACGGTGACCAGCCCGGCCTCCGCCAGCTTGGCCAGGTGGCTCGACGCGGTCTGCGGCGTGACCCGCGCGCGGAACGCCAGCTCGCCCGCCGGCAGCGCCTCCCCGCCGAACAAGGCAGACAAGATCAACGCCCGGCTGGGATCGCCGATCAGCGACGATAAGCTCGCAAGATCAAGGCCTTCCTTCATACTTCGATGGTGATCGATTTGTCTTCGCTGGTCAAGGGCCGGCCGCGGATGTGGAGTGGGGCGACCGACACAGGAGGCCGACCATGACCGATACCTTCGCCATTCTCGACTATATGCGCCGCCGCTGCCTGACGCCGGCCGCCCTGGCGCAGGCCGCCGGGCTGACCGGGGAGCGGCTGCGCGCGCTGATCGCCGCCCGCTGCCTGCCGGGGCCGACCTATGTCCTCGACCCGTCCCTGACCGTGCGCAGCGCCATCCGCAGCGAGGCGCTGGCGCAGCCGGAGGAATGGTTCGGCGGCGCCGTGGCGCCCTGGGCCCGCCGCGCCGCGGAAGCGACCCTGCCGCTGCCGGAGTTGGCGGCGCAGTTCCGGCAGGCGTTCGCCGCCGATTTCCGTCACGCCCTGCTCGCCTCCGAAGGCCGCCGCTTCGGCTGGACCGAGCTGTTCGACGCCGCCGGCACGATCGACGAGGCGGCCTTCGCCAAGGCGCTGGACGAGATCTGGGAGGAGAACTGGCTCGGCGGCGCCTATGCCGTCTGCCTGCGCCGCTTCGACGGCCGTCACCTGGTGACCAAGCTGGTCGAGCGCAGCCGCATCCGCGCCCTGACGGAGGAGGGCGGCAAGCCGTCCCTGACCCCGGCGGAGGCGGAGCAGGTGACGGCGGCGATGGCCCGGCTGGACGCCGTTCTCACCCCCTTCGCTCCGCATGAGCGGCCGCACGGCACGCCCGGGCTGTGGATCGACCGGATCGCCGAGCGCTACGACCTGCCCCATCCCACGGCACCGGCCCGGGACCCGGCCCCGGTTGACTCGGCGGCGGCCGCAGCCTAGAGGGTCGGGGACCCCTTGCGGGTCGCATCCTTGGCCGCACAACCAGCGAGACCCATGAGCGCCCGCTACGACGCCACATGCATCGGCAACGCCATCGTCGATGTCATCACCAAGAACGACGAAGCCTTCATCACCACGCACGGCCTGGTGAAGGGGGCGATGACGCTGATCGACGCGGAGCGGGCCGAGGCGCTCTACGCCGCCATGGGGCCGGGGCTCGAGGCCTCGGGCGGCTCCGCCGGCAACACCGCGGCGGGGCTGGCCTCGCTGGGCGGCAAGGCCGCCTTCATCGGCAAGGTGACGGGCGACCAGCTCGGCGCCGTCTATCGCCACGACATCCGCGCCGTCGGCGTCGACTTCGATTCGAAGCCGCTCGACCCCGCGGTGCCGGGCACGCCGCCCACCGCGCGCAGCCTGATCATCGTCACGCCGGACGCGCAGCGGACGATGAACACCTATCTCGGCGCCTGCGTCGAGCTGACGCCCGACGATGTCGACGAGGCGGTGATCTCCGGCTCCCAGGTGACCTATCTCGAAGGCTATCTGTGGGACCGGCCGACGGCGAAGGAGGCCTTCATCAAGGCCGCCCAGGTGGCGCATGCCGCCGGCCGCAAGGTGTCGCTGACCCTGTCGGACAGCTTCTGCGTCGAGCGGCACCGCGACAGCTTCCTCGGGCTGATCGACAGCCATGTCGACCTGCTCTTCGCCAATGAGGCGGAGATCAAGGCGCTGTACCAGGTCGACGATTTCGACGCTGCCGTCGCCGCGGTGCGCGGCCGCTGCGAGGTCGCGGCGATCACCCGCAGCGAGAAGGGCTCGGTGATCGTGACCGACGGCGAGACCGTCCTGGTCGAGGCGGCGGCGCTGGCCCAGCTGGTCGACACCACCGGCGCCGGCGACCTCTACGCCTCCGGCTTCCTCTACGGCTTCACCCGCGGCCTGGGCCTGGCCGAGAGCGGTCGGATCGGCAGCGTCGCCGCCGCCGAGGTGATCAGCCATGTCGGCCCACGGCCGCTGGTGCCGCTGCGCAGCCTGATCGGCTGAGCCGCTCACCGCGTCTCCTTCCCCCAGTGTCATGCCCGGGCTTGACCCGGGCATCCAGAAGGTCTCGACGCTCTCTGGATTGCCGGGTCAGGCCCGGCAATGACAACGAAGGGAAGGTCCCCTCAGCTCTTATCGGCGGAACACCGCCACCGCCTCCAGATGCGGCGTCCACAGGAACTGGTCGACCGGGGTCGCCCGTTCCAGCCGGTAGCCGCCATCGACCAGGGTCCGGGCGTCGCGCGCCAGGCTCGACGGGTTGCAGGAGACGGCGACCACCACCGGCACGGTGGAGGCCGCCAGCGCCTCGGCTTGGTCGCGGGCGCCGGCCCGCGGCGGGTCGAACACCACGGCGTCGAAGCCGCGCAGTTCCGCCGCCGTCAGCGGCTGGCGGAACAGGTCGCGGCGCTGCGCCGTGATCCGCTCGCCCCGGCCGCCGCGCCGGGCGGCCGATGCCAGCGCCTCGACCGAAGCGGCCTCACCGTCGATCGCAGTGACCTGGGCGCCGCGCGCCATGGGCAGGGCGAAGGTGCCGGCGCCGCAGAACAGGTCGGCGATCCGCTTCGCCTGGCCGACGCCGTCGCGCACCAGCCGGGTCAGCGCGGCCTCGCCCTCGGCGCTGGCCTGCAGGAAGCCGCCGGGCGGCACCGCCACCGGCACCTCGTCGAAATGCACCACCCCGGCCCGGCGATGCGCCACCGGGTCGGTGAAGCCGTCGGCGCCGCGCCAGGACAGCCGCGCCAGGTCCTGCGCCGCGGCGAATTCGGCCAGGGCCTCCCGCCGTGCCAGGTCCAGCCCTGCCTCGGCCACGATCACCAGGTCGATGCCGTCATCCAGCAGGGTGACGGCGACGTCGGCGCCGCCATTCTCCGGCAGGATCCGGGCCAGCACCGCGCGCAGCGGCGGCAGCAGGGCCGTGATCTCCGGCCGCAGCACCACGCAGTCGGTCAGGTCGACGATGCGGCTGGACCCGGCCTCGTTGAAGCCCAGGAACACGCCCAACCGGCCGTGCCGCGCCGCCAGGCTGGCGCGGCGGCGGCTGCGCGGCGGGGTCTCGACCAGGGCGCCGACCTCGATCTCGAAGCCGTTGCGGGCCAGGGCGCCGGCTAGCAGGCCCTGTTTCCACTCGGTGTAGACCGGCGCGGCCAGATGCTGCACCTGGCAGCCGCCGCAGGGGCCGAAATGCGGGCAGGGCGGCTCGCGGTGATTCGAGCCGGGCTGCACCAGCTCGATGAACTCGCCGCGATAGGCCTGGCCGTCCGGCCGGCCCAGCCGGGCGCGCACCCGGTCGCCCGGCGCGGCGAAGGGCACGTAGACGCGCTGGTCGTCGACCGTGCCGATACCGTCGCCGCCGCCGCCCAGGCGTTCGATCACCAGCTCAATCTCGCGCCGCGACCCGGGGGCCGCGGGCTTGCTCCGTCGCATCTGCCGCTTCATGGTGGCAGGCATGGCATGCGCGGCCCGGCCTTGCAAGGCGTGGGGTTGCATGCCCCTCGGGGGCAGGGCCATATCCCTGCTCTAGGGGGACGGTCCTGCAGGACCGCGACGACGTGTTGGAGACGGTTTTGGATCTCGCCGCTGTGGTGGGCCGCGTGCGCGGCATGCTGTTCGAGCCCGACGCGACGCTGGCCGCCCATGGGGTCCCGGCCCCGAACTGGCGCATCGTGGTGCGCGAGCATGCGCTGCCGGTGCTGGTCCTGACCTCGATCATCTCGCTGCCGCTATGGCTTCTGCTCGCTTCCGCCACCGAAGTGGGGCCGAGCGCTGGCCTTCTCGTCCTGGCTTTGATGGTCCGGGTGCCAATGAACCTCGCCGGGCTGTTCATCATGGCGGCCGTGGTCCGATTCTACGCCGGCATGTTCGGCGCCGCTGCCAGCTTCGACGCGGGCTTCACCCTAGTGGCGCTGGCGATGACGCCGGTGTATGTCGCCGAGATGCTGGGGCCCGGCGTGCAGCTGCTCCTGTCGGGTCCGGCCGCGGTGCTGTTTCTGTTACTCGCCATCGGCTACGCGATGTTGATCCTCTATCGAGGCACCGGCCTGGTGCTGCGCGTGCCGCAGGAACAGCGCGGCGCCCATTTCGGCCTGACGCTGGTCACATTCGTGGTGCTGTCGATGCTGTTGTTCCTGCTGCTCGGGCCCTACGTCGTGCCGGTGCCGGCCTGAGCCATGTGCGGACGCTTCGTCCAGAAAGTGCCGGCGCAGGAGCTGGTCGAGGTGTTCGGCGCCGAAGGTCCGGTCCCCAACATCCCGGCGCGCTACAACGCGGCGCCGACCCAGGACATCGCGGTGGTCCGGTTCAACCCCAAGGCCGGGCGGCGGTCGATCGACCCGCTGCGCTGGGGCCTGGTGCCGAGCTGGGAGGCGGATCTGAAGGGCGGCGCCAAGCTGATCAACGCCCGGTCGGAGACCCTGGCCCAGAAGCGCAGCTTCGCCAAGGCCTTCCAGGCCCGGCGCTGCCTGGTCCCGGTCGACGGCTTCTACGAATGGGCGCCGGACCGGACGCCGCATTTCGTCCGCCGGATCGACGGAACGCCCATGGTCTTCGCCGGGCTGTGGGAGGGCTGGAAGGACCCGCAGTCGGAGGAATGGGTGCGGACCTTCACCATCGTCACCGCCGACGCGGTCGAGCGGCTGCGGCCGATCCACCACCGCATGCCGGTGATGCTGGCGCCGGAGCAGTGGCCGGCCTGGCTGGGCGAGACGCCGTCGTCGCCGGCGCAGCTGCGGGCGCTGCTGGCGCCGCCGGCCGACCTGCCGATCGAGGCCTACCCGGTCTCGACCCGTGTGAACGCCGTGCGCAACGATGATCCGACCTTGATGGTCCGCGCCCTCGTGGGGCCTCAGGGGCCGGACATGAACGCCGACAACTCGGCCGCCAGCCCCGGATCGGCGATCAGCCGCGGCACCTTGTTCTGACCCCCCAGCCGGCCGCGGGATTTCATCCAGGCGGCGAAACGGCCCGGCGGCACGGCCACCACCTCCGGCGGGCCCATGCCGGTGTCGCCGGCGCGGTGGGCGGCATAGTCGTCGTTCAGCGCCGACAGCCTTGCATCGAGCATTGCGGCGAAGCGGGCGGCCGCATCCGGGCCGGGCGGCGCGGCGAACTCCACGAACCAGCGGTGCCGGCCGACCGGCGTCGCGTCATCCGGGAACACCGCGATCACGGCGAAATCGGCGATGTCGGCACCGATCGCGGCCGTGGCATCGGCGACGGCGCGCTCCACCTCCTCGGCGATCAGGTGCTCGCCGAAGGCCGACAGGCCGTAGCTGGTGCGGCCGGTGATCAGGATGCGCGGCGGGTCGCGGCCGACCAGGCGCACCGTGTCGCCCAGCACGGTGGCCCACAGGCCGGCGCAGGTGGTCAGCACGATGGCGTAGCTCACCCCGGGCTCGGCATCGGCGATCCAGTGTCGCGTCGGCCGGGGCGACCCAAGCTCCTCCACCGGCACGAACTCCAGGAACAGCCCGTGGTCGAGGTTCAGCCGCAGCCCGTCGCCGACCCCGCCGTCCTGCACCGCGATGAAGCCTTCGCTGGCGGCATAGACCTCGCGGATCTCCGCGGTGGTGCCGGCGATCGCCTGCTCCAGCCGCGGCCGGTAGGGCGCCAGCGCGACGCCGCCCGGCACCAGCAGGTCGAGAGAGGGGTAAGGCGGATCCGGCGCATCGCCGCGGGCGCGGCGCAGCGCGCACACCCGCTCCAGGAAGATCAGCAGCCAGCTTGTGGTGCCGGAAACGCTGCGGATCGGGAGAGTCAGCGACCCGCGGGCGATGCGGTCCAGCTTCTCCTCCCAGTCGGTCAGCAGGGCCAGGTCCGGCCCCGGGAAGACGAAGGGCCGGGCCCAGGGCGGCAGGGTGCGGGCGGCGATGCCGCTGAGGTCGCCGCTGAACACCCCCGGCGCTTCCTCGGTCAGGGCGGTGCTGCCGCCCAGCATCAGGCTGCGGCCGCCGAACATGTGGCTCTGCGGCCGGGCGCCGAGATGCCAGGCCGTCAGGTCGAAGCCGCCGCGGACATTGGACCGGCGCATTGCGTCGCTGACCGGGATGTATTTGCTGCGGCCGCTGGTGGTGCCGGAGGTGACGGCGAAGAACGGGATCCGGCCGGGCCAGGAGACATCCTCGACGATCGGGAAGGCCGGCTGCCAGTAATCGCGCCACATCTCCTCGTAGGGGCGCAGCGGCACGGCGGCCCGGAACGCCGCGACGTCGCCGATGCGGTCGAAGCCGTGGTCGCGGCCGAAGCGGGTGCCGGCGGCGCGATGCAGCAAGTGAAGGAGCGTGCGGCGCTGGCTCTCCACCGGGTCCAGCCGCCGCAGCCGCCGGCGCCGCAGCGCCGCCGTCAGCCGGAAGGCCGGGGTAAAGTCGATCATCGCGGCGACAGGCGGGTCAGGGTCGGGAACTCCCGCGCCACCGTTTCCGGCCGCAGCGGCAGGCGGATCGACCGGCGCTCGCGCCACAGCGGGATCTGGTCGGTCAGGCCTTCGCTGCCCAGCCAGCCGTCCTGGCCGCCGAACAGCGTGACCCAGCTGGCATCGGGGTCGGACATGTCGGCGACATGGCGGGCCATCGAGCCGTAGCTGGCATTATGCCGGCCGCGCACCAGGCCGTGCGCGGTCTTCATCGGCGTCTCGCGCGACCCGCCGGTCGGATAATCGCCGAACACGAAGAAACGGCCCAGCACCGGCAGGTTGGCCAGTACATGCGCCACCCGCATCCGGTGCATCTCGCCCCAGCTCGGGATCGGGCCAGTGTCGATCGCCGCCAGCCCGACCGCCTCGGCCAGCACCTGCCGCCGCCGCTCCGGCGCCAGCTCTGCCAGGTCGTCGGCCAGGAAGGCGGTGATGGCGTTCCACTGCGCCATCAGCCGCGGCATGGCGTCGATCGTCTCGGCGCCGTAGACCCGCGGCACCAGATGGTGCAGCAGCGCCTCGAAGGCCGGGGCGCCGGTCGAATCCGCGGCGTAGTCGCCGTCCCAGCCGGCCAGCCGGTCGAGGAGGACGGCGTGCTCGGCACCGACACCCGCGTCCCGGATCGCGTCCGCCAGATGCCGGGCCAGGGCGCCCGAATCCGGCGACACGGTGTCGGCCTGCAGCGCCACCAGATCCTCGGGCGCCAGCCGGTCCTTGGCGCGCAGCAGGGCATAGAGGCGCCGCACGCGTTCGTCGGCGGAGAAGAAGAAGCCGACCGGCAAGGCGGTGTCGGTCGGCCGGTTGTTGGCGGTGGCCAGCACCCCGTCCGGCGGGTCGGCGGTCCAGGGCAGGGCCGGGGCGTCGACCAGGCCCTGCCAATGCGTCTCCGGGTCGCCGGCGTCCAGCACCGGGTCGGCCGGCGGGAAACGGCTGCGCACCGGCAGGGTCGCGGCCATGATCTGGCCGATCCGCCCGTCCGCCCCGGCCACCAGCATGTTCTGGGCCGAGACGCCGAAGCCGGCGAAGGCGGCGCGGAACGCCTCCGGCGTGGTGGCGCGGCTGGCGCGCAGCAGGGCGGTGACCTCGTCGGTCGGCTCATGGCCGATCCAGCGCAGGGCGATGGTGTCGCCCGGCCGGCTGCGCGCCACCTTGGCGTCGCTGACGATCGGGCCGAATCGGGTGCGCCGGACCTTGCGCCGCGCCGATCGCCAGAAGCGGGTGCGGATCACCGTCTCGCGGGTCTCGATTTCGGCATCCGGCAGCGCCTTGACGTCGTACAGGTCGCTCGACGCCGCCCGCATGTTGGTGCCGCCCCAGGCGAGATGCGGGCTGCGGCCGACGGCGACGAAGGGCAGGCCCGGCACCATCAGCCCGGCCATGTGGTAGCCGGGCGAGCGCATGCCGGCGACCAGCCACAGGTTGGGCAGCGCCAGCGACAGATGCGGGTCGCTGGCGATCATCGCGCCGCCGGTGGCGCTGTGACTGGCGGCCACGGCGACACTATTGCTGCCGGTGCGGCCGGTCGCCGTCAGCAGTGTGGCCAGCGCCGCCTGCCGGCCGTCGGTGGTGAAGCTGGTGACGGCGTTGGCCCCGGCCTTGAGCGTGCGGGCCCAGCCCTCGGCGAAGCCGGGCGTGCCGCGCTCGCGCAGCAGGCCGAAATAGGCCACCCAGTTGATGTCGCTGCCGGCCAGCCGGCCGATCGACCACAGGTCGCGCAGCGTGTAGGGCTCGTGCCGCAGCCCCAGCAGGGCGAATTCCGGCGGCGGCGCCCGCTCCAGCGCGTGATAGGCGTTGACGCCGGTGACGAAGGCCTCGGCGAAGGCCCGGCTGTCCGCCGGCATGCGGTCGATCACCGTGTCGGCGGCGTGGCCGTAGTCGAGGATGCGCAGCGCATGGTCGATGTCGCGCGCGACCGGCCCGGCGATCTCCGACAGCCGGCCCTGCGCCACCCGCTTCATCAGCGCGATCTGGCCGCCGCGCAGATGGGCGTGGACCAGCCCCAGCGCCACCGCAAGGTCGCCGTCGGTCTCGGCCTCGATGAAGGGGATCTGGTGGCCGTTCCAGCGGATGTCGACCGGCCGGGAGAGGGGCAGGCCGCTGGTCGGGAAGGCGGCGAGGCGCTCCGCCGCCGTCACCGGCCGCGGCGCCAAGGCGCGCAGCGCCGGCACCAGCGGCGCCAGCATGGTGATCAGCCGGTGCAGGGCCGACATCGGATCAGCTGCGCTGGGCCAGCCCGAAGGCGGCCGACAGGAAGGCGGCCACGTCGCGGTCCGACCTGGCCCGCACCGCGTCGTCGCGGCCGATCAGATAGGGTTCGCCGCCGACGCAGTTGGCCAGGATCAGCTTGCGGGTGAAGCTGCCGCCCATGGCGATTCCCAGATTGCCGTCGCGCACCGTCAGGTCGCGCTCGACCTGGAAGTCGCAGTCGTTCAGCAGGCGGCCGATCGGCCGCGGCCCCGGGCGGCTGCCGTCCCACTGATGCACGGCACCGGGGTAGACGATGGTCCGCACCTGCGACCCGCCCTGGCGCAGCGCCGCCGCGGTGACCTGGCAGCGGGCCGGATCCATGATGGCGTCGCGGTCGCCCCAGGCCATCAGCACCGGCGCGCCGGTGGTGCGCGGCTGCTCGAAGCCGATGATGCAAGGGCCGTAGAAGGCGACATGGGCGGCGAAGCGCGTGTCGCCCAGCTGGTAGAGGGCGGCGAAGCGGTCGGCGATGGCGGCGTTGGTGGCGACGATGCTGGCCATGGCGCCGTAGGAGAAGCCCCACACCGCCACCCGGCCGCCGTCGATCTCCGGCCGCGCCTTCAGCCAGGCCAGGGTGGCATAGGCGTCGGCCAGGGCCATGGTCTCGGTGATCCGGATCACCCGGTCGGTGAAGCTGGTGGCGATGTCGCGGCGGGCGCCGAACACGTCGACCACCGCGGCGCCGATGCCCATCGCCGCCAGTTGCCGGGCGTAATGAGGCTCGCGGTTGTCGTCGACGCTGGCGGCGCCGTGCAGCAGCACCACGGCCGGGGCCTTGTGCGCGGCGTCGGCGCCGGCCGGCGGGTACCAGGTGACATGCGCCGGGGTGGCCGGGGCGTCGGGCCCGATCTCGGACGGCACGAAGGGGCTGTGGCTCGGCACCGCCACGATCCGCCCGGCGGCGTCGCCGACCGCGGGCCAGGGATCGGTGAAGGCGGGCTCGGCCCGGGCCGCGGACAGGCCGGCCAGCAGCAGCGCGGCGGCGAGGCCGGCGATGCGCCGGAGGCAGGGGGCCGGGCGGTGCAGTGCCATCCGTCGGGTCCTCTCGTTCGGGCAGTCCGTTTCGATTGTACCCGGCTTTCCAGCGGCGGCGACACCGCCGGTCCGGGCCATGGCGTCGCAGCCGCATAACCGCCGATGTCCGAGTCCGACGATCTTTTGTGGAACCTCCCAAATGGGAGGGGCCCGCTCGTTCCGCCGCTGCTAGCGTCCTGGTGCGAGGCGGGATCCCGGCCGGCGCGATCGGCCGGCCTGAAGCTGCGAGAGGTTGACCATGACCACCCTGACCGGCCGGGCGGGCGTTGCCGGCTATGGCGACCATTCCGTCACGGCGCATCTGCCGCTGCGCCATGGAGGCGTGGTGGTCGAGAGCCGCATCCAGGCCCGCGGGCTCTACCTGCCGCCGCCGCTCCGGCTGCCGGCGGACGCGCCGATGCCCTTCGCCTGGGCGCGCCGCTTCGGCGACCGGGTGCACATCTCCGGCCACGGCCCGCAGGCGCCGGACGGCAACCCCGCCGGCCCCTTCGGCCGGGTCGGGATCGAGGTCTCGCCGGACGAGGCGCGGCAGTCGGCGCGGCTGGCGCTGCTCGCCGTGCTCGGCTCGCTGAAGCGGGAGATCGGGGATCTCGGCCGCGTCGCCGCCTGGCTCAGGCTCGAGGGCTTCGTGCTGACCGCGGCGGGCTTCGACCGCGCCACCACCGTGGTCGCCGCCGCCTCCGAGCTGCTGGTGGACCTGTTCGGCCCCGAGACCGGCCGGCATGCGCGCACCGCCGTCGGGGTGACGGCGACGCCGCTCAACAGCCCCGTCGTGATCGCCGCGGAGGTGGCGCTGCGGACCTGACCGGCCTGCGGCGCCGGCCCGGCTGGTCTTGATCGCGAGGTCGTCTGGTGCGGCTCAGCAAACCGAAGAAGAAGGACCGGCACGAGCTGATCCTGCGGCAGATCGCCGAGCAGGCGTCGATCCGGGTCTCGCTGCTGGCCGAGCAGCTCGGCGTCACCGGCGAGACGATCCGGCGCGACATCGCCGAGCTCAACGCCAGCGGCCTGCTCAGCCGGACCTATGGCGGGGCCACGCTGCGCCCGGTGACCAGCGAGGCATCGCTGGCCATCCGGCAGAATGTGCGGGTCGCCGAGCGGGGCCTCATCGGCGATGCGGCCGCCGGGCTGGTGGCCGACGGCGCGGTGGTGATGATCGACGGCGGGTCGACCACCTATCAGGTGATCCGGCACCTGGCGCAGCGGGCGCGGGAGCTGACCGTCATCACCAACTCGACCGCCATCGCCGCGGTCGCCGCCGCGAATCCCGGCTTCAGGGTCCGGCTCTGCCCCGGCGCCTATGACGGGTCGGAGGCGCTGGTCACCGGCGAGGAGACGATCGAATACCTGGCCCGCTTCAACGCCCACCGCGCCATCATCGGGGCATCCGGGCTGGGCCATAACGGCCCCTGCGACGTCAGCCCAGGCCAGGCGGCGGTGAAGCGCGCCATGCTGCGGCAGTCGGACCGGTCGATGCTGGTGGCGGATGCCAGCAAGTTCGGCCTCTCGGCGGTCGAGCGGGTCTGCGGCTTCGACGCGATCGACGATCTGGTGGTCGACCGGCCGCTGCCGGCCGAGCTGGCGCAGATCGTCCGGGCGGCGGGGGGCCGGATCCATGTCGGGCGGGAGCCGGCCGGCGCCGACTGACGTCGTCGGGCGACGATCCGTGAAACGACCATGATTTGTCCTAGACTTGCTGTCTGGAGGACCTTCACGGGGAGATCCAACATGACCATTCTTTCCGGTACGCCCAAAGACGACCTGATCCTCGGCTCCGATCGCGACGACGTGGTTCACGGCCTGGGCGGCAGCGACACGCTCTACGGCCTCGGCGGGGCCGACGTGCTGTATGGCGACGATGGCAACGACACGCTTTGGGGCGGGGCCGGGGCCGACCTCCTGGTCGGCGGCGCCGGCTTCGACACGGTCAGCTACTGGGGCAGCGCGGCGGGTGTGACGGTCGCCATCGGCGGTGCGGGATCCGGCGGTGATGCCGAAGGCGACGTGATCGCCGGCGACGTCGAGAACCTCGTGGGCTCGGCCCTCGGCGACCGGCTGACCGGCTCCTCCGGCGCGAATGATCTCTTCGGCGCCGACGGCAATGACGTCCTTGCCGGTCTCGATGGCAACGACCGGCTGTTCGATGCGGCCGGCAACGACATCCTTGAGGGCGGGGCGGGCACCGATTGGCTGTTCGGCGGCGACGGCGCCGACAGCCTGCGCGGCGGGGCCGGTGACGACATCCAGTATGGCGATGCCGGCGCCGACCGGCTGGAGGGCGGCGCCGGCAGCGACCAGCTGTTCGGCGGCACCCAGGGCACCACCCCGCCTTACAACCTGTCGACCGAGGATGGGGCCGGCGACGTCCTGCTCGGCGGCGATGGCGACGACTATATCCAGGCCGGCATCCTGGACTCGGTCGACGGCGGCACCGGGGCCGACAGGCTGGTCATCGACAACCGCGATGGCGATGGGAACGTCACTGCGGCGCTCATCGGCACCAGCGTGACCATCGGCCTCCTCGGGATCTCGGCGGTCAATGTCGAGACCTTGAGCTATTACGGCGGCTCCGGCGCCGACACCGTCACGGGCGGGGCCGGTGATGACGACCTCGCCGGCGGTGCCGGCAGCGACATCCTGACCGGAGGAGCGGGCGACGATGTCCTGGCGCCCCGTGACCGGATGTTCGCCGGCGGCGAGAACATCGTCGCGGCCGCCGAGGCCGGGGCCGCTCCGGTGGTGGACAGGGTGGATGGCGGCATCGGCAACGATCGGCTCTCGGTCGACGACAGCGGCGGGACCGCGGGGGTGACGCTGACCTTCACCGGTACATCCGCCACCGACAGCAAAGGTCTCGTCGCGATCAATGTCGAGAGCCTCGAATATTATGGCGGCTCCGGCGGCGACACCGTCACGGGCAGTGCCGAAACCGACTTCCTCAACGGCAATGGCGGCAATGATGTGCTCCGCGGCGGGGCGGGAGCAGACGAGCTGAACGGCGGCGACGGCATCGACGCCGCCAGTTACTACACCGCATCGGCCGGGGTCTCGGTCGGCCTTGCCATCGACGCTTCCAACAGCGGTGGCGATGCCGAAGGAGACAATCTGCAGGGCATCGAGAACCTGTCGGGAAGCCAGGGCAACGACAGCCTCGCCGGCGACGGCGGCGCCAATGTCCTGCAGGGCTGGAATGGCAACGACGTGCTCATCGGGGCCGGCGGCCGGGACACGCTCACCGGCGGTGCCGGCGCCGACCGCTTCGTCTATGCCGCCGCGGCCGACAGCCCGGCCGGCGCCGGGGCGGACCGGATCACCGATTTCAGCCATGCCCAGGGTGACCGGATCGACCTCTCGGCGATCGACGCCAACGCCGGCGCGGCCGGCGACCAGGCCTTCATCTTCATCGGCACCGCGCTGTACTCCGGTGTCGCCGGCCAGCTGCGCTATGCGGTCAGCGGCGGGGTCACCACCATTGCCGGAGACATCGACGGCGACAAGGTCTCCGACTTCCATATTCAGCTGTCCGGCGCCATGACCCTGGCGGCCGGCGATTTCGTGCTCTGAATGCTTCAATCCGGCTCCCCGGGCGGTGCCGTGTGCCGGCGCGGCCCGGCCTTGCCGGTCTCGCCTGCGGGCCGGCTTCGACCATGGCGGCCGCCGCTCCGGCCGTCCGGCCAAGGAAGCGGAAGTCTTCGAACAACGGCGACACCGTTTTGTCTCAGATAAGTCTGGACGTGTGTGTGGAATGCGATATCTATGTCCAATCCATTCACAGGAGAGATTTGATGGGTGCGGACATCGCCGATGATTTGAAGCCGACTTCGTCAGATGAGGTGCGCAAGCACACCGTTCAGATCGTGGCCGCCCATGTCTCGCACAACAGCGTCGCGCCGAGCGACCTGCCGGCGCTGATCGAGCAGGTCTATGGCGCCCTGACAGGTCTCGGCAAGCCGGCCGTCACGGCGCCGAGCCGGCCGGAGCCGGCGGTGCCGGTCCGCAAGTCGGTGACGCCCGACTACATCGTCTGCCTCGAGGACGGCAAGAAGCTGAAGATGCTGAAGCGGCATCTTCAGGCCGCCTACAACATGACCCCGGACGAATACCGCGAGCGCTGGGGCCTGCCGGCCGACTATCCGATGGTCGCGCCGAACTACGCCAAGCAGCGCAGCTCGCTGGCCAAGAGCATCGGCCTCGGCACCCGCCGCCCGGCGGAGCCCGCACCGGCGCCGGCGAAGTCGGGCCGCGGCCGCAAGGCTGCCGCCAAGTAAGCAGGCGGGCCGGCCGGCGGGGAACCTCCGGCCGGCCACGGCGCTTTCTTCGCCAGGAGACATCGTCGTGGAGGCAGCCCATGGCGGCCCGCAGCTTCTGGTCCGGCTATCTCAAGCTCAGCCTGGTGACCTGCCCGGTGGAGATGATTCCGGCCGTCACCCAGGCCGAGCGGGTGCGCTTCCACACGCTGAACCAGGCGACCGGCAATCGCGTCGTCAGCCAGTATGTCGACAGCGTCTCCGGCAGGCCGGTGGCGGAGGACGACCAGCTGCGCGGCTATCCGGTCGGCGAGGACGACTACGTCACCCTGACCGATGACGAGTTCTCCGCCGTCGCGCTGGAGACCACGCGCACCATCGACATCGAGAGCTTCGTCCCGCGCGCCGAGGTCGGTCTGGTCTGGCGCGACCGCCCGCATTTCCTGGCGCCGAGCGAGCCGGTGGGCGAGGAGGCGTTCAGCGTGATCCGCGAGGCGATGGCCGCGACGAAGATGGTCGGGCTGTCGAAGCTGGTGCTGTACCGGCGCGAGCGGCCGATCATGATCGAGCCGCGCGGCAGGGGCATGGTGGTCTGGACCCTGCGCCAGGCCGACGAGGTGCGCGACGAGGGCGAGGCTTTCGGCGGCATCGAGCCGGCCACGCCGCCGAAGGACGCGATGAAGCTGGCCCTGTCGGTGATCAAGGAACGGACGGTGCAGTGGAGCGAGGACCTGCTGGCCGACCGGGTCCAGGCCTCGCTGCAGAAGATCATCGCCCGCAAGAAGAAGGGCCGGACGGTGAAGGCGCCGAAGCCCGAGGCCGAGGAGACCGGCAAGGTCATCGACCTGATGGCCGCCCTGCGCAAGAGCCTGGAGTCCAACAAGCGGAAGCGGTGACGGGCGCGAGATCGGCGGAAGGTCTCGGCGTGACATCTTGGGAACAGACGCGGTACCCCGACCTTCTCAAAATTCCAAACAGCGTCATTGCGAGCGCAGCGAAGCAATCCATGCAGCCGCACGAGCGGACCGATGGATTGCTTCGTCGGCTTCGCCTCCTCGCAATGACGGTGAGGGGAGGCGACGTGGCGATTAACTGCTGTCCGGTTTCGACGGCTCCGGCGGAGGCAGTCCGGTGACGGACTCGTCCATCGGGCGAGGCCAGCCCTTGGCAGATGCGGGCTCGGCGGCTTCCGCCACGATCTCGCGGTCGCCCGCCTCGGCGGGCTCCGCCTGCGGAGCGTCCTCGGCATCCTCGCGGCAGCTCTGCGGCAGCGGGATCGAGGGCGGCGGGCGGCCGAGCTTGCGGCACACCGCCTGCACGAACGCCTCCTCCGACAGCGTGTCCAGCTGCGCGTCCAGGATCTCGTCCTCGACCAGCGTCTCCCACACCGCCGTGCGCAGATATTCGGCACCCTCGCCATCCGCGGGCGTCGCGATCGCCTTGGTCACGGTCTCGGTGACCTGTTCCCGGCGCTGCTGCTCGCCCGACGCCTCGCGCTCGCCCCGGCGCATCAGGTAGTCGGCACGGATCCGCTCGGCCATCGCGGCCGACAGCCGGATCGACCGGGACAGGCGCGACTGGATCAGGCCGAACTCGACCGGCGACTCCGGCGACGCCCTCTCCTGCTGCCGCTCGGTCATCCGCTTGCTGCGCATGTCGATCTCGGCCGCCTGCCTCATGCATAGAACGTATCATGAACACAAACGGCAATTAAGGCTAGTGCAATTCTATTTATGCACGCAGAACAACGCGTTGCTTGTTCCGCGAACGGGATCTTCGAACGCCCTCCCCGCCGTCATTGCGAGGAGGCGAAGCCGACGAAGCAATCCAGGGGCCGGTGCGCACTGGCCCCTGGATTGCTTCGCTGCGCTCGCAATGACGGTGTTGAAAATTCCGAGAGGCTCCCGTAGGCGGGAGAGGCAATGTGCGGGCGATCAGCTCGCCTTGCGCCGCCGGGTCGATCGGGCGGCCGGCGTGGTCTTGCCCTTGGCCGTCGATTTGGGCTTCGCCGAAGACTTGCGGCCGGGTTTCGCCGAAGCCCCGGCGCTCTCGCGCAGCGCGGCCATCAGGTCGATGACCTGGCCGCGCTTCGGCGCCGCCGGCGGCTTGATCGTCTCGCCGCGCTGCTTGGCCCGGATCAGTTCCATCAGCGCCGTCTCGTAGCGGTCCTCGAACTTCGCCGGATCGAACCGCCCCTTCTTCTGGCCGATGATGTGCCGGGCCAGGTCCAGCATCTCGCCGGTGATCTTCATGGCCGGGATGTCGTCGAAGGCCTGGGCCTCGTCGCGCATCTCATATTCGAAATGCAGCAGGTTGGCCAGGAAGCCCGGTCCTTCCGGGCACAGCATCACCACCCGGTCGCGCCGGAACAGCACGGTGCGGCCGATCCCGACCGTCCCGGCCTTCTCGCAGGCCGCCCGGATCACCGCGAAGGCCTCGGCCCCCACGGCATCCGCCGGCGCCAGGTAGTAGGGCCGGTCGATGGCGACGCGGTCGACCCGGTCGCGCGGAACGAAGCTCTCGATCTCGATGGTCTTGGTGCTGTCGGGGATCGCGGCCTCGATCTCCTCCTCGGTCAGCACGACATAGCGGTCGGTGTCGACCTCATAGCCCTTCACCTGCTGGTCGCGCTCGACCGGCTTGCCGGTCTCGGCATCGACGAACAGGCGCCGCAGCCGGTGGCCGGTGCGGCGGTTGACCATGTTGAAGTGGATCTCGTCGCCCTCGCCGACGGCGGTGTACAGGGCGACCGGGCAGGACAGGAAGCCCAGCTTCAAGGTGCCTTTCCAGGTCGCGCGCGGTGCCATCTCGTCCTCGGGGCAGCGGATCGGTCCCGGAAGGAACGGGCGGCCGTCCCGCCGGGTTCCTGAATCGCACGTCACCGGAGGGCGCCCGTCAATGCCGCTGGTCCCGACCTGGCCCGATATCCTGCTGCGCCTCGCGCTCGCCACCCTCGCCGGCGCGATCATCGGCTGGAATCGCGAAGCGCATGGCCGCGCGGCCGGGATGCGCACGCATCTGCTGGTCTGCCTCGCGGCAGCCTTCTCGATGGTGCTGGCCAACCAGCTGCTCGCCACCACCGGCAAGGCCGGGGATTCCTTCGTCCGGATGGATGTGATGCGCCTGCCGCTCGGCATCCTGTCCGGCATCGGCTTCATCGGCGGCGGCGCCATCCTGCGCCGCGGCAGCCTGGTGCTGGGCGTCACCACGGCGGCGACGCTGTGGTTCGTCACGGTGATGGGCCTGTGCTTCGGCGCGGCGGAGCTGATCCTGGGCGGCATCGCCTTCGCCATCGGACTGGCCACGCTGTGGGGCCTGAAATGGCTGGAGGAGAGCGTGAGGCAGCAGCGCAAGGCCCGCCTCAGCCTGACCGTGGAGCAGGGGCGGCTGGGCGCCCGCGACGTCGAGGCGGCGCTCGAGCAGGCGGGTTTCCGCATCGTCGCCAGCTCGATCACCGTCCAGCCTGCATCCGGGGTCAGCACCCTGCGCTACGACCTGTTCTGGCGCGGCTACCCGGCCGACAACGGCCTGCCGCCGGCGGTGGAGACGCTGCTGGCCGTGCCCGGGGTGCGGGAGGGCGACTGGGCGCCGCGCTAGAATCGGGCGCCGCGCCAGAAGGGTCTTCCGGAACCGCCGCGTCGCGCGCATCGTTCCCAGGGCGACGCAACTTTCGGGCGAAGGCGATGGCCAGGGACAGCCTGTCGACCTACCGGCGCAAGCGCGACTTCGAGAAGACGGCCGAACCCAGCGACGCGACCGGCGTCGCCGCCTCCGACCGGCTGCGCTTCGTCATCCAGAAGCATGCGGCGACGCGGCTGCATTACGACCTGCGGCTGGAGCTCGACGGCGTGTTCAAGTCCTGGGCGGTGACCAAGGGGCCGTCGCTGGACCCGCATGACAAGCGCCTGGCCGTGGAGGTCGAGGACCATCCGCTGGCCTATGGCGATTTCGAGGGCACCATTCCCAAGGGGCAATATGGCGGCGGCACGGTCCAGCTGTGGGACCGCGGTGTCTGGCAGCCCGAGGGGCGGGCGTCGCCGCAGCAGCAGCTGGCCAAGGGCGAGCTGAAGTTCACGCTGGACGGCGACCGGCTGCACGGCAGCTGGGTGCTGGTGCGGATGAAGCGGGACCGCACCGGCGGCAAGCGCACCAACTGGCTGCTGATCAAGCATCGCGACGAGCACGCGGTGGAAGCCGACGGCGATGCGGTGCTGGCCGAGGACCGCTCCGTCGCCTCCGGCCGGGCCATGGCCGAGATCGCGGCGGGTCGTGGCCGTGGGCCGAAACCCTTCATGCTGGGCGGTGGGGCCTCGGCGCGGTCGGATGCGGTCTGGGATTCGTCCGCCAAGCCGGAGAAGGCGGCGGCCAAGGCGTTCGCGCCGCGGCGGAAGGGGAAGGCCGGCGCCTCGGCGATGCCGGACTTCATCCCGCCGGAGCTGTGCCTCTCCGTCGACCGGCCGCCCGGCGGCAAGGGCTGGGCGCATGAGATCAAGTTCGACGGCTATCGCCTGCAGCTCCGGATCGACGGCGGCAAGGCGACGCTGAAGACCCGCAAGGGGCTGGACTGGACCCATCGTTTCCAGGCCACCGCCGATGCGGCGAAGGGCTGGCCGGACTGCATCATCGACGGCGAGGCGGTGGCGCTGGACGAGGACGGCCATCCGAACTTCCCCGCCCTGCAGGTGGCGCTGTCGGAAGGTCGCAGCCGCGACCTGATCTTCTTCGCCTTCGACCTGCTGCATGAGGGCGACCGCGACTGGCGGCCGGAGCCGCTGTCCGCGCGCAAGGACCGGCTGCGCGCGCTGCTGGAGGAGCAGGGCTGCGATGCCACCACGCCCATCCGCTATGTCGACCATTTCGAGGAGGCGGGCGAGGCCGTGCTGCGCTCCGCCTGCCAGCTGAAACTCGAAGGCATCATCTCCAAGCGCCTCGATTCCGCCTACCAGTCCGGCCGCAGCGATCGCTGGACCAAGGCCAAGTGCCGCGGCGGCGAGGAGGTGGTGATCGGCGGCTGGTCCACCACCGGCAACCGCTTCCGATCCCTGCTGGTCGGCGTCCATCGCGGCGGCCACCTGGTCTATATCGGCCGGGTCGGCACCGGCTACGGCGCCGCCAAGGTCGAGCGGCTGCTGCCGTGGCTGAAGGCGGTCGAAGCCGACACATCGCCCTTCACCGGCGCCGGAGCGCCGCGGAAGGAGCGCGGCGTGCATTGGGCCCGGCCGGACCTGGTGGCCGAGATCGAGTTCGCCGGCTGGACCGGTTCCGGCATGGTGCGGCAGGCCGCGTTCAAGGGTCTGCGCGAGGACAAGCCGGCGGAGGAGGTCGAGGCCGAGGCTCCCGCCCCGGCGGCCGAGACCGAGCTGGCGGAACCGGCGCCCGCCAAGGCGGCGAAGCCGGCCCGTGGCCGGGCCGCCACGGGCAAGGCGACGGTGCTGGGCGTGGCCCTGTCCAAGGCCGACAAGGCGCTGTGGCCCGATGCCGGCGACGGCGAGCCGGTCACCAAGCTCGACTTGGCGCAGTATCTCGAGGCGGTCGGCGCCTGGATGCTGCCGCATATCCAGGGCCGGCCCTGCTCGATCCTGCGCGCGCCGGACGGCATCGGCGGCCAGGTGTTCTTCCAGCGCCACGCCATGCCCGGCACGTCCAGCCTGCTGTCCCTCGTCAAGGTGGCGGGCGACCGCAAGCCCTATCTGCAGATCGACCGGGTCGAGGGGCTGGCCGCGGTGGCGCAGTCCGGCGGGCTGGAGCTGCATCCCTGGAACGGATGGCCCGGCCAGATCGACCGGCCCGGCCGCCTGGTGTTCGACCTCGATCCCGGCCCCGGCGTCGCCTTCGACGCGGTGGTCGAGGCCGCCCGGGCCTTGAAGGACCGGCTGGAGGCCATCGGCCTCGTCCCCTTCTGCAAGACCACCGGCGGCAAGGGGCTGCATGTGGTGGCGCCGCTGGCCGCGCCCCGCGGCGGCGGGCCGGACTGGGCGGAGGCGAAAGGTTTCGCCAAGGAGGTCTGCGTGCGCCTGGCCGGCGACGCGCCGGACCGCTACGTCGTCAACATGGCCAAGGACAAGCGCCGCGGCCGGATCTTCCTCGACTATCTGCGCAACGACCGGATGTCGACCGCGGTGGCGCCGCTGTCGCCGCGGGCCCGGCCGGGGGCGACGGTGTCGATGCCGCTGACCTGGGACCAGGTGCGGAAGGGGCTCGACCCCAAGCGCTACACGATGCGCACCGCGCCCGGGCTGCTGGCGAAGGGCTCCGCCTGGGATGGCTATGATGACGCGGCGCGGCCGCTCGCCGATGCGGTCCGGCGCCTGGAGCGCAAGGCGGCGGCCTGACCCCCCGAGGGGAAGCTTGTAATTCCCAGGCCGACGCCAGAGATCGGTAATTTTCCTGGGAAGATTTAGCAGTGAAAGCTTGCCGCATCTGCCGCTTCGTCCTAGCATAGGAAACTGAGCGGAGGTTCTTCGGTCAAGAACTGATAAAAGCCGTGTGCCGCAATTGCGCAATTATGAGACAAATAAAATAAATTGCGATCCATATTACCAATGAAATCAGCAGACGAATTACTGGTTGCGCCCTTAGATGAACGGTGTCAAAAGGAATGGGTGGCCTGCGGCCGACTAACCCCAAGGCTAGGTGTTAAAACCTGCCTGGCGTGTGGTGCTTCAATGCCATTACGCCTCATCTGGGATCTCAACCCCGGGGAAGCGGTCGCGATCATCGGTCTGTCCCGGCGATGTCCGGACGGCCGGTCGAGATGCCGCGTGCCTGAGTGAAGGGGAATCAGATGGAAACGAGCGACCGCCGGCGTCCCAGACCGAGACACGACGCCCCGTAGCGCCGACTTCCGCGCTTTCCAGAGATGACGGCCACTCAACCCGTCCGGCCAGGGCCCGGCGGGCGGCGGACTCCCTTGTCCGCGTTTCGCCGGATGTCTGGAAGGCTGTCCGAGACCCCCCTTTTCCAACCGGATTCCTGGAGGGGCCCCGTGGATAAGCACCACAAGGACATGATCGCGGCGCTGAAGCTTGCGTCGGGCGATGAAGTCCTCGTTCCGGACTATCTGTTCGAAGCCCTGTCGAATGCCCTGGCCAATGCCCGGATCATTCCGTACAGCGCCGTGACCCAGCTGAAATCGCCGATCCCGGACTACGCGATCGTGCACAAGGGGCTGATGCCCCGCCTGCCGCGGCAGGTGCTGCAGGCGCTGGTGATCCATGGCGATGTGCTGCACGCCAACGAGGTCTTCGTCGTCTTCGCCCGGCACGCCGCCGGCGCCGCCCGCTCGGCGCTCGACGTCACCCGGCGCCGCCACTCCCAGCCGGTGCTGGACTACGTCAAGCGCGACACCGGGGTGCGGCAACGACACGCCGATCGGCGGGCGGTGGTGGTCTCCGCCTTCGGCGTCGGCAATGTCGGCGACGACGCGGTCAGCTTCGGCGCCCGCGAGGTGCTGTACCGCAACGGCTTCGACCAGGTCGACCTGGTCGGTCCCAACCCGGACTATGCGGTGATCGACAGCGCCGACCTGGTGGTGATCGGCGGCGGCGGGCTGCTCTACGACAGCAGCTTCAGCAACGTCTCGAACTACACCGCGCCGATCCGCTACGCCTATGAGCGCGGCATCCCCTCCGCCGTGCTCGGCGTCGGCACCCAGGGCATCCGCACCACGCTCGGCGCCGCCGCCTTCAAGGACGCGCTGTCCCTGGCGCGGCTGGTCACGGTGCGCGAGCGCAGCGACGCCACCCTGCTGACCGAAACCGTCGGTCTGAAGAACGTCCACACCACCGGCGACCTCGCTCTGCTGCTGGCCGACGGGCCACGGCCGGTGCCGGTGCGGCGCGACCCCGGCCTGGCCGTTCTCTCGCTCAGCCACAGCCTGGAGGGCTGGCTGGCCAAGCGCGACAGCACCATCGATGCCTATCTCGACGAGACGCTCGACTCGCTCGGCCGGGGGTATAACAAGGTGATCGGCGTCGTCCATTCGGTCGATGACGAGGCGATCTACGAGCGGCTGCGGCAGCGGCGCGAGATCCAGGTGGTCAAGGCGGCGGATTACGACGTCTCGGCGGTCATGGATCTCTACGGCTCGGCCGGGCTGGTGGTCAGCTCGCGCTTCCACGGGCTCCTGTTCTCGGTGATGGGCCGGACGCCGCTGATCCAGGTCTGCGGCCCGACCAGCAAGAGCGGCCGGGCCCTGGCCGAGCGGTTCCCGTCGCTGACCCGGGCCGCGATCCTGCTCGACGCCGCCAACCGCAACCTGCGCATCGGCGACGCCATCGAGTTCGTGCAGCCGGTCAACGACGAGGAGCGGGCGGCGGCGATCGCCGGCGCGCGCGACAATGTCGACCAGTTCGCGGCCGCCTTCGACCGCAAGCCGGTGGTCGCGGTGGAGGCGCTGGCGATCGACCCCCCGCCGGCGGCGAAGGCCCTGCCGGCCTTCGATGAGGCCGACGCGCCGCCTGCCGCCGCGGAGCCGTCGAAGAACCAGGAGATCGTGCTGCCGGACCATGTCGTCGTCCGGACGTCCGATGCCGTGCAGCTGGCGGTGCCGGTCGACGGCGCCGAGGTCGAGCTGCAGGAGATCGAGGCCCGGCGCTGGCGCAACAGCACCCTGGCCTGCGCCGCCAAGGTGCTGAAGCCCGGCGACAAGGTGGTCGATCTCGACCCCGGCTTCCTCTACTTCGCCTCCGCCTTCGGCAGCCTCGTCTCCAGGGCGGGGTCGGTGTCGGTGGCCTATGAGAAGAGCAAGGGCGAGCCGATCCTGCAGCAGTACCGGGCCCTCAACGGCCAGGGCGACCAGGCGGCGATCGAGCTGTGCGACGCGGCCGACCCGAAGCAGCTGTCGCAGGCCTGCGACGCCGCCGCCCTGGTGCGGCTGCGCCTGTCGGGCCAGGCGGCGCGCGACCGGGCCGATTGCGTCCGCGCCATCCGGTCGCGCTCGCCGCATGTGATCCTCGAGGCGCCGGACCTGCCGGCGGTGCGCAACGCCATCGACGCCTTCCTCGGCTCCGAGATCGCCCGCGAGGGGCGGCGCATCTTCACCATCGCCGAGTCCGACCTGGTCGAGCGGCCGATCTACGAGATCAGCCAGCTCGACGAGACCACCCTGCTGCTGCAGCTCGAGGATTCCCACCATGGCTAAGGAAGCCGTCGTCGTCAGCTTCTATGGCGGCAAGCAGTACTATTACGACTCGGCCTACAACCTGGCCGAGGACTGCAAGAAGCTCGACATCGAGCATGATTTCGAGGAGGTGAAGCTCGGCCCCGATGCCAACTGGGCCGATATCTGCCGCTACAAGGTCAACTATTATTCCCGCAAGCTGGAGGAGTACAAGCGGCCGATCATCTGGGTCGACATCGACACCCGGATCATCAAGCGGCCGGACCCGTTCCTGAACTGCGAGAGCGACTTCGCGGCCTTCCTGCGGAACTTCAAGTACTTCCGGGAGTACGACCCGTTCATCTTCGCGCGGACGTTCCACCCCGGGTTCCTGTTCTTCAACTACACGACCCCGGTGCGGCGGCTGCTGGAGCAGCTGGTGGAGCTGGAGAAGACCAGCAAGGAGCGCGGCACCGACGACTATTTCTTCGAGGAGGCCTGGCGGGCGCATTCCGAGCAGCTGCAGGTCACCCTGCTGCCGCCCAAGCGTCTGGCCTGGGGCGAGAAGCTGGGCGCGGCCGATGCCTGGTTCTCCTTCGGCGACAGCGGCAATGTCCGCGACTTCGTCAAGGAGGTGGCGCAGCACGACGCGCCGATCCTGGAGCCGACGCGCCAGTACCGCGTGCTGAAGGCCATCTCCGAGCAGGAGCTGAAGGCCGGCAAGATGCAGAACGCCGCGGTCTATCTGAAGAAGATGACCGAGCTGGACCCGTCGCAGGACGACCCGCTGAACACCCTGGCCCGCGTCGCCCGCCGGCAGGAGGGCGAGCAGGCGGCGCTTGCCCTCTATGAGGGCCGCATCGGCCAGCTGCGGCAGGAGGGCGAGTACAGCGACCGCCTGTCCACCCTGCTGCAGCGCGTCGTCGATTTCTGCATCGAGTTCCATCTGCCGGAGGAGGGCCAGCGCTACGCCCATGAGCTGGCCGGGCACGGCACCGCGAAGGCCAAGGCCTTCGCCCAGGGCCGGATGCTGCGGCTGGGGCTGGAGGAGCGGGCCAAGGCCGGCGGGCTGCCGCTGAAGCAGCGGCCGCTGCTGTGGTGGATGGAGCAGCCCTATCCCGGCAATTTCGGCGACATCCTGAACCCCTACATCGTCGAGAAGCTGACCGGCCGCGCGCCGCGCTGGGTGGCGGCGGGCAGCGGCGCCCTCGTCATCGGCTCGGTGATCAAATTCGCCAAGAAGGGCACGCCGGTCTGGGGCACGGGCAGCCCGCGCCTGACCGACAAGCTGCATCCGCAGGCGGTGTACAAGGCGGTGCGCGGCCCGCTGACCCGGCGCCTGGTGCTGGACAGCGGCGGCCAATGCCCGCAGGTCTATGGCGATGTCGCGCTTTTGCTGCCGCAGCTGTACCAGCCGAAGGGCACCAAGAAGCACAAGCTCGGCCTGATCCGGCACTTCACCCATGTCGCGGCGCCGCTGGAGGTGCATCCGGACGTCAAGGTGATCGACATCATGCGCGGCTCCTATGACGGCATCGAGGCCTTCCTCGACGAGATCTCGGAGTGCGAGCACATCATCTCGACCTCGCTGCACGGCCTCATCGTGGCGCAGGCCTACGGCATCCCGGTCGGCTGGGCGGTGATGTCGACCAGCGAGACGCAGATCCCGGGCGGCAACACCAAGTTCGAGGACTATTTCGCCTCTGTCGGGCTGAAGGATGTCGAGCCCTTCGACCTGGCGGAGCTGGGCACGGTCACGCCGGACCACGCGCGGCTGTGCACCTATGTGCCGGAGCGGATGCCGGACCTGGCGGCGCTGCGCCAGGCCTGCCCGTTCCCGCTGGCGGCCTGATGGGGGAACCCGGACCGGCGCCGCTGGCCGTGGTCCGCCGCAAGCGGGACACGGCCTTCCTGACCGAGGCGCGGGTGGCGGAGCTGATCCGCCCCCGCCCCTTCGGCCGGGAGCGGCTGATCGCCGAGCGCGCCCGGCTGACGCAGGAGATGGGGCCGCTCGACCTGTGGGAGGGCTATCGCGACTTCACCGCGGCCGACGACAGCTTCAAGCGCTCCAGCAACAGCGTCCGCACCAGCCACAAATACGGCCGGGTCTATGTCCAGCTGGCGCGCCGCTACCGGCCCTGGACGGTGGTCGAGATCGGCACCGCCTTCGGCGTCTCCGGCATGTACTGGCTGGCCGGCCTCCAGGCCAACCGCCGCGGCCGGCTGGTGACCTTCGACCCGAACCGGCAGTGGCAGGAGATCGCCCGCGCCAACCTGGCCGCGGTCAGCCCGCGCTTCACCGCGGTCGCCGACACCTTCGAGGCCGGGTTCGAGGCGGCCAAGATCCGCTTCGGCCGGCCCGGCATCGCCTTCATCGACGGCATCCATGTTGGCGACATCGTCAAGGCGCAGGCGGAGCAGCTGATCGGCCGCCTGGCCAGCCCCTGGATCCTGGTCTTCGACGACATCCGCTTCAACGACGGCATGTATCGCTGCTTCCGCGAGATCGAGCAGGCGGCGGGAGTGGTATCGGCCGTGGAGATCGAGTCCCGGGTGGGGATCTTGGAGGTGGATCCGGCGACCGGTGCCCCGTCCTGACCTGAAACCGGCGGATCAGGGTGCCCAGGGTTCGCAGGCGATTCCGTCGCCATCCCGGTCGTGCCGGGCATAATAGCCCGGCTCGCCGGCCCGGGCCGGCGCCAGTTCGACCCATCGGGCCATGGCGCAGTTCGGAAAGGCCGCCAGATGCCGGATCGTCGGCCCCGGCGGCCATGGGCTGTTCATGAAGCCGCCCATGACGAGCCCGGCCGTCACCAGCAGCGGCGGGGCCATGCGGACCAGCCACCGCATCCATCGTCGACGCCGCTCGGCGCGTTCCAGGCGCGACGTAACCGCCTGAAACCGCCGCCTCAGCTTCCGGGCTTCAACCTCCGGATCGCGACCTGCCATGCCCAAGGCATCGCTCCCGCCCTTGACCCGACAAGATGGTGGCGGGAGGTCGCCGTGCCTCGCCAGCCGAATCTCGGTCCACTGCACCCTGCCAGACCAGGACAACGTTCCGGTCGAGGATTCAGAGCGGGTTGGGCAGGCCCAGCCCAGTTGCCGCCTGCGCGGGGCGTCGAACTGGAGCCGGGACAACCGCCGTGAAAGGGCAGCGCCCCTCCGGAGAGCACTCCCTTCACACGGGAGGGAGCGCGTTTAATCCCTGTCGCCAGCCGCCGTGGGCCGCCCCGCATCTCCACCCATCGCTCCTGAACGACTGGGCTCCTCTGTTGCTAGAGTATAGTGGCATAGGGTCTCAGTGCTGCTACCGTTTTCGGCAGCGACTGAGCCTCAAGTGTGGCGAGATATTCTTCCGCGGTTTTGGGAGGCGCCTTTAGCCGCCGTAGGCATCTCTGGGCGGCTATCACGACTGTGTATTCCCGAAGATCGAATTGAAAGCTTATGAAGTCATCCGGGTGGATCGCTTCTAGATCGAAGCGCGCCAGTTCTGCAGCTGGGAAGTCCTTCAAATTGAAAGTGATTATGGCATTGGCGCGAGCTTGAATAGCGGCGGCAACCACATGCCGATCATCCGCGTCTGGAAGATTAATTAACGGGATCAGGTGCTCGTATCCCTCAACCAGACAATCTGGGGCGTGCCTATTCATAAGGGCACACGTGCGCTCCAGCTTTTCACGGGTCAGGTCCGGCCGATCAAGAAGAAGGTTTCGCATCCATTCATCGTGAATGGCCGCGGTCCACCTGGCTCGGAAGAGCTCCGCCGTCGCCAACTCCATGAGGAGATCCTGCAATGGAGCGGGATAGAGGCAACACGCATCATAGACGACGGCGAAGTGCGTCAAATCAATAGCCCATTCCAAGTTCCTGTGCCTGAGCCGCCAGCTCTTCGAGAGCCTTAGCCCGACCAGCGGAAACCTGCTCCTTGAATGCCCTCAAATCTCTGAACCGCACTCGGCGGTGTGAGCCCACCTTGTGAAATTTGATTTCCCCAGTCTCGAGCAGCTTAACCAGGTGCGGCCTGCTCACGTTGAGATAGTCGGCCGCTTCCTGGGTTGTCATCTCTGCATGAATAGGGATTAGCGTCACGGCATTGCCGTGTGAGATTTCGGTCAGCAGATGAGTGAGAAACTGCCGCACCGCCTTTGGCAGGGGCAACTCCTGGCCATCGTTCAGATGGACGCGGAACTCTTCCTCGGGCCGCTTAGAAGCCAAGATTCGGCTCGATTCAGCGGCCAGCTTGGCATCCTCTTCGGACGGCACGATGGTATCCGGCTTTTCGAGCAAAGCGTTCATTGAGCGGAGCCTCTGAGTGCACTTTTTTGGGTGTCATGGCGTAGCGCACCGTCTGAGCCCATACGCTTCCCTCCCTTATCGGCCGCTTATCAGTTGCGACTTTCTGTCAGTTATATATGTTCAGATGAGATAAACGCAATATCCGAAACGGAGTGTGCGCCCATGGGCCGGCCATCCCGGTGGTTGCCGAGTTGAGCCTGCACGCGAACAAACGTCGAAAACCGGTGTGCCTAAAACGTGCCAATGCGTCAGCGCGCTCCAGCGCTGTTCTGCGCGGAACCGCGGATCCCCCCCGGGGGGAGGCCACGCCAAGCTCTCTGATCTGCCTGGAGGTCCGGTGGTGGGCGCGACTGGGATTGAACCAGTGACCCCTACGATGTCAACGTAGTGCTCTCCCGCTGAGCTACGCGCCCGTTACCGGGAAGGGCGACCGGAAGCCGGTCGTCCGCGGGGAGCGCCCATGTAGCATCATCGACCGGGGGGTGCAAGCATCAAACCGAGCCCGCTGCCGAACAGGCCCACCGGCCGCAGCGACAGCCGCCGTCGACAGCCCGGGGGCGCTGGGATATGACGGTGATATGGATGGTCAAGTCGCCTCGCAGTCGCCGGCGTCCGACGCGGTGGCGATCGCCCTGCCGCAGGATCGGCGCCTCCCGGTGGTGGTCGCCTCGCCGCATAGCGGCCGCGACTATCCGCCGTCGTTCCTGGCCGCGGCGAAGCTCGACCCCCACACCCTGCGCCGCTCCGAGGACGGCTTCGTCGACCAGATCTTCGGCCAGGTGCCGGAGCGCGGCGCGCCGCTGCTGCGCGCTTTGTTCCCGCGCGCCTTCCTCGACGTCAACCGCGAGGCCTATGAGCTCGACCCCGAGATGTTCGACGACGCGCTGCCGGGCTGGGTCAACACCCGCTCGCCGCGGGTCGTCGCCGGGCTCGGCACCATCGCCCGCATCGTCGCCCAGGGGAAGGACATCTATCGCGGCAAGCTGCGCTTCGCCGAGGCAGTGGAGCGGGTGGAGCATTTCTACACCCCGTACCATGCCACGCTGCGCCGGCTGGTCGACGAGACCCGCGCCGCCTTCGGCCATGTCGTCCTGATCGACGCCCATTCGATGCCGTCGCAGGGCGCCTCGCGCACCCCCGGCGGCCGCGCCGTCGACGTCGTGCTGGGCGACTGCTACGGCAGCTCCTGCGCCGCCGCGGTAACCGAGGCGGCGGAGCAGTGGCTGGCCGGCCGCGGCTATGCCGTCACCCGCAACACGCCCTATGCCGGCGGCTTCACCACCCGGCATTACGGCCGGCCGCGTGCCGGCATCCATGCGCTGCAGGTCGAGCTGAACCGGGCCCTCTACATGGACGAGGCGACGCTGTCGCCGACCAGGGGCCTGGCCCGGCTGACCACCGACATGACCGATTTCGCCGCCGCCCTCGGCGCCCTCGAGGCGGAGGCGCTGACGCGGTAGCGGGCGGCGGGCAGAGGGGGAGGGGACGCCATGGCGCTGCTGGTCAATATCGACGTGCCGGATCTCGAGGCCGGGGTCGCCTTCTACGCCGCGGCCTTCGGCCTCACGGTCGGCCGCCGCTTCGGCGGCGAGGTGGTGGAGCTGACCGGCTGGCCCGCGCCCCTCTATTTGCTGCGCAAGGCGGCCGGCACGATCGGTGCCGGCGACAGCCGCCGCGACTACGCCCGGCACTGGACGCCGGTGCATCTCGACGTGGTGGTGGACGACATCGCGGCCGCGCGGGGGCGGGCGGTCGCGGCCGGCGCCGTGGCCGAGGGCGAGATCCGCACCGCCGCCTGGGGCCGGCTGGCGCCGCTGGCCGATCCGTTCGGCCATGGGCTCTGCCTCATCCAGTTCCTCAACCGCGGCTATGACGAGATCGCCGATCCGAGAGACCGTCCGTAGATGCACCTGGCGCGGCCGTCTGACGACGGTTTCTGTGCTTCCGGTGCTCACGCACCAATGTGCGCTGCGCTCCGGTTCTCGAAACCACCGCCAGCCGACTCTCGCCAGCGCATTTCCAAACGGTCTCTGATCACTGCCGCGGCGACGGCGGCTATGACGCCCTGACCGGCGGCGGCCGGGGCCCGATCCCGCGCCTGCGGCGAACATGACGGTTCAGCCTTTCCTTACTTTCCTGTAAGGATGGCGGCGCTGGCATCAAGCCGGCCGCCGGCGGCGCTCGACGTCGCCCGGAACGGCAGGGCAGGGAACTTCTTCCGTCCAACCGAGGGAGAGCGGGCGAGGATGGGTCTCGAATTCATCAACGTCATTTCCACCAAGCGATCCGGCCACCACGCCTTCGTGCGCTGGCTGCGGCAGAACCGGGACACGCCGGCCGCCTTCGTCAACAACGTCGTGATCGGCGAGCCGATCCGGGCGCATCTGCGCACGGTCAGCGGCCCGGCGGCGCGCGGCAAGGGCGCGAACGGCACCTCGATCTTCAACTATGAGGGCGTGACGCGGCTGGGGCTCGAAGCCGCCTGGCAGATGCAGCGCGCGACCGGCGGCCAGCGGGTGGACCTGCTGTTCCTGCGCGACCCGCTGAACCTCACCGCCAGCCTGATGCACCGCAAGCGGCTGGCCCGGCTCGACCTGGTGATGATCCTGCGCCAGCTCTTCGCCGAGCGCGACTGGCTGAAGGCCTATGCCGAAGGCGCCGTGCCAGGCCTGTCGCTGATCGGCTACAATGCCTGGGTCCTGGATGCGGACTACCGGCAGCGGGTGGCGGACCGGCTGGGGCTGCGCTCGGCCGAGCGTGTCGCCGCCGTCACCCGCCACGGCGGCGGCAGCTCGTTCAAGGATCTCGCCAGCGTCGGCGACGACGAGGCCCGGCGCCTGACCACGCGCTGGCATGGCTATCGCGACGACCCGCTGTTCGGTGCGGTCCTGACCCATCCCCGGCTGCTGCCCTGGTTCGAGGCCGCGCTGGCGGGGGAGATCACGGATTCCTTCGGCGCGACCCTGGCCGACCCGCACGGCCTGGCCCATCTGCGCGCGGTCGCCCGCGCCCGGCCGCGGCAGAGCTATGCCGACCGCATGATCGATGCCCTGTCGGACCGGCAGGAGCTGTTCCACGGCATCGAGAGCGGCAGCTCCGTCGTCAAGAAGATCGGCATTGCCCGGGCCCATCTGGCGGTCCTGGCCGGACCGGGCCGCGCCGCGAGCCAGCGGGCGGGATCCGCCGCCTGAATCCCAGGCGGGATGTGATCGCTCGCTCGGCTTCGGCGCCTGGTTCGGCCCGCTGGCCCATCGCCTCCATGCCTAGGCGAGGCAGCCTTCGCTGTCTCTCAGGCGGGGATGGTCTTCTCCGGCCATTCGCACAGATCGGCGACGACGCAGGTCTCGCACAGCGGCCGGCGCGCCTTGCAGGTGTAGCGGCCGTGCAGGATCAGCCAGTGATGCGCGTGCAGCTTCCAGCGGTCGGGCGTCACCCGCTCCAGCACCTTCTCCACCGCGTCCGGCGTCTTGCCCTTCGCCAGGCCGGTGCGGTTGCCGACCCGGAAGATGTGGGTGTCGACGGCGATGGTCGGCTCGCCGAAGGCGACGTTCAGCACCACATTGGCGGTCTTGCGGCCGACGCCCGGCAGCGCCTCCAGCGCCTCCCGGTCGCGCGGTACCTCGCCGCCATGCTGCTGCAGCAGGATCTGCGACAGGGCGATGACGTTCTTCGCCTTCATGTTGTAAAGGCCGATGGTGCGGATGTAGCGCGACAGCCCCTCCACCCCCAGCGCGGCGATCTTCTCGGGCGTGTCGGCCACGGCGAACAGCGGCCCGGTCGCCTTGTTCACCCCGACATCGGTGGCCTGGGCCGACAGCACCACGGCGACCAGCAGGGTGAAGGGACTGCTGTATTGCAGCTCGGTCTGTGGCTCCGGCATGCGGGCGGCGAGTCGGGCGTAGAAGGTGTCGATCGCGGCTGGCTTCATGCGCCGCAGCCTAGCGAGGCCATGCGGGCGGCGCCATCGGCCATTGCCACAGTGCCGTCGCGGACTATGCTCACAGTCATGCGCAGCAGCAGCCTCACCCGGATCGGCGCCCATGGCGGCGCCATGGAGGATCGCGGACCGGTCCTGTTCGAGCGGCTGCTGCGGCCGAAGCGCAGCCTGGGGCCGGTCGGCTTCTGGCTGGTGATCGGCGTGGTCGGCGTCACCAGCCTGTTCAACGGCGTCTTGTTCCTGATGCTCGGCGCCTGGCCGGTGTTTGGCTTCTACGGGCTCGACGCGCTGCTGCTGTTCGTCCTGATGCGGCTGAACCTGCGCCGGGCCGGACGCAGCTGGGAAAGCCTGCGCCTGACCGCCGACCGGCTGGTGGTGGAGCATGGCGACCATCGTGGCGTGTCGCACCGGATCGAGCTGCAGCCCTACTGGCTGCGGGTGTCGGTCGACCGCAGCGAGGTCGGGCAGAACCGGATCACCCTGACCAGCCACGGCCAGCGCTTCGCCATCGGCGGCTTCCTCGCCCCCTCCGACCGCGATCATCTGGCGCGCGACCTGTCGGCGGCGCTCGACCGGCTGCGCGGCGGCGTCCAGGATTGACTGCTGCCCCGTGGTCCCCGGGCCGCGAACGGAGGGATGCGATGGACGAGGTCCGCTGGGAGCGGATGTTCCCCGATCAGCTGGAGCGCCGCTTCGCCGAGGCGCCGGTCTTGTACCTGACCTACGGCCTGTGCGAGCCGCACGGGCCGCACAACGCGGTCGGGCTCGACGCCCTGAAGGCGCACGGCATCGCCTGCGCCGCGGCCCGGCGCGGCGGCGGCATCGTGGCGCCGCCGGACTACTGGCACATCCACGAGGTCGGCGACTACGCCATCTGGTCCCGCGCCCATGTCGGGGAGGTGGCGCGCGACTGGCTGACGGCGCTGCCGCCCTGGCAGCATTTCAAGAACATCTGCTACCAGCTGCGCGCTGCCGACCGGATCGGCTTCAAGGCGGTGATCCTGCTGACCGGCCATTACGGCCAGAATTACCGCGACCTGAAGACCATGGTCGGGCTGGTCCAGCCCCATATCGGCGCGCGGCTGCTGTCGCTGCCGGATTTCGAGGCCGACCGCGAGGGCATCGACGGGCAGGGGCCGTCGCGCGGCGACCATGCCGGGCGGATCGAGACCTCGCAGCTCTGGGCGGTCGAGCCGGATTGCGTCGACGTCTCGCGCCTGCCGCCGGCGGGCGAAGCCGGGCCGCATTTCGCCATGGGGCCGGACGCGCCGCTGTCCAGCCGCCGTGACGGCGAGGCGATGGTGGCGCGCCAGGCGGCCTGGCTGGCCGACCGGGCGCGGGAGCTGCTGGCCGCCCATGACCAAGTCCGGCCGACCGCCCGGCTGATGGGCTTCCGCGATGTCGAGTGGCTGTGGGATGCGGTGGTGGCGCCGGCGCTGCCGGGCTTCCTGACCATGCAGCGCGACGGCACCGGCCAGGGCCGGTCCGTGCCGCCGGACAGCCGCTGGCACCTGAACTGGCTGGCGGCGGAGGAAGGCTGACCGCAACTTCCGGGTTGCCCGCCAGGGCCGGCGGCGGGACAGTGGCGTCATGAACGCCCTTCTCGCCGATGAGCCGGCTGATGCCGCCGACGAGCCGCACCACGACGCTGTGGCGCGGGCCATCGCTCTGCTGGTGGAGCGGCGCGACGACCCGCCGGACTTGGCGACGCTGGCGGCCGAGGCCGGGCTGCACCCGCACCATTTCCAGCGCGTCTTCTCGCGCTGGGTCGGGATCAGCCCGAAGCGCTTCGCCCAGTATCTGCGGCTCGACCATGCCCGCCGGCTACTCAGCGTCCAGGCCAGCCTGCTCGACGCCGCGCTCGACACCGGCCTGTCCGGCCCGTCGCGGCTGCACGATCTGTTCGTGACCTGCGAGGCGATGATCCCCGGCGACTGGAAGGCGCGCGGCGCCGGGCTGGTGATCCGCTGGGGCGTGCAGTCCAGCCCGTTCGGCCGCTGCATCGTCGGCGTCACCGACCGCGGTGTCTGCTGGTTCAGCTTCGTCACCGGCGACGAGGGCGCGGCCGTGGCCGAATTCGCCGGCGAATGGCCGGGGGCGGAGCTGGTGCGCGACCAGGCGGCCACCGCCACGGTGGTGGCGCGGATGTTCGCACCGGTGGGGCAGCGTCCGCCGCTGCCGGTGCTGCTGCGCGGCACCAACTTCCAGGTCAAGGTGTGGGAGGCGCTGCTGTCGATTCCGGCCGGCATGGTGGCCAGCTATGGCGACATTGCCATTGCAATCGACCGCCCGTCCGCCAGCCGCGCGGTGGGCGGGGCGGTCGGGTCCAACCCGGTGTCGGTGCTGATCCCCTGCCACCGCGTGATCCGCGCCAGCGGCATCCTCCACAACTACCGCTGGGGCCCGACCAAGAAGCAGGCCCTGCTGGCCTGGGAGGCCGGGCTGACCGGCGCCGAAGCAGCCTAGATCACATTCTGGCCAGCGGCGTAAATGGCACCCGGGAAAAGCCAGGCCTCGCAAAAGTGCGCCAGAGACGGCGAGGGCCACTAAACCGGATGGCGGACCGAGAAATTGCGCGTCGCTATCAGCACGGGCAGCAGTTGCCTGCCCATCTCTGACAATTGATATTCGACACGCAGGGGCTTCTCGCCAAAATCTACTCTTTCGATAAGTCGGTCGTCCGCCAGTTCACGAAGATGCTGCGTCAGCATTTTCTGCGAGATGCCTGGTAAGTCCCGCTTCAACTGCAAGGTGCGAATCGAAGGATCGGCGTAGAGCCGGAAGAGAATTGGCAACTTCCAGCGTCCTTGTATCATCCGTATCACTCTGGCCACGTGCGAAACTGAACCCTCCGGCCCGAGACACACTTCCCGTTCCTCATGCGCGGTAGGCACATAAAAGTGCGTACTTGTCTCGTCCATCATCCTGCTCAACCTACAAAGCCATCAGCACTGTAGAGTGGGTTTCCAGCGATGGATTTACAATTGAATGGCAAGAAGGCGCTGATCACGGGGAGTAGCAAGGGAATTGGTGAAGCAATTGCCAGGAAGCTCGCCCTGGAGAAGGCGATCATCATCGTTCACGGTCGAGATGGAGCTCGGGCAGAGCAAGTTGCCGATGCCATCATTGCGCAGGGTGGACATGCCCATATCGTCGTTGGGGATCTCACGCATGACGACGAGGTGCAGCGATTGGTCGATGAGGCAGAAGGGCTCGCTGGCCCCATCGACATCCTGGTCAACAACGCGGGAGGCTCGGACGGTTCCAGGCAGAGCTGGATAGATCCACGGCCCGCCTCCTGGGCGTCCGCCTATGATCGCAATGTCCTGGCTGCCCTTAGGATCACCACGCGGCTGTTGCCCAAGATGCAGCGAGCCAGATGGGGACGCGTGATCAACATATCGAGCGTTGCCGCAACGATGCCGCCACCGTCTGCGCCGGACTATTCGGCATGCAAGGCGGCCATGAACGCCATGACGGCCTCGATGGCGAAGGCGGTGGCGGCCGACGGCGTCACGGTAAATGCCGTTTCTCCGGGCACGATACACAGTTCCACGCTCGATGCCCGCTTCCGTGAAGTTGCGGCGGAGCGCGGAGTGGCGGACAGGAACGCACCATGGGAGGATATCGAGCGTGCTGTCCTGCCGATGTTCGCTCAGGTCCCCGTTGGCCGGGTCGGTCGGCTGGACGAAATTGCGGATGCCATCGCCTTCCTCGCCAGCCCGATCGCAGGGTACATAACTGGCATCAATCTGCGGATCGATGGCGGGCTGTCACCCAGTCTCTAGAATTCTCGCGCGCCATTTTTGAGGAAGACGGCCCATCGGCTGCGCTACTCACGGATTGTGGATCAGCAGCTCTCGACATAGGCGGCAAACAGCTGCCCAGGGCCGTCATGACAGCTCCGCAACCGGTTGGCGTTGCCGGTCCCGGGCCCCATGCTAGCCTTCTGTCAAAGCAGGGAGGGACAGATGGCCATCGTCACCGAGGCCCTGATCCGAGATTACGCGGCGCGCGACGGGCTGGGGCTGGCCGAATGGGTGCGCGACGGCGACGTCTCCGCGGCCGAGCTGGCGGAGACCGCGATCACGGCGATCGAGCGGCTGAACCCGCAGCTCAACGCCGTCACCATCAAGGCCTACGACCTCGGGCGGCAGGCGGCGGCGCACGCCCCGGCAGGCGCCCCCTTCGCCGGGGTGCCGTTCCTCTTGAAGGATCTCGGCTCGCAATGGCAGGGCGTGCCGGCCACCGCCAGCTGCGCCTGGCTGCGGGACCTGCCCGCCCCCGTCGACGGCGAATCGACCCGGCGGGTCAAGCAGGCCGGCTTCAGCATCCTCGGCCGCAGCAACGTGCCGGAGAATGGCTGGTGCATCTCGACCGAGCCGCGACTGTATGGCCGCACCCACAATCCCTGGCGCGCGGATGTGACCTCCGGCGGCTCCAGCGGCGGGGCCGCCGCGGCGGTGGCGGCGCGGCTGCTGCCGCTGGCCGAAGCCTCCGACGGCGCCGGCTCGATCCGCGTGCCGGCGTCGAATTGCGGCCTGGTCGGGCTGAAGCCATCGCGCGGCCGGGTCTCCTCCGCCCCCGGCGCGGTCGATGTCTGGTATGGCGGGGCGAATTTCCTCTGCGTCTCGCGCACCGTGCGCGACACCGCTGCCTATCTCGACGCCGTGGCCGGTGGCACGCCGGGCGACCCCTACACCCCGGCGACACCATCCGGCAGCTGGGCCGAGGCGGCGCGGCAGCCGGCCAAGGGGCTGCGCCTTGCGATGGTCACCCGGGCGCCGGACGGCAAGCCGGTCCATCCGGAGGTGACGGCAGCGCTGCGTGGCACGGCGCGGCTGCTGGAGGGGCTGGGCCACACGGTGGAAGAGATCGATCTCGATTTCGACGCGCCGACGGCCTGGGCCGCCTACACCCGCATGGGGGCGGTGCAGACGGCGGCGATGTTCGCGGCGCTGGAGCCGGTGGCGGGGCGGCCGGTGACGCCGGAAGAGGTCGAGCCGATCACCTGGGCGGCGATCGAGCGCGGCCGGTCGATCAGCGGCGTCGGGCACGCGGCCGATGTCGAGGCGCTGCGGCAGTTCGGCCGCATCCTGGTCGGGCAGCTGCTGCCCTTCGACGCGGTCCTGACCCCGACCCTGACCCAGCCGCCCCGGCCCTTCGGCCATTGGGACATGACCATGACCGACTACGACGCCTACAACGCGCTGTGGTCGGATGCGGTGTTCATGTTCCCGTTCAACCTGTCCGGCCTGCCGGCGCTGTCGCTGCCGATGCATTGGACGCCGGACGGGCTGCCGGTCGGGGTGCAGCTGGCCGGCCGCGGCGGCGACGAGGCGACGCTGCTGCGCCTGGCGACCCAGCTGGAAGCGGCGCAGCCCTGGATCGACCGCCGGCCGCCGCTGTGTGCCGGGGCCTAGAGCGGGCAGCAAATTTTTGCCTCTCCCGCTTGCGGGAGAGGTCGGAGACGCGAAGCGGCTCCGGGTGAGGGGAGTTCGTCGAGGCCGGGACCAGCCCTCACCCGCCAGCGCTGCGCGCTGTCGACCTCTCCCGCGTCCGGCGGGAGAGGCTACGCGAAAACGCTCGACATCCGGTCGGCCGCGGCCCTCAGTTCACTCCGCTCTAGCTCAGCCCCAGCACATCGGTCATCGAGTAGAGGCCGGGCGCCCGGCCGCGGCCCCACAGGGCGGCCTTGAGCGCGCCGCGGGCGAAGATGCCGCGGTCGGTGGCCTTGTGCGTCAGCTCGATGCGCTCGCCGGCCCCGGCCAGGATCACGCTGTGCTCGCCGACCACGTCGCCGCCGCGCAGCGTGGCGAAGCCGATGGCGCCCTCCGGCCGCCTGCCGTCGCGGTCGATCGCCTTCACGGCGTCGAAGTCGACCTCACGGCCCTCGGCGGCGGCGCGGCCCAGCAGGATGGCGGTGCCGGAGGGGGCGTCGATCTTGTGGCGGTGGTGCATCTCCACCACCTCGATGTCCCAGCCGGCATCCAGCGCGCGGGCGGCCTGGCGCACCAGCGCCGCCAGCAGGTTCACGCCCAGGCTCATGTTGAAGGACTGGATCACCGGCGTGTGGCGCGCCGCCCGTCCCAGCGCCGCCAGCTGCTCGGCCGAGAAGCCGGTGGTGCCGACGACATGCACCGCCTTGCCCTGGGCCGCGAGGGCGGAGAAGCGGACCGAGGCCTCGGGCCGGGTGAAGTCGACCACCGCATCGGCGGTGGCGAAGAGCTGCACCGGGTCGTCGGAGACGGTGATGCCGCAGGCCGGGCGTCCGGCGAGCAGGCCGGCATCCTGGCCGATCGCGGCGCTGCCCTCATGCTCGACCGCGCCATGCAGCGCCACCGAGCCGTCCGCCGTGTCCAGCACGGCCTGGATCAGCATCCGGCCCATCCGGCCGGCGGCACCGGTGACGCCGATCCTGACGGGGCCCTCGGCGGGGCGTGGGGTGTCGCCGGCGGTCATGCGGCAGGGTCCTTCAATGGTCCGGGCGTCCGGAAAAAGGACGCATCGGCTCTTTGCGGCCCCTGGATCGCCGGGTCAAGCCCGGCGATGACAGAAAGGAGGAATGGCGGTCCGGCTTGCGCCGCCGCTATTCCTTGAAGAACTCCTTCACCTTGGCGAAGAAGCCCTGGCTCTCCGGGCTGGTGCCGCCGCCGCCCTCGCGCTCGAACTCCTCGAGCAGCTCGCGCTGGCGCTTGGTCAGGTTGACCGGGGTCTCGACCTGCAGCTCGACATACATGTCGCCACGGCCGGCGGAGCGCAGCACCGACATGCCCTTGCCGCGCAGGCGGAACCGGGCGCCGGACTGGGTGCCGGCCGGCACCGTGATCTTGGCCCGGCCGCCGTCGATCGCCGGGATCTCGATCGGCCCGCCCAGCGCCGCCGTGGCCATCGGGATCGGCGCCTTGCAGAACAGGTCGGCGCCGTCGCGCTGGAACAGCGCATGCGGCCGCACCGACAGGAAGATGTACAGGTCGCCGGGCGGGGCGCCGCGCATGCCGCTTTCGCCCTCGTTCGACAGGCGGATGCGGGTGCCGTCATCCACCCCCGGCGGGATGTCGACCTTCAGCGTCTTGTCCTTGCGCACGCGGCCGGAGCCGCTGCAGTTCCGGCACGGGTTCTTGATCACCCGGCCCTGGCCGCCGCAGCCCGGGCAGGTGCGCTCGACCGTGAAGAAGCCCTGGGAGGCGCGGACCCGGCCGGCGCCACCGCAGGTCGGGCAGGTCACCGGCTGGCTGCCGGGCTCGGCGCCCGAGCCGTCGCAGACCTCGCAGGCGACCGAGGACGGCACCTTGACCGTGGCCTGCTTGCCGAGGAACGCCTCCTCCAGCGTGATCTCGAGGTTGAAGCGGACATCGGCGCCGCGGCCCGCCTGGGCGCGCTGGCCGCCACCGCCGCGGCGGCCGCCCATGAAGTCGCCGAACATCTCCTCGAAGATGTCGGCGAAGCCGCCGGAGAAGTCGGCCCCGCCCGGGCCGCGGGGCCCGCCGCCGCTGCCGTCGAAGGCGGCGTGGCCGAAGCGGTCATAGGCGGCGCGCTTCTGCTCGTCCTTCAGGACGTCATAGGCCTCGTTGATTTCCTTGAACTTGTGCTCGGCGGCGTGGTCGCCCGGGTTGCGGTCCGGGTGATACTGCATCGCCAGCTTGCGGTAGGCCTTCTTGATCTCGTCCGCGCCGGCGCCGCGCGCGACCCCCAGAAGATCGTAAAAGTCCTGCTTCGCCATGCCGTCCTCGTGCCGAACCGGGAGAGCCATGACAGCCCCGGCCCGGATGAAAAACCGCCCCCGCGCGGTCCGTCACGGACCCTCGCGGGGGCGATATCTGCCCTTATCGGTGTGTCGTGGTCATGCGACCGCGGTCACGCCGACTTCTTCTTCTTGTCGTCGTCGACTTCCTCGAAATCGGCGTCGACCACGCCGTCATCCGGCTTCGCCGAGGCCTGCTCGCCGCCTTCCGGCGCCGCGCCCGACTCCTGGCTGGCCTTGTACATGGCCTCGCCGATCTTCATCGCCGCCTGGGCCAGGGCGTCGGTCTTGGCCTTGATCTGCTCGGCGTCGTCGCCGGTCACCACCGACTTCAGGTCGGCGATCGCGGTCTCGACCGCGGCCTTGTCGGACGCGTCGACCTTGTCGCCGAACTCCGCCAGCTGCTTCTCGGTCGAATGGATCAGGGCGTCCGCATGGTTCTTGGCCTCGACCGCCTCGCGGCGCTTCTTGTCGCTGGCGGCATTGGCCTCGGCGTCCTTGACCATCTTGTCGATGTCGCCGTCCGACAGGCCGCCCGAGGCCTGGATGCGGATCGCCTGCTCCTTGCCGGTCGCCTTGTCCTTGGCGCTGACATTGACCAGGCCGTTGGCGTCGATGTCGAAGGTCACCTCGACCTGCGGCATGCCGCGCGGGGCCGGCGGGATGCCGACCAGGTCGAACTGGCCGAGGATCTTGTTGTCGGCGGCCATCTCGCGCTCGCCCTGGAACACACGGATGGTCACCGCGGTCTGGTTGTCCTCGGCGGTCGAGAAGGTCTGGCTCTTCTTCGTCGGGATCGTGGTGTTGCGCTCGATCAGCCGGGTGAACACGCCGCCCAGCGTCTCGATGCCCAGCGACAGCGGGGTGACGTCGAGCAGCAGGACGTCCTTGACCTCGCCCTTCAGCACGCCGCCCTGGATGGCGGCGCCGACGGCCACGACCTCATCCGGGTTCACGCCGCGATGCGGGTCCTTGCCGAAGAACTGCTTCACCGTCTCGATGACCTTGGGCATGCGGGTCATGCCGCCGACCAGGATCACCTCATCGATCTCGCTGGCCTTCAGGCCGGCATCCTTCAGCGCGGCGCGGCACGGCTCGACCGTGCGCTGGATCAGGTCGTCGACCAGCGCCTCGAGCTTCGCCCGGGTCAGCTTGATGTTCAGGTGCTTCGGGCCGGACGCGTCGGCGGTGATGAAGGGCAGGTTCACCTCGGTCTGGACCGAGGAGGACAGCTCGATCTTCGCCTTCTCGGCCGCTTCCTTCAGGCGCTGCAGGGCCAGCCGGTCCTTGCGCAGGTCGATGCCCTGCTCCTTTTTGAATTCCTCGGCCAGGTAGTCGATGATCTTGGCGTCGAAATCCTCACCGCCCAGGAAGGTGTCGCCGTTGGTCGACTTCACCTCGAACACGCCGTCGCCGATCTCCAGCACCGAGATGTCGAAGGTGCCGCCGCCGAGGTCGTAGACCGCGATGGTGCCGGTCGCCTTCTTGTCCAGGCCATAGGCCAGGGCGGCCGCCGTCGGCTCGTTGATGATGCGCAGCACCTCGAGGCCGGCGATCTTGCCGGCGTCCTTGGTGGCCTGGCGCTGGCTGTCGTTGAAATAGGCCGGGACGGTGATGACGGCCTGCGTCACCTTCTCGCCCAGGAACGCCTCGGCCGTCTCCTTCATCTTCATCAGGGTGAAGGCGGAAATCTGGCTCGGCGCGTACTTCTGGCCGCGCGACTCGACCCAGGCATCGCCATTGTCGCCGGACACGATCTGGTACGGGACCAGGCCCTTGTCCTTCTGGGTCATCGGGTCGTCGTAGCGACGGCCGATCAGGCGCTTGACCGCGAAGATGGTGTTCTCGGGGTTGGTCACGGCCTGGCGCTTCGCCGCTTGGCCGACCAGCCGCTCACCCGACTCGGTGAAGGCGACGATCGACGGCGTGGTGCGCGCGCCCTCCGCATTCTCGATCACCCGGCCCTGGGCCCCATCCATGATGGCGACGCAGGAATTGGTCGTGCCGAGGTCGATACCGATGACTTTGCTCATCTCTTCCTCATTCCTTCAGCAGGTCGCGGCTGGCCCTCGGTGAGGCACCGCCGGGACCCCCAATGTTTCCATGCCGCCCGCGGGCGGCTCTTGCTTCCCCGTGCATATAGGCGGGGCGTCCTCGGGCTGCAACGTGGAGTCTGCAGGATTGTGACGCCCCTGCACGGCTGTGGCCGCCGCGTCACGCCCCTGGTCGGGCTGGCCGCTCAGGCCCGCCGCGGCGCGCCCAGCAGCAGCCCGGCCAGGAAGCCGCCGATATGCGCCTGCCAGGCGATCTGGGCGTCCACGCCCATGAAGCCGCCGCCCATCACGGCGAACAGGGCGTTGGCGATGATGGTGAAGCCGATCAGGTTCAGGGCCAGCCGGCGGCCAGCCGGGTCATGCCGGGCCAGCGCGATCCGGCAGAAGGCGCCGATGCAGCCCGACACCGCGCCGGAGGCGCCGATCAGCGTGGTCTGCTCGCCCCAGCTCGCGGCGATCTGCGCCAGGGCGGCGGCCACGGTGGTGACCAGCAGCAGCACGGTGTAGCGCCGCGGCCCGTATTGCCGCTCGCAGACGCTGCCGAAGGCCAGGAAGAACCCCAGATTGGCGATCAGATGGATCGGCTCGTAATGGACCAGCGCGTAGAACACCAGCGACGCGACCACGGACAGGGCGTCGAGCGGCGGCAACTGGCCGAGATAGCCGAAATAGGCCGGGACCACGGCCATGCGGTCGATGACGGGCGCCCACACCGCCTCCGGCAGCAGGTGCAGCGCGGCGAAGACCGCGACCATGACGACGCTCAGCCACAGCGTGATCGGCGGGACATTGAAGATCGGCTCGCGCGACATGGCCCCTCGGGCGCTCGGAACGGGTCCCGCCTCTTACAGGAGCGGCGGCCGGATCGGAAGCCCGCGATCCGTCACGCGGGGCCGAGGATCTCCGCCCGGGCCGCCCGGGTCAGCTTGGCCAGGACCAGGCGGTGCGCCTCGCGCAGATAGGCCTGCAGGTCGTCCGCCGGCAGGGCGTCCAGCGCCGCCGCCACCCATTTGGCGCGGGCCAGATAGGGCGCCGGGCGGATGCCCGGCTGCTCGACCAAGAGGATGTAGGAGAACTCCGACGCCTTGAACCAGGCCTCGGGCTCGCCGCGCGACATCCCGGCCAGGATGGCGAAGATCTTGCCGCCGACCTTGAACACATGGGCGCCGCCCCACTGCACGCTCAGCATCGCGCCGGGCAGGGTCAGGCAGAAATCCTCGACCGTTTCGGGCGTCATCGCGCCCTCCGCGGGGTCAGTGGCCGTGGCGGTTGGCCTTGCGGACGAAGCGGCGGCCGCAATAGTTGCACACCACCTCGTGCTCATGCCCGATCGGGTAGTAGACCATCGGGTGGCCCAGCGGGCCGCCGCCGCCGTCGCACCCGACGGTCTCGACATCGCGGTCGACCTCGATCACATCGGACGGCTGGGTGGCTGCGGGCTGCATGGCTCGGAATTCCTGGCGGCAAGGGCGGACGGGCGATGATTGCCCGGATTCCGGCCGGATGATACCCATGGCGCCAAGCCGATCAACCATTTCGCACGGACCCATGGCCGCCGAGCCGCCGAACGCCGCCCCGGAGAGCGCCATCCGGCTGCGCGGGCTGACCAAGACCTATCGCGGGCGCAACCGGCAGCCGGACAAGCTGGCGCTGCACCCGATCGACCTCGACATCCCGGCAGGCTCGATCTTCGGCCTCTTGGGCCCGAACGGCGCCGGCAAGTCGACGCTGATCAACATCCTGGCCGGCCTGGTCACCAAGACCGCGGGCGACGCCTGGATCTGGGGCTTCGACATCGGCCGGGCGACGCGCCAGGCGCGGGCCGCGATCGGCGTGGTGCCGCAGGAGCTGAACATCGACCCGTTCTTCACCCCGCGCGAGCTCCTGGACCTGCAGGCCGGCCTCTACGGCGTGCCGAAGGGGGAGCGGATCACCGCGGAGCTGCTGCAGGCGGTCGGGCTGGCCGACAAGGCCGACGCCTATGCCCGGACGCTGTCGGGCGGCATGCGACGGCGGCTGATGGTGGCCAAGGCGATGGTGCATTCGCCGCCGGTGCTGGTGCTGGACGAGCCGACCGCCGGCGTCGATATCGAGCTGCGGCGCAGCCTGTGGGCCCATGTCCGGGCGCTGAACCGGGCCGGCACCACCATCGTGCTGACCACGCATTACCTGGAGGAGGCGGAGGAGTTGTGCGACCGGATCGCGATCATCGATCAGGGCCGCATCGTCGCCTGCGACAGCACCGCCAACCTCTTGTCCAGCGTCGACAGCAAGACCCTGGTGGTGAGCCTGAGCGAGCCCTTGGACGCGCTGCCGCCGGCCCTCGCCGCGCGGGGCATGGAGCTGGCCGGCGCCACCCGGCTGGTGGTGCGCTACCGGCCCAGCGAGACCCGGCTGGGCGACCTCCTCACCCTGATGGACCAGGCCGGCATGCGCATCGCCGACCTGTCCACCGAGGAGACGGATCTGGAGGACATCTTCCTGCAGCTGACCGGCGAGGGCGCCGCCGCGGCCCGGAGGGCGGCGGGGGAGTAGGCGCCGGGGCCCGCCCCCCTCACCCTCCCGTCGCCAACGCGACGGG